>JADJHP010000003.1:300000-474957 GCA_016707525.1 Ignavibacteriota bacterium
CCGAGGCCTCCTGGGCCAGGAGTTTCTCGGCCACCATCGAATACAGCATCTCGAGCTTTTCGGCTTCCAGTTGCGGTTTTCGATGACGGTAGAGTCCCGGCGTCAGTTCAAAGCGCTCGACGAACTCCCGTTCGGAGATGAATGCGTGTCCTGCCCGCGCGATGATCGCATTGTCTGCAGCACCGGACTGTGCGGCCGCGCTGCAGGTAGCAAGCAGGAGAAGGATGATGATCCGGATCATGGTAGGGCTGGTACTCGGTCCGCTGCGTTGTTCCTGGAAAAAAAAGAAGGCGGCTCCGGAGGAGCCGGAACCGCCTTCCCGGGCATCGATGTGACGCCCCTACTTCACCAGCACCATCTTCTTCACGCTGACGAAGTTCCCAGCGACCAACCGGTAGAAATACACGCCACTGGCGAAGTTCGATGCGCTGAACTTCACATTGTGGATACCGGACTTCTGGACCTCATTCACCAGCGTTGCCACTTCCTGACCGACCACGTTGTAGACCTTCAGCTCCACCTGCGACTGCAGCGGGATGGAGTACTCGATCTTCGTCGTGGGGTTGAAGGGGTTCGGATAGTTCTGTGCAAGCTCGTACACCAGCGGCTTGTCCGCATCGAACACGCTCGTCGGCAGCTTGGGCTTGCGGAGATCATAATCCCATGCATCGTAGAATGCCGGGTTGATGCTACCGAACTGGCTGTTCAGGGTATAGATGGTATCGGTGTCCACGATGTTCTCATTGTGGTTGTTACCGAACCCGCCCTTGCCGCCTTCGTTGTCACCACCACGGATACCGAACTTGAACGTCTGGCCGACACGGTCCTTCGTGCCGATCGCGATGCTGTCCGGTGATGCAAGGATCTGACGCGTGAAGATGGAGTCGCCGGCGACACGGTCGCCGTTGGTGCCGTTATCATACAGCTTCTTCAGCAGATTGCTGGCAAGCGGAAGGCCCCAATCGCCACCGTCGTTGCTCCAGCCACCAGCTGCCGGACCGTTGATCCAGACGCCCCACTTCATGATGGAGTCGACTTCGGAGGTATGGATCGTGTAGGTGCCCTGGATGTCGGACAGCGAATCGCCACCCAGCTTCACCTGGTAGTATGCCGGACGGAGGTCCACTTCCCACTTCACGTTCACCTTGCGGGCAAGCTTGCGTCCGTTCGAGAACACAGGCTGGCGGCGGGCAACGGTGATCGAGGTCGCCGTATCGAGCACGACCTGAGCCACGGTCTTCGATGCGAGCGAATCGATCATCACCTGGCGGCGTTCAGCTTCGGACGGCACCGGTCCCGTATAGAAGAAGTTGTAATAGGACTCGCGATACTCCTGACCATCGCGGACGGTGTAGTACTGATAATCCATGATCTTCTTTTTCGCGGTGATGATCGTATCGGACACCTGGAACACGGTACCGGAGAGGCGGACCATCATCTTGCTGCGGCCCGATTCGTTGGTCGTGTTGAAGTACCCGGTACGGACATACAGCGTATCGGTCGTGACGTTGAACCCGCCGTTGGCAGCTGCCTGGGCCAGGTTCGCACGGAACGTGATCTTGATCGTGTCGGGGTTCGCCCGCACGGTCGGGGTCTCGTTGTTGAAGTACACCCACGCAAGCGTCGTATCCCTGAAGCCCTGCGGAACCTTGAAGTTGCGGTCCACAGCTTCGTCGGCCTTCGTTCCGGTCACGGGACGATTCCAGTCGGAACCGATGAGATACTTGAAGCCGATCGTCGCACCTTCGGTGAGTCCGGCTTTCTTGATCTTGAGACCGGCCGACCAGAACGAGTTCGCGGGGCTGGTGTAGCCGTCGCCGTTCGACGGCGGGGCTTCACGCGTGAGGAATGAGGAACGTCCCCAATCCAGGTCGCTGCCTGCCGAACCGCCGCCACGCACTGCGATGGTATCCTTGTCGCCGTTGTAGCCATAGGTGCCGCCCGAGATGACGCCGTTCATGTTCACGCGGAAGTACACCGTGAAGTACGAGTCGGCTGCTGCTGTCCACGGACGGAAATACTGCGGACGCGTTCCCGCGCCGTTGTTCCAGAATTCGACGTTCACCGTCGTATCCTGGTCGGGGACGGCGAACGAGCGGTCACCGTTCGTGGCCGAGGGATAGTTCGCCGGCACAACGCCACCTTCCCAGCCGGTTCCTGTTGCGTACGCGACAACATACTTGTACCGGAGCGTATCGCCGACCTGCATGTAGACGGTCTTCTTCCAGTAGTCGCCACCGATCCTGGTCATGTTGTTCTGGGCATCGTTACCCCAGGTGATCGGAGAGAAACCGCCGGCGTGATTGACGCCGCCGCGCATCTGGAGCGTGGAGCCTGCCACCGGCAGGGTGTCAGGCACCGTTGACGTGTTCAGCATGAACGTGACGGCACGGACGTTCTTCGCTGAATACTTCAGGACGACCCCGTTGCCGATCACATAGCCTTCCGTAGCGGAACGCCATGCGCTGTTCGTCAGGATACCGGTCGTGCCAGGATGCAGGTTCGACCAGGTCACGCCCTTGTCGCCGGAGATCCAGACCTTGGAGACAAGACCGGTGACCGCCCAACCGACCGCAACGACGGTGTTCGTACCGCGGATAGGCTTCGCGGAGCGGACCTTGGCACTCGCGTGAGCGACCGCAGGTTCCACATTCAGCGTGTCACCCCAGGTCGTACCACCATTGGTCGTCTTGTGGAGCCAGTGGTCATTGCTTGAGGCGATCTGATTGTCCGCTCCGAACCCGAGGTCGGCGTCCATGAAGTTGAGGGACCGCAGACGATAGTTGTTGGTCGTGCCGCCGGTCAGATCGACCTGCCAGCTCGTCCACGTGTCGCCACCGTCCGTCGATTTCACGATACGGCCATTGCGGGTGGATCCGAAGTATGCAGCGACCCAGATCGTCTTGCCCACGACGTCGAGGGCCTGACGATACGTCGAATAGGATGCGTAGGCACCCGCTTCCTTCAATGAATCCGGAAGGTTCGTGGCACGGGTCCAGGTGCTTCCACCGTCGAAGCTGCGCGCGATCATGAAGCCCTGATCGTCCGCGTCACCGATGGCGATAAGGCTGTCCTGCCCGATCATCCTGACGCCGTTCATCCATCCTGTTCCCGGCACAGAGTAGGACCACACCGAGTCCCATTTCTGACCCGAGTTCGTGGTGCGATAGAGCTTGCCGTTGAAATCGCCGAACACCGCGGTGGTCTCGTTCACGACGGCCACTTCGGTGATGCCTTCGCCGTTCAGGACCTGTTTCTTGGTCCAGGTCGCACCGCCATTATCCGAGCGCCAGACGTAGTCCAGATTGCTCGTGGTGCTGAAGCCGGTCACCCAGATCGCGCCGGCGGGGCTCAGCGTGATACCCCGATAGTCATGACCTGACGGCTCGGGGGAGATCCGCAGCCAGCCTGCGTTGACAGATTCCAGACCGGTCGATGCGCCGGTTCTGGCAACTGCACGCTCTTCCGCGATCTTTGCTTTGCGCACATCCGAGGCGCCAAAAGCAAGGGCCGCGATAAGCAGCGGGAGCAGTAGCATTGCGAAGCGCTTCATATTGCACTCCTTATTGGTGTATGGGTTGTGAATGAGTACTACTGGTGACTGAGAACAAATGCAAAAAAAGGTACCAAATATAGGGATTCTGCCGGCCTCGGTCAAGCGTTCCGGCCCAACCGCACAACCTTTCATGACTGAGTAGCTGTGGGGCGCGATCTCCTTGTCTTGTGAATGAACAGTTAGAATGAAATTGCCAATGCGATCGTATTGATGTTGCCGAACAGTCCGAATTTCGTGTATGCATAGTCGACCTCGAGCGCACCGATCCCGTCGGCCGTGTACTTCACCCCCGCGCCGAGCGACAGCCCCTCTTCCAGGCCGTTGCCGAACACCGACTTGTACCCGCCCCGGAGGAAGACCATATCGTTGAATGCGAACTCGCCACCGACGTTCACCGATTCATCATTGTCGTTCGGCCGCAGTGCATCCGCGGCAACCGTCAGCCGGAACATGTCATCCTTGTACGCATCCATCGCAACACCGACACGGAACAACAACGGGATGGCCCAGGCATCGGTCTTCAGATTCCCGACAAGAGCTTTGTTCGATCCCGAATTCAGCGGATCGATGTCCACCCGCTCGAGCAGGTCGCGCCCGGCCAATGTCATCTCGCCCCCGAAATTCGACATCGACACACCGAGCCGCATATCGTTGAAGCCCGTGACGAACAGCAACCCGAGATCGAACGCGAAGGCACTTGCACTCTCGTTCCAGATGCGCTGCTCCACATACTTCACCGTCCCACCCATCGAGAACCGGTCCGTCAGACGGCGGCAGTAGGACAGCCCAATGGCCAGGTCCTGCGCCGACCACCGCTCACCGGTGCCGTTCGGCGACCCGACGGTCGTGACATCTTCCTCGCCATAGTCGAGCTGTGTCAGGCTTATCCCGACGGCATTTTCACTGCCGAGATTCAGCATCAGGCCGAACCAGCGGAACTTCGTGCCGACGAGCCAGTCGGTGTTCGAAAATGTGAGTTGGGACGTGCCGGCCTGCTGGAAGGCGCCGGGGTTCCAGTACAACGATGTGGCGTCGTCGTTGGACGCCACGAAGGCACTGCCCATGGCAATGGCCCGCGGACCCACCGAGATGCCCAGGAACTGCGCGGCGGTGGTCCCGACTTTGCTCTGTGCGGACACCGGCTCCTGTACACCCAGGACGACCAGCATTCCGGCGATCGCGCACACCACGGTCAGACTACGGAGTGTTTTCATGGTCATCCTCACTTAATGATCGCGATCTTGCCGGTCTTGTTGCCCACCGGCGATTCAACGACATAGAAATAGACGCCGAAGGCGATGTCCAGATTCTCCTTCGTCTTCAGGTTCCACGAGACCGTCCCATCGTCGATGGCCCCGTCGTGATGCAGCGTGGCCACATGATCGCCGCGCGATGTGAAGATCTTGATCGACGCTCCCGCAGGAAGATGGGTGAAGTCCATCTTGCGCTCGCCACGCCCGCTGGTGATGCCGGGGTTCAGCGGTGGCTCGAATTCCGCGGCGGTCACATACGGGTTCGGCACGACACGGATCCGGTCCAGGCTCCCGCTCGCCGTCGCATTGTCCACTGTCGGAAGTTCGGTGACGAACTCGAAGATATCGCCGTTCCGGAAGGGCTTCGTGGTCTTGAAGATGAACTTGTCCCCGTTGCCGAGATTGTACACGGTGTCCGAAGGATCGCCCACTTTCGCAAGGATGAACAGGTCCCACGTCGGCCACACGTCACCACGGGGGTTCCTCTCCATGACGATAAGTTCGTCCAGCGGCGACAGCTTCCCATTGCCATTCGCGGACGGGCCCTCGGTGAAGAGGAACTTCACGAACGTACTATCGGTGCGGTTGAAGATCCGGAAGTTCGTCGGGATCGCCACATCGTACGGGAACGGACCCACCAGGGACGTGTCCACCACGCTGTTCGCGAACTGGATCTCGTAGTCCGCCGAGCGCTTGTAGCCGAGAAGCGGTGGATCGAGAAGCGTGAGGTTCGTGGCGCCGAGATTGACCACATAGGCGCTCTTCCCGACCCATCCCGTGGTCGCGTCTGCTGTGTCCTTCACGGACCAGAAGTTGTTGAACATGAGCGTGACGCCGTCGAAGATATCCGACTCACCGTTCTCGACCTGGTACGGCGACCCCTGCAGATTGGGACTCCGGTAGACCGGATAGTACCGGTAACTGATGGTGTAGGTGCCGGCAGGCAATGCGCCGGGGCCGTTGCCGCGGATGGCGCCCCGGGCAAGGTTCAACACGTAGTTCGACGGGTTGATGACACTCCCCTGCTGGTTCTTCACCGTGATGGTACCGGCGATGAGGTTCTTCCTGCTGAGACTGATGTTGACCGTGTCCTGACTGATGAACTGCTCCGTCAGCACGGTCATGTCCTCGACAGAATACGAGGTCGTGATCCGCGACCATTCGGTGCTGTCGGCCAGATCGATCTTGCCGTTCGCATTGTTGTCGATGCTGTCCATCTGCGTGTCGTTGAAGCTGACGCGGTACCGGTGACCCGTGAGGGCCTTCTGATCGAGGATGCCGAACAGCATGGAGCCGGTCGCCGGGCCCGCCTGATGGAGCGCGGACACGCCGGAGGACGGTGAGACGTACCCGGCGGTGCGCGCATTCGGCGTCACCACGGCCACGTTGATGTCCCTCTCGACCTCGCCGGTGGACAGGACGCGTACCTGTTTGGTGTTCTCACCCGGGAAAATGCCGGTCACCTCGTCACCGCGGTCATAAGCCACGATCGCGTAATAGTACCGGCGCCCGTTCTCCACTTCCGTGTCCACATACGAGTGCTTGAGCCCGGTGTCGTCGCCCATCCTGAAGGAGTACCCGGCGGCGGCCTGGAAGAGTTCGCCGGTCGCCTGGAAGTATCCGCGGACGCCGTTCACGATGTCGAACTGTGCAAGCGGCTGATACCCGCGCGGCGTTCCCGTCGCATCGGTGATCGTGAACACGTCGCTGAAGTCCGGATCGGTGGACTTGTAGATCTTGTACCCCTCGAAATCGCGCGTGCGCAACACCGGATCCACCGTCGCTTCCGCAACGCGGTCCCAGTACAGCGTCACCTGACGGTCACCCGGAACGGCGACCAGCGTCGGCTTGTCCGGCGGGGTCGGGAACTGATAGTTCGCATCGTAGATCTTCTGCACGGTGCGCTTGTTCTTCAGGAGGTCGTTGATATCGTCCTGCGTGCTGCCACCCTTGCCGCCACCATACACGAGCGCGAGCGAGAACCGTTCGGTCGCCCCTGCGAGCAGCGGGAAATACCCCGACCCGTAGATGAAGTCGCCGTCCTCACCACGTTCCGGCTTATTGTTCACGATGGATGTGGGCACATCGAAGTACCCCGGAGCGAGGCCCTTCCAGAGTTCCTCGTCATCGCCGAGCCGGACAACGTTGGCAGGCGTGAAGTAGTAGAAACTCGAGAGCCCGATCTGGTCCGATTCGTCCACGTCGGTCTTGTCCACATTCGGCTCGCCCGGCAACCCGGTGTCCTTGCCCAGCGCGTCATAGCCCGAGGTGGGCAGCCCGTCACCTTCGCCGGCATCCGCACCCGGATAGTTGACGGCGGTCGCTCCGATACCATCACGGCCGACATCATCGAACGCGATGTTCCAATCCTGATCATTGTCGATCCGGTCGTTCCGGCGCTCGTCGATCAGGCTGAGCGGATTGGCCACACCACCCGCGGCGATGTCGGCGTGCCGGACCGGACGGAGGACATCCAGGAGGACCTGGAAGGGCGCGTTCCGGTTCCGCTTGAATTGCCGGTAGTGGAGGTACCTGTTCTCGTCGATCAGGCCGTTGAAATTGTTGTCGATGCCGTCGTACGCATTCCGGTTGACGACATCATTCCCGAGAATGTCGCGGACGATGTTCCCTTCCGCGACCTTCGTCTTGCCGGGATAGATCCAGACCGAATCGCGCATGCCGCGGGTCTTGACCTTCACCGAGTCGCGGTTCGGCACGACGAATGCCACACGGCTATAGTCGTCACGGATCAGGATGATGGTCTGCCCGGCCCGGACCAGGAGGGAGTCGAAACTCGTCGCGTCGAACTGCGGTGCCGCACTTCCGATCGTGGTGGAGTCCGCATCGCCGTCATTGTCGATGCCGTCGAACGGATTGCCCGGGCTCTCCAGGAAGGCATACCCGACCATACCGACCGGGAAGCGCTGGTTCCAGCGCGGATTGCGGAGCGTGTTCCGGTCGAAGTCCGCGGTGTAGGTGATGTTGGTGAACACATCATAGAACGACCAGTCGTCGTCGTATTCCTGCGGACTGCCGTCGCTGCCGGTGACACCGATATAGGTACCGACGAGCATCCCGAACACGGCGCGGTCGTACGTGGTCGTGCCCTTGTTGGCGATCTCGTACAGCCAGAAGATATTGTCCTGCGCGAGGAACTGCGCCCATTGCATCGCACGGACCCGCACCTCGAGTGCGAGGCCGTTCCGGCTGACGTTGTTGGAGTCGGGCTTGAAGGCGATACCCCGCGCGTTGTTCAACGGGAAGTTGAACCGGCGGTCCACGTTGTCATCCAGCACGAAGTAGGATTCGAGATCGGCGCTGATGCGCTTGCCGAAATACCCGTTCCATGAACCCTTCCACCCCGGGTCCACGCCATCGGCGGATTTGTCCGGCCAGAATTCCGGCCAGGTCTTCGCATCGTTGCTCAAGGCGATGCTCTGGTTCGGTGACGGCGCGAAGTATCCGTTCACCGGTTCGAACGTCCAATTCTCACCCGTCGCAGGGTCGAGATCCGCGAGCTGCGTCGGCCGTGCCACCGGGGTCGACACCACCGAGCGGAAGGAGGTATCCTGCCACCGCACTTCGGCGCCGACGAACGGACTCACGTCGCCGAGATACCCGTTATTGTCATTCTTCCACGCACCGCGCGGACGTGTGTCGGTCGGTTGGCCGATGACACCCCAGTTACCAAAGACCGTGCGCACCTGGTTGCCGTTCATGACGGCTGACCGGCGGTACTCGCGGCCGCTCTGGGCGTGTGCGATCCCGGCGACAAGGAGTGTTGCTGCTGACAGGAACAGAAGAAGCCGGATGGTTTTCATGCTAGAACTCCAGATTCATGCCGAATTCGAGACGACGGGGCTCCGAGTAGTTCTGCGGACGCCGGTACCACTCGTCGAGTGAATTGATGCGCTGGCGCGGATTCGTCAGACTGACACGTGCCTCATCCGTGGTGAAGCCTGCACGGCCGGTGTCATCGAACACGTCCGTTTCGTTCCGGATATCCAGCAGGTTGAACGCACGCGCAAAGACCACGACGTTGAACGGATCGACTTTGACCTCGTAATAGGCACGGAGGTCGATGTTAAAGAACCCGGGTTTCAACTGGCTGTTCGTGAGGAGTGTCGTGATGTCCGCTGCACGGCGCGGCGTGTACGGCGTGCCGCTGCCATACTGTCCGATCGCGCTGATACCCCAATGGGGCGCGGCATACGACGCCGTCATATTGAGCGTATGACGCTGGTCCCACCCGAGCGGGGTCAACTGGACCTCGGGAAGCGAGCCGCCTGCCACGGCATTGCGTGCTTCCTGCGGATCCGAAGCACTGCCCTTGGCCACCTGATAGGTATAGTCGATGGTCGCCGAGAACCCGCCGCCGAACCGCTTGTTCAGCGTCAGCACGATACCTTTCACGAAACCAAAGTCACTATTCACATACTTGCTGTATTTGGCGCTCCCGCCAAAGACGATGATCTCATCGGCCCGCGTTCCCGTCAGGCCGCGGATGTCGCGGAGATACGCCGTCACATCCACCGAGAGGTCGGGCGCGAGCTGCTGCTGCATGCCGATCTCAGCATTGATCGTCTGCTCCGGCTCGAGGTCCGCATTGCCCACCACGCCCTGGTTGCCGGTCCCGAATCCGATCTTGAAATCCGGGTTCTCATACAACCGCTCGAAGCGCGGGATCTGGAAGAAGTGCCCGTAGGAGAAATGCACGATGCCTTCCGCGGTGATCGGGAAGGAACCACCGATGCGCGGGCTGAACTGCCATTTCGCCTTCGCCTTGCGGTACCAGTACGTGAAGCGCTCGGCCAGCGACTTCGCCCGGTTCTCGGGCTTGATCGGACTGTAGATGTTCGGATCGTCCACCGTATACGTGGAGTGCAGCGGATCATTCACATCGGGGTGCTCGTCGTTCAGCACATACCCGTCCGGATCGAAATAGTCGAAACGAATACCGATGTTCAGGATGAAGTCCTTGAACTCCATCTTGTCCTGGATGTACGCCGAAAGCTCCTTCGGACTGTGATTGTACATATCATGATAGAGGGAGGACAGGGGCAGGATGCGCGTCCGGATGAAGGGGCTCGCGGTCGCCAGGTTGATGTCCGACTGTTCTGCGACCGGCTGCAGGGTGATGTTCTCGTAGTACACATTGTTCAACCGGACCTCGCCCCCGATCTTCACCAGGTTCGAGAAATCCAGCTGCGAGGAGATATCCACCTTGAGAAGCTTCGTCGACGTCGAGCGGCGGAAACGGCCCATGTCCGTGCCGCCCGTGTAGAAGCTGTACGGATCATCGGTGAGGAACAGCTTGGGATGGACGTAGTGCGGACCCGAGGGATTGAGCGCTTCGATGAGATCGCCCGATCCATCGGTTGCCGGCTCGTACGTCAGATCGTACAGGCGGTACCTGGATCCGCGCTGGAACCACGACGCGCCAAGGGTGTAGAACGTGGAAGAACTGAGCGTGTGCGACAACTGCATGATGAGGGTGTGGCTGTCGTTGATATCCACACCCTTGCCATCCGGATTGTAGAAGTAGTTCCGGTCGTAGGCCTGTCCCTTATTGTAATCGTAGATGTAGTTGGCATTGAGTTTGACCACCGGGGTGATGCGCCAGGTGAGCTTGCCCTGGCCATAATACCGTTCACTCCAGTTCATGGGAACCACCGCGCTGTCGCCCCTGCCGGAAGCATCACGGTACATCGTGAACTGGCGGGTGATGTCGTCCGTGTACGAGATGTTGGACGGCGTGTACCGCCGGTACCCTTTGCGCCAGCCGTCAAAGTAGATGTAACGGCCGTTAATGAAGAAGGTCAGGTCCTCACCGAGGACCGGCCCGCTCAGGTTCGCTTCGAAGTTCCTGATGGCGGTCGGCTTGAAAGCATCGAGCCCCGGGAAGAGCGAATCGCCGGCGTACGTCGTGACGTACTGTCCGATGTACGCACCTGCCCCTCCGGTGAACCTGGGGCTTCCTTCTTTCGTGGCAATGTTGACGATGCCGGACATTGCCTGTCCGTACTCGGCGTTGAACGCCCCGGACACCAGCTGGAGTTCCTGCACGAGGTTCTTGTTCACTTCTACGATCTGCGAGCCGTTGTACCCATCGGTCACCGGCACACCGTCGATCCAGTATGCGACCTCGCCTTTGCGGCCACCGCGAAGGCTGCCGGCCACGAACCCCGCCTGGAGCTGGAGGACCTGGGCGACCTCCGTCACCGGGAGAGCAGCGATCTGGTCGCCGCCCACCACCGCCGTCTTTGCCGTCAGGTCGCGCTGCACGAGCGGACGCTCCGCCGTGACGACCACTTCTTCGCCGACGTCAACGACCTGCGACGACATCACGACATCAATGGTCGTGGTGAGGTCGATAGAGACCGACACGTTCGTGATGGTCCTCTTATTGAAGCCGACGCCGGACGCGACCAGGGTGTACTTGCCCGGCGGCACGTTGAGGATGACGTACTGGCCGTCGATGTTGGTAGCAGCACCCATCGACGTCCCTTCGATGACGATGTTCACACCGACAAGGGTCTCCCCTGTCTGTGCGTCCTTGACCAGTCCCGCGATCTTCCCCGTGTTGCCCGCGAAGGCGGACACGGCGATGCCGAGGGCGAGGATGAGGAGTACTGTGGTACGGAGGTTCATGCGTGAATGGCTCCTGTTGTATTACGATTTCTGGACCGGCGCAGGATGGTACGGGACAGGGGTGCTCGCGGACGAACGGACCGAAGCACCACAGGACTTTCTGATGATGATGTCGGGAACAAATGAAGAAAGCGTTGGCGGAGCATCGGGGTCCTTCATGCGTGTGATCAGCTTCTCCATCGCGAGCCTGCCGATCTCATACATCGGCTGGCGCATCGTCGTCAACTCCGCATACTGGGCGAGCTCGATGTCGTCAAAGGAGACAACCGCGAGATCTTCGGGGATACGCACCCCCTCGGCACGTGCGCCCTCCAGCGCGCCGATGGCCTGCACGTCGCTGGCGATGAACACGGCGGTCGGGCGGCCGGGGCCTGCCGTCGTGGTGAGCAGCCGTCGCATGGAATCGCGGCCGGCATCGCGGTTGAACCCATCATTCTTTCCGGCGGAGGAGATGATGACCCGGTCTTCGCGGAACGGGATCCCCGCGTCGTCGAGTGCACGCCGGTACCCCGTCATGCGGTCTTTCGCCGGCTGGGTGTCGAGGCTTGCGTTGATCATCGCAATGTCCCGGTGCCCGAGCGAGAGAAGATGATGCGTGGCACTGTACCCGCCTTCGTTATTCTGGACCCGGATCGAATCGAAGGCCGGGTGAAAGGCGTCCACGAGCACCATCGGCAGGTGCATCTGCTGGAACCGTGAGACGAAGCTCTCCGGCAGCACCATACTAAAGAACAACACCCCGTCCACATGTCCGCGGTGCAACGAGCGGCGGAGGTAGTGCTCCACCTGGGCGGTATGACTCACACCGTACAACATGAGGTCCATGCCGATGTCCGCCGCGATGTCCTGCACGCCCTGAAGGGTTTGAACGTAGAAATAATTGGTGAAGGATGGGATAATGACCGAGATCGTGTTCGTGCGGCGGGAGGCGAGGCGCTGGGCTCCGGCGTGCGGCTGGTAATTGAGCCGCTTGACAATGGAGAGCACCCGTGCGCGGGTTCCGGGAGAGACGTGCGGGTGGTTGTTCAGACACCGCGACACGGTCCCGATACCAACACCGGCTTCTCGGGCAAGATCGTAGATCGTGACACCCATCGAGGAGTGTTATGCTGTGCTACAAGAGTTACTGGGAGTAACCAGGGAACCGTTCATGGAAGCGCTTCCATGAATGTAAGCCTTTCCGTCACCCGAGTCAAGCAAAATCTGTGACTCCGCGTCCCGGCTTCCATGGGGCCTTCCAGATCGACCGGAACCCCTTCCAAAGCTTGTGTTTCTCAGCCCTCCTTGATATATTCTTCGTATGTATCTCCCGTCCGCGCACGTTTGGCTCCCCTAGAGAGGAATCTTCCCGATGGCCGAAGTAAAACTGGAATCGGTATCCAAGGTCTATGAAGGCAAGGTCACCGCTGTCCGTGAAGTAACAACCACCATCCGCGACCAGGAGTTCGTTGTGCTTGTCGGACCCTCGGGCTGCGGCAAGTCCACGGTGCTCCGCATGATCGCCGGACTCGAAGAGATCTCCGGCGGAACGATCAGCATCGACGGCAGGGTGGTCAATGACGTGGCCCCGAAGGATAGAGATATTGCCATGGTGTTCCAGAACTATGCACTCTACCCGCATATGAGTGTGTATGAAAACATGGCCTTCGGACTCAAACTCCGGAAGTACCCGAAAGAGGAGATCGAGCAGCGCGTTCGCGAGGCGGCAAAGATCCTCGGGATCGAGTCGTACCTCGACCGGAAACCCAAGGCCCTCTCCGGCGGACAGCGCCAGCGCGTTGCCCTCGGACGCGCGATCGTCCGGCAACCCAAAGTGTTCCTCTTCGATGAGCCCCTGAGCAACCTCGACGCGAACCTCCGCGTCCAGATGCGCACCGAGATCTCCCGGCTGCACCACCGCCTCAAGACCACCATGATCTATGTCACCCACGACCAGATCGAAGCCATGTCCATGGGCGACCGCATCGTGGTCATGCGCGACGGCGTGGTCCAACAGGTCGATGCACCTCTCGCGATCTACCACCGGCCCGTGAACAAGTTCGTGGCCGGGTTCATCGGCAGCCCCACGATGAACTTCATCCCGGGTTCGCTCGTCCGCAACGGCGCGGTTGCCTTCACGCAGAACAGCGACTGGACGCACCTGACGCTTCCGCCCGAACTCTCTTCACGCATCGGCCAGGCACAGGTCGGGAACGTGACCCTCGGCATCCGGCCCGAGCACATCTATCTGCATCCACCCGCAGGCGTGGGCGCCCTGGCAAAGGTCCCGGCCACGGTCGAGGTCGTTGAACCCGTCGGGAACGAGATCTTCATCTACTTCTCGTCCGGCGCCGCTTCGCACCTCGTCGCCCGCATATCCTCGGAGCAGGCACCCGCAGTGGGCAAGCCGTGCGAACTGCTGTTCGATCTTTCGCGCATCCATCTGTTCGACGCCACGACCGAACAGGCCCTCTGAGACAGACATCCAGGAACCATCCATGCGACGGCTTGTGCTGTGTTCCCTCCTCATCCTCATGTCCCTGCGGCTCGACGCGGGATGGCAGAGCATCGGCAACGCCGAGTCGTATCTGGTGCGGGGCGGCAACACCGTTGTCCTGAAAGCATCCGGCGCCACGGTCGAGGTCAGCCTCCTCAGCGACCACGTGGCCCGCGTCCGCTGCATCCCTCCTTCGTCAACGGGCACACTGCCCCCCGACGTATCGCAGGCAGTGATCCCCGCGCGGTGGCCGGCGCCGGCCACGGAATTCGCGGATGCACCGGGCGCGCTCACGCTCACCACGCGGGCACTCCGCGTAACGATCACCAAGAAGCCCGTCCGGATCACCATCACCGATTCCACCGGAACGATCCTGACGCAGGACCATCCGGACAAGGGTATGGCATGGGCCGCCGGCGCCACAACCGGCGTGCGCGTGTGGCAGATGATGCCCCGCGATGCCCATTATTACGGACTCGGCGAGAAATCAGGGACGCTCGACAAGCGCAATAGTTCGGCCACGATGTGGAATTCGGACATCCCCGCCTACGGCACCACGACCGATCCGTTGTATCAATCGATCCCGTTCTTCATGTCGCTCGATGGCGGCAAGGCCCACGGCGTGTTCTTCGACAATACCTACTGGTCGTCGTTCGACATGGGGAAGGAAGCCCGCGACCAGTATGCCTTCGGCGCCGAGGGTGGTGAGCTCAATTATTACGTCATTGCCGGCCCCGCCCCGCGCACGGTGGTCGAACGGTTCACGGCCCTCGTGGGACGCATGCCCCTCCCCCCACGATGGTCGCTGGGATACCAACAATGCCGCTGGAGCTACGCACCGGACACGCGCGTCCGTGAGATCGCGAAGGGATTCCGGTCACGTTCCATTCCGTGCGACGTGATCTATCTCGACATCGACTACATGGAAGGCTACCGGGTCTTCACCTGGAGCGCGAAGAATTTTCCGGCGCCGGGACAGTTGATCCGCGACCTCTCCGCGGACGGTTTCCACGTTGCCGTGATCCTCGATCCGGGGATCAAGGCTGATTCCGCGTATGCTGCCTACACGACCGGACTCCAGGGGAAGCACTTCCTCACCTATCCCGACGGACGGGTCTTCTACGGCGATGTCTGGCCGGGACGGTGTGCATTCCCGGACTTTTCCTCCGAAGGTGGCCGGCGGTGGTGGGGCGATCAGATGGAAGATCTGATCCGCACCGGCGTCCGCGGCTTCTGGAACGATATGAATGAGCCGTCGGTCTTCAACGTCCCCACGAAGACCGTCGACCTGAACGTGATCCACCATGACGGTGGCTTGCGGACCCCGCACGCGAAGAACCATAACGTCTACGGTCTGCAGATGACACGTGCCTCGTACGAAGGCGCGCTCCGCCACAACCCCGCGGAACGGCCCTTCGTACTCACCCGTGCTTCGTATGCGGGCGGGCAACGCTACAGTGCAGGGTGGACGGGAGATAACGTGTCATCGTGGGAACATCTCTCCCTCGCCCTCACGATGTGCCTCAACTGGGGGCTCTCCGGCCAGCCATTCTGCGGAAGCGATATCGGCGGATTCATCGGGTACCCGTCCGGCGAACTGTTCGCGCGGTGGTTGCAGCTCGGAGCATTCACACCGCTGATGCGGTCACATTCCGTGATCAATGAGAAGAACAAAGAGCCGTGGGAGTATGGCGATGCATTCACGGCGATCAACCGTGAGAGCATCCAGCTGCGCTATCGCATGCTCCCCTACATTTATACAGTGATGGCGGAAGCGAGTGCGACCGGCATGCCGGCCATGCGGCCGCTCGTTCTGGAATATCCTTCCGACGGACGCTTCCTCCAGGAATCTTCCAGCTTTCTTTTTGGCCATGACATCCTTGTGGCGCCCGTGCTCGCCGCCGATGCCCGCTCGCGGGAGGTCCGCTTTCCGCAGGGAACATGGTACGACTTCTGGACAGGGGCGCCGGTTGCGGGAGGCCGGGACACCATGGTGGCGGCGCCTCTCGAACGCATTCCGCTCTACGTCCGCGAGGGGGCCATTGTCCCGATGCAACAGGTGATGCAGCATACGGGCGAGCAGCCCATCGATCCGCTGACGCTCACCGTGTACCCGTTGCAGGCCAACGGCACGGCATCGCGGACGTACTATGAAGACGACGGGCTCTCCTTCGATTTCCAGAAGGGCGTGCTTCTGCGCAGGACCCATGCACAGCAGAAGATCGGGCCCCGGCTCATCGTCGATATCGGTGCGGCGGAGGGATCGTATCTCCCGCCAACCCGCACGCTGGTGGTGCGCGTGGTGCATGTGGACGCTCCACCGACGGCGGTGCACATCAATGGCACGGCTGCCGGACAGCTTACCCCGGTGCCGGTCCCGGGTGCAACCGGCTGGACGTATGACGCTTCAGCCCGCGAGATCACGGTGCGGTGCACGGACGCGCGGACAGCGCAACGAATCGAGATCAACCATGAATAACGACGACAAAGCCCACGCACAGGCGCTCGTGCGCCGGCTTCTCGGCGAAGCGAAGGACCACGCGAACGCCGGAGCGATCCAGGAGGCCCTCAACGCCATACGCAAGGTCCGGGGGCTCGATCCCAGCAACGTGTTCATCCTGGCCTTTGAACGGCAGATCGAGCAGATCCAGGAACATCTGGCGTCGGGGACGCTGTCCGACGATCAGCGCAAGGATATCATCGATTCCCTTGCCGGCATCGTGCAGAACGCGACCGCGTCAGAGGTCCAGCCCGAACCGTCCGAAGAAGCCCCGGGACAACCGGAACCCGCACCCGAGCAACGGGAACAGGTCCGCGCGGCGCGCCAGTGGCTCAAGAACCAGTATCTGCAGCGTGCGCATTCCCATGTGATCAAGAAGGAATATGACAAGGCGCTGTCCGAGATCAGGCGCGTGTTCATCATCGACGACCGCGACCGTTTTGCCAGGGAGTTCGAACTGAAAGTGCTTCAGATGCAGGAACTCAGCAGGCGGAAGACGCTCGTCTTCGACGAGGGTGGCCTCGAGAATGGGGTCACGCGACAGCCGGCGGAGCCTGTCATCGAGAAGCCTGTTCCCCCACCCCCTCCTCCGGCGGAGAAGAAGTCGGGGTGGGCGCTGCGCATCGCGATCATTGCCTCGATCGCTCTCCTCGTCTTTGCGTTCTACTATTTCTGGAAGCGCGAACAACCTCGATCGGTGAATATCACGCCAGCGGAGGAACAGACGATCCCCGCGGAAGAGGCGGACGAGCCGGTCTATAAGATCCCCCCTCCGGCGACGCCGGATTCAGCCCGCGCGGACACCTCTGCCACCGCTGTTCCGCAGTGAGAACAGGCCGGTGATGCAGATCACCGGCCCGGTGCAATATTGGTATGGCACTTTGTAGAACTTTCCTGCGGAGGCCTTCCATCGCCTGTTTTGGGGGGTCGTGTGTCACCCCTGTCCCTTCATCCCATGCACTCCTGCCTGTTTTTCCAGTCCATCCGGGAACTCCGGGGGCGATTCCCGAGTAGCTTGCGGATGTTACCCGAGTCAACTCCATGGCATGCCCTTTGTACCCTGTGACGCAGGACAAAGACCATGGAACGTAAGGGTTCACCACATACGATGTACCTGAAGCTGGCGGACAAGTGCGTGCGGGAAGGAAACCTCGCCGGGGCACTCGGGCTGATCCAGAAGGCTCGTGCAGAGAATCCGGACAACCGTTACGCGGAAGCGTATGAGGAACGGGTCAAGGCGCTGATGCCGCCCGATGCTGGCCAGGGACCGGCAGCACCGCTTCCTGAAACGAGGGACGCAATGCCATCGGCGCCACCGGCAGAGCCGGCGATGCCCCTCGCTGAAATCGTTGGCCTCCTGAGCAAGGCGTACGACGCCCTCTCGAACAGCGATTTCAGCGGGGCGCTTGCGATCCTCGGCGAAGCACGTCAGCTCGATCCGACGAACGGTGACATCACTGCGCTTGAAGAGCAGATCAGCGCGGCGGTCAGCGCCCCCTCAACCCCTGCCGGGACCGGCACACACTACGCCGTTGTCCGCTCGACGATCCAGGCCTACTGCGAGGAAGCATGCGACCTGGCAGCACACGGCGAATTCATGGAAGCGATGCAACTCGTGGCACGGGGCTTCGTTCTCGATCCCGCTGACCGCGACCTCCTCGAATGCGAACGCCTGATCAACTACAGCAGGCTGCTGTCGGATATGCAGCAGACGGCCGTGGATGCCGCTGCCCACCGCATCGAGCAGGACAAGCTGGCCGAAGACGCGCTCCTCGGACGGCTCGCACACCATCTCGCGCGCGGGCGCGAACTGATGACAGCGGCGGCATTCGATGAGGCGCTGACGGAGATCGCACTCGGACAGTTGATCGACCCTACCGCGCAGTCACTGCACGCACTCGAGGAAGAGATCTGGAAGCGGAAGAATGCATCGGCACGCGAGCAGGCCGATCCGCGCACGAACGCCGAGACGGCACGGCTGATCCGGCTGCAGATCCTGGCAGCAGAAGAGTTTTCACGAAGCGGTGATTTCACGCGCGCCCTGGACGGACTTGCAAAAGCCTACGTCCTTGACCCGACGAACACGGACCTCAAGCGGGCGGAGATCAAGATCCGTCAGCAGGAGCTCCGGCACCACCAGCAGTCGGCGAATACGCCCCTGAAACTGATCTATCACTACGACAAAGTGGCGAACGGAGAATGAGCAGCGGAGCGACATCATCCCAGCAGGGCCTGGCAGCCGAGCAGGTCTATGAGATCCAGGCGATGGCAGAAGGCGGCCAATTCGCCGATGCCCTGATCCGGCTGCGGAAGATCAAGGCACACTATCCCCAGACAACCTTCTTTGTCGCACTTGAGAAGCAGCTCGAGCGATTGCTCGTCCTTCCTCGCGACACCGACCCGAGCGAAGCACAGAAGAAAGAACTGCTCGACTCGTTGCCCGGATTGATCCAGGGTGCGGTGCAGGCGGTCCGCTCCGGCGTACCCGCGAAGCCCGTTCCCCCGCCCCCCGCACCACCGCGTCCGGCACCGGACCGCGTGGATCGCGAGGCCGCGCGCACGCAATTGAAGGAGCAGTACTTCCAGCACGCCGACGAATATCTGAAGAAGGGTGCCTACGGCAGCGCGCTCGTGGAGATCCGCCGGGTGAAGATCATCGCGCCGGACGACAAGACCGCACTCGAATACGAACGGACCATCCGCCAGCTCGTGGAACTGCAGCAGAGGGCCGGGATCGCCGGGGCCGCCGAAGAGGCCGCAGCACCGCCGGTTCCCGCCCCGCGCGTTGAGGAACGTATCATCGAGGTCACTGCCTCCGACACTGCCTGGGTTGCAGCGCCATCGATCCCGGCACCGCCGGCGCACGCGTCCGCACTGTCCGCAGCCACCGGGGAAACATGCGGGGTCCTTGAAACGGCCGGCGCCGCCCGCGAACACAAGGGTGGAAAGAAATGGTGGCTGTTCGCCGTCTTGCTTGCCGCTCTGGTGGGAGGCACGGGGCTGGTGACGATCCTCTCCGCGGCGGATGAGAGCGCGCCGTCACTACAGGTTGAGGCACAGCAGTCATCACCGGAGGATCCTCAGCACCAGGCATCGGTGGAAGCATCGCCGGCTACCGGGGACGCGGAGACAGCGTCCACCCCGCTCCAGGAAGCAAGCACCATGGTGGCGCCGGAGGCGCAGGGGCCTGAGCCGGTACAGGAGAGTGTCTCCGTCCCGGCCGTTCAACCACAGTCTGTCACCGCATCGAAGACCGTGGAAGCACCGGTGCAGACCGCTGCAGCCGTGGCCGGGCAGCAGCCCACCGTGGAACCGGTGATCGCAGATCGTGACCCGCGTATCGTGGAACTCGTTCAGCCCGTGTTCACAAGCGAACAGCAGAGCATGCCGTCAGGCGACGTGGTCGTCATGGTGCAGATCGGGCTGGATGGCAAACCTGCAAAGACCATGATCGCAAAGTCCACCAACCCGGCATTCAATCAGCCCATTGTGACGGCGGTGCTTCGTTCCACGTTCTCCCCCGGCACGACCGCTTCCGCACCGGCGGTCAAGTGGTTGACGATACCGTTCAGAGTGAACTGAGCGGCGAAGATCGCGGAGCCAATGAAAAAGGGAAGAAGGAACACTCCTTCTTCCCTTTGTTGTATCCCCTTCGACCGTATTACCAGGTGTAGCGCACCGTGTACCGCACCACCTTCTCTCCATCTTTTCCGAGCTTCACCGGAAAGCGGAGTGTGGACTGGTCGACCTTTTCCCATTCGTTGCTGGCACTCACCACTTCCCATTGGCTCCAGCGCCACGGGTGTTCGTAGACCTGGACCTCGACCGGCTCATTCTTATGGTTGCGGATCTTGATCTCGAAGGTCTCCTCCACGACATGGCCGCTGGCGATCGTCTTGAAGTCCTTCTGTGAGCGCTCACCGACGATGTCGAACGCGTTGCCAAGGTACAACCGGATCTCCTCGTCCTTCGGCGTGTGATCGATCCGGTCCTCGCCGATGAACTGCTCCTTGCCATCCGCATCGCGCTTGTACACCCGCACCTTCCCTTTCGGCAGAGGGATGCCGAGTCCGCCCTTCTCCTCATTCTTGATGGTCATGTACACGCCGACCTTCGGATTCGAAGACTGTCCGAAGCTTCCCTGCGACCGGTACGAATAGTTGTTGTACCAGTACCGCCACTGGTCGCCCAGCCCGTCGTAAATGAACATTTTGCGGGAGGGGACATTCTTCGCCGCGATGAGTTCCACCTGCTTCGTCTCATTGTCGCGGATGTCGGTCTTCCGCTGCAATGTGTAGAGCTTGTACTCGAACAACTCGGTCTGCTGGAACTGAGGCGCGGCGTCGGCAACTTCGGCCATCATCGTCTTCTGCGCCCGCACTCTCCCCGCGAACTCCTCCTGCACAACGTTCACGTCGCCCGCAACCAGCTTCAGCCCGGCATTCAGAAAGGATGTGCCGGAATTGTTGGTCAACGTCACCCAGCCGGTGATGTCCACCCTGGTATCCTCCGCGTTCAGCAGGGCCACATAGTCGCTGGACCAGCTCAGGCCGCCTGCCAGGTAGCTGATCTCGGCACGGTGTGCGCCTTCGCGCGTGTTGGATACCAGCCATTCCAATTGCGGGCGAATGATGAGGCCTTCGGGCAGACTGGGCAGGACGAGCCGGCCGGCAGGATTGACCTCGATCTTTCCGTTGATCTCCGCGACCATTCCGCTCATCATGGACTGTCCGCTGTAGCCGGTGGACAGTAGCCGTCCGGTGACAGTATACTCCTTGTTGGTCTCGGGGTTCACGCGGACGAACTCGATCTCCTTTCCGAGGTAGCGTTCGAGCAGTCTCGACTGGTGCACCAGGTCATACTGGTAGTTCTGCTCCAGCACCCGTACCGCTGCGGCATCCGTCAGGCTGAGGAAGTGCAGTGAGGTCCCATCGATCGTGGTGGGGATCTGCGGCAGCACCGCCCGGCTCAGGCCACGTACGAGGGTCAGGGTGCGCTCTTCACGGATAAGGGAGAGGTTCTGGTTGTAGATCGTGAGATCGACGGAGGTCCGGTCCCCGGCCGTGGTGGTCCGCAGGGGCTGGGCGGCCCCCGGGAGTACAGCAAGGATGAAGGCCGCGACGACAGTGATACTGCGGACGGCAGTGCGCATGGTGTTTTCTCCTCTGGTTCTGGTTGATACCATCCGGTGAACTTCGTATGTTGTGCCGTTCACCTTACACCCGTTCATGACATTCACCAGTGAAAGGTAAATGAGGCCGCCGCTCGTATTCTTGAACTCCGATGCCAGGATCCTGGAGGGCATCCGTAGCGGCGACGAATCGGCGCTGGAGGCCCTGTATGCGGCCAACCGGCGCACTATTACGGCACTGGTGATGCGTAATAACGGAAGTCAAGACGATGCCGCCGACGTCCTCCAGGACGCCCTGGTCATCCTGTGGGAACGTGTCAGAGCCGGGCGCTATGAGCATACCGCCGCCATCGGCACATTTCTCTTTGCCACAGCCCGGAACCTCTGGCTCCGACGTCTGGCGCGCGCCCGGCGGGAATCACCCGCCGATATCCGGGAATTCGATGTCCCGCATGACGATCCGTCGCCGCAGGAAGCGCTCGAAGAAGAAGAGGACCTGACCATTGTCCACGCTGCCCTCGATGCACTGGGCGACCCCTGTCGGGCACTGCTCGTCCTCTTCTATTGGGAAGATGCCTCAATGGAAGAGGTCGCCCGTACACTCGGATTTGCCAACGCGGCCACAGCCAAATCAAAGAAGTATCAATGCAAAGAGCAACTGAAACGTTTGATGCGCTCGACACGGGACGGCCATGAGCAACGCTGAGCAGGCCCACATTTCCCCTGAGCAGCTCGAGGAAGCCGCATGCGGCCGCCTCCCTGCCCACAGCCTCGCGGCCGTCGAAGCTCACTGCGCCGTGTGCTCACCGTGTCGCACCGCCTACGATCAGGAACTTCTCATCGTGCGTGGAACCCGCTCGTGGGCACGCGCCGCACTGAAGGCCCGGATCGCGTCGCGGGTTGCGCAGGGGCAGAGGGTGCAGGTCCCGTGGACGCGCATTCTAGCCGCTGCTGCGGTCCTCCTGGTGATCGCGGGGACCGGGATCTACTACCAGTGGCTCCGCATGCCGCCGGCTTCCTCCATCAGCGACACCGCCGGAACAGCGGCCACCGGTACGCTCCCTGCACCGGGTACGGACCCCGTCTCACAGGAATTCGCGGAAGCAAAGACACCCCGGACGGTCCCGCCTCCCGCGGTCAAGAAGGAAGCGGTCCAGGAAGAACACACTGACATCCGGACAAAACGGGAAAGCGAGTCGCTTGCCCTGGCCCCGGCTCCGGCAGAAGCCACGCCAGCCGTCGAAATGATGGCGGACCATGCAGCAGGGGCGATGCAGAAGAGCACCGGGGAAGCACTCATCATGTGGGGCAACATCCTCCCGCTTGAGGGCGAAGCGAAAGCGAAGGCCGGACGGGCCCGGGACGTTTCAACCGACGATGCAAGAATGGAGGCGCGCGGCGCGCAGATGCAGGGGGCCAGGACTTCGAATACATACAGCCACGCCCGGTACATCGTGGATCAGGAGGTCATTCTGCCGATGTATCGCCGCGATGCAGGGTCGCAGCCCGGACAGGTACCGTCACGGATCACACGCACCGGGGACACCCTCCACATTGTGCTGCTGCTGGATTCACGTTTGCCCGATGACGTCATCCGCTCTGCCACCGTGCATGCATTCCCTCCGGACTCGATACAGATCCACCTTCCCGGCAAGGTACTCGGATTCCGAACGCCGGCGGGATTCATTCGGTAGGCCGGACCGGGCATGTGCACGGGCGCAGCATGCTGCGCCCCTACGAACGATCCCACGAACGCGGATCCTGGAGGCAGGCGATCATCCGGGCATCAGCACGTAGGGACCTCTCATTGAAGCGATGAGAAGGATCATTCCCCCCGCAGCGCGCGCCGCAGGATGACCTCATAGGCATCCGCGTACCTCATCATCCCCAGGTCCGTCGGATGCGACCCGTCCACCGTCCCTTCTCCATCGGACCCGAGCAGATCGTCACTCTTGAGATAGTACAGCGCTGGCATGCCTTCCTTCTGCAGCTTCTCGAAGATCGCACGCAATGCGGCATGGGACTCGTCATGGGCCGAACGACGTTCGGGTAGCGCAAAGGCATTGGGGAAAATGCGCCCTTCCACCAGGATGATCGGCGTTTTCGGGCGGACCGCACGGAGCTTCCGCACGAAGGGCTCCACGCGTTCCCGGACCTGTGCGGGCTTCATGTTCGGCAGACAATCGAGTGCGTAGACCGTCGCGTCGAGTTCGCCCAGGAGATCGGCCAGTTCGGGTTCCATCCAACCATTCCCGCTGAACCCGAGATTGATCGTCGGCTGATCCAATCGCCTGCCGAGGATCGCCGTGATCGCCATGCCGGGCCGGGAGGCGCATGCGCCCTGCATGATGGAGGTTCCGTAGAATACGATCGATTTGCCGGTCCCGGCCGCGATCGGCTCGAACCGGGAACCATGCGGAACACCGAGGGCGAGAGAGTCGACCCCATTATAGAGAGGCAGATACAGACGGTATGTCCTGATCCCGGGTGACATCTGCTTGATGAGTGGCGCTCGCACGATGCGATCCTCAGGCAGCACGGTACCGACCCAACGCCACTCTCCTGTTTCGGTCGTCACATAGAGGTCTGCCCCGCTCACACCTGTGGCTGCCATATGCGGTTTGGCCAGGGCTGGCCGCAGCAGGCTGTACCTCACCTGTATCTCCTGTGCATCGGTCCGGAACTGCACACTCATCCCTGCGCTCTGACGGGAGAGATCCCATACCGGTCGGCGCACGACGTTCTCGGCATGGGCGGGCAGACGGTCATAGGCACGCTTCACATCGGTCCAGCCGCGCCCTTCGATGCTCCAGGCGGGCGGCTCATACCACGTGAGCGAGTCGGGACTGTTCTCTGCCGCGAAGATCGGTCCAACCAGCACTGCGAGCAAACAGAGGATCCGGGAGAGGTGGGAGGTCAGATTCATGCGAGAGGCTCTTTCGGTTCGGGGTTCGGAGCGGATCAGGGGCACACGGAACTCTTCGGCGAGAGTCAATTCGTGGACGCATCATGATACTGATTCGCGGGGGAACTATCAATTTCCGGAAGGAGCGCCCGCACCCTCCGGAAAGCGTCGTCACCAGGCTTCCTTGTGCGTGGTCCCCGCACGTTCTCCGACCCGGGAGCTTGCGGGGCTGGAAGTGCTTCCTGATTTCTGAAGAATACTGGAGTGCATTGGGGAAAAAGGAGGAGCTGTAACTGTACAGCCGGACCTGAGAACCCAAAAAATCCATTCATGTACCGGTAACGTGGACGAATTCTGATGTTTTTTTTGTATATTTCTGATCGGAGGGACGGGTAGAGGGGTGGGATGAATTGATTGATTGAATGAGCAACCAGAAAGTGACTCCCATGAACATTCACTTTTATATGTTATGTTACAGATTCGAAGCCCTCGTGGCTTCCCATCTGGAACCTATCGAATTCGGTCGCTATATGGCAATGGGTGACCAGAAGCACACACGGGGCAACGTGCTGTTCTTCGAGATCGATCCCAAGCTGAAGAGCGACTACTTCAAACTCGACGATATCGCCAAGCGGTGTGCACCGCATGAGGATGGCACTCCGAAGCGCTCGAAGTACATCAGCGTGTACCGGGTGCTGGAGCACCTCCCGCTGACCGCGATCGAGAAATTGTATCTCGTCACGGCCGACGGACGGGTGATGTACCTGAGTGAATCGCAGCAGCCGGAAGAGGAGAAGCAGGGTGATGCCCATCTTTTCCAGGAGCTGAGTCCTCTCTCCCCGCTCGTCGCCTCAGCGCTCAATCCGGCAAAGTTCTGCAAGTTCATCACCGATCCGGCCAGCGCCATCCATGTTCCCCGCATTTTCTTCGCTGACCTGCTCGTGGACAAGGATGAGGCCGGTCACCTTGCAGGCTATCTGCCGTATCCGGACCCGATGCACATTTCCGACTGCCTCAAGGATGTTGCGAAGGGGCTGACCAAGACGACAAAGACTGTTTCACGCAATCCGGTGCTGCGCGGCTTCTTCCGGACGATCAATCGCGGCTTCTACCTCGGCGACAACACCGGAGTGAAGTTCTTCCGGTTCCCCGAGCGCCGCGTTCTCGAAGTGGAATATGCCAAGTGGTGGCGCTCCGCTTCCGAGAGCCTTTCCTGACATCCCATCTGACACGAACCTGACATCTGAGATCATATGACGATCAAATCGATTTCTCAATTCTTCAGGCGTCGCTCGACCAAAACGGCCTTCCTCGTTGTGATGGCCGTCGCGTTCGCCGGCGCCTACTTCATTCAACCCCAGGCGGTGACTTCCGCCGAGACCGGGTCACACTCATTCAGTGCATTCTCACTCTTCTCGAATCCGAAGTACACGGAGATGGAGGTCGTGAGTCTCCTTTCCGTTCTCGGTATCGCGGTGGGTGGACTCCTCTACGCCCTGCTCCTCAGCCGGCAGGTCCTGGCGGCCGACAAGGGCACGCAGAAGATGCAGGATGTCGCGAACGCCGTCCGCAAGGGCGCGAATGCCTATCTCGCTGCGCAGTTCAAGCAGATCGGGCCGCTCATCATCATCATTTCCGCCCTGCTGTACTTCACGTACTCCGGCAGTGAAGAAGCCTTCCGGTGGGGACGGGCAATGGCATTCCTCGTGGGCGCGATCTTCAGCTGGACCGTCGGCTTCGTGGGCATGCGTCTTGCGACCACGGGAAACCTGCGCGTCGCCGCGGCCGCAACGCGTTCGTACGGCGAAGCCATGCAGCTCGGCTACCGGACCGGGACGGTCACCGGCATGCTGACGGACGGCCTCGGCCTCCTTGGCGGCACGATGATCTTCCTCATCTTCGGTGAATCGGCCTACGAAGCGCTGCTCGGCTTCGGTTTCGGTGGAACGCTCATCGCCCTCTTCATGCGCGTTGGCGGCGGTATCTACACGAAAGCGGCAGACGTCGGGGCCGACCTCGTGGGCAAGATCGAGAAGGACATTCCGGAAGATGATCCGCGGAATGCCGCCACGATCGCTGACAACGTCGGTGACAATGTCGGCGATTGCGCCGGCATGGCATCGGATATCTTTGAATCCTACGAGGTCACCATCGTCGCAGCCATGATCCTCGGTATGGCAACGTTCGGACACAAAGGCGTGATCTTCCCGCTCCTCGTCCGCGGTATCGGCGTGCTGGGTTCCATCATCAGCACGTATACCGTGAAGGCAGGGGCCGACGACAGTTCGGACACCGCGCTGCGCAGCGTGCATCGTGGGTTCTGGATCGGTTCGGCGATCAGCGTCATCGGGTTCTTCGCTCTCGGGTTCTTCTACCTGAACTTCGATGCAACGTATCTCGCAACCAATCCCACGGCCCTCGCCGGCTTCCCGGGCGGGGATCCGTCAGCGTTGAGCTTCTTCCAGAACTTCGGCTTCCCGGGACTCGATCTGCGTCCGGCACTGACCTGTCTCATCGGTGTGTTCCTCGCGGTCGCACTGAATAAGGTCACGAGCTACTACACGCACACCGGTCACAAGCCCGTGCAGGACCTTGCCCGTGCATGTCAGACCGGCCATGCAACGAACATCATCCAGGGTTTTGCGCTGGGCTATGAGAGTGCCGTTGCGGCTGTGCTGGTCATCGCGATCTCGATCCTCCTGTCGGTGCTGGTCTATGCGGGCGCACCGCCATTGTTCGTGGCCTATGGCGTGGCCATGACCGGTATCGGCATGCTGACCCTCACCGGCAATACGATCTCCATGGACGTCTTTGGTCCCGTGGCCGACAACGCCAACGGCATCGGCGAAATGGGCTACGATCCGCATCAGATGGAGCAGGAAAAACCGGGCAACTATCATCGCGCCCGCCAGATCCTCGCGGACCTCGATGCGGTCGGGAACACGACGAAGGCAGAGACCAAGGGTATCGCGATCGGGTCTGCGGTCATCGCTGCCGTGTCCCTGTTCTCCAGCTTCATCGCCGTGATCGCTGTCGGCAGTGAAGAGAACATCCATCTGATGACACTCGCCCAGTATGCGGAACACGCCGGCCGGTTGACGTTTGCCGACCCGAATGTGTTCATCGGCATGCTCATCGGCGGCTCCGTGCCGTTCCTGTTCAGCGGCATGCTCATCCGTGCCGTCGGACGCGCTGCCTACTTCATCGTCAAGGAATGCCGTATCCAGTTCCGCGATCCGGAGATCTGGGCGGGCACGAAGGAGCCGGATTACGGCCGCGTCGTCAACATCTGTACTGCGACGGCCCAGAAAGAGCTCATCGGCCCGGCCATCCTCGCGATCATGACGCCGCTGATGGTAGGCTTCCTCCTCGGGCCGTACGCCCTGGGTGGGTTCCTTGCCGGCATGATCCTCGTCGGCCAGCTGCTCGCCGTGTTCATGTCCAATGCCGGTGGCGCATGGGACAATGCCAAGAAGATGATCGAGGACGGTATCTATGGCGGCAAGGGTTCCGAGGCCCACAAAGCGGCGATCACCGGCGATACGGTCGGCGATCCGCTCAAGGACACGGCAGGCCCGGCGATCAATCCGCTCATCAAGGTGATGAACATGGTCAGCCTTCTTGCACTTGGACTCGTTTTGCAGTACAATGTCATCAGCCCCTCTGTCAGCGGCGCGATCGGGACCGGGATCCTTGTGGTCGTGGTCTGCATCGTGGCCATCGCCTGGGCGATCTGGCAAAGCGGCAGGGAAACGCTGTCACTCGACGAGCTGTAACCCCGCACGGAACTAGCAACGAACGGGGCGCGCGGTGCGCCCCGTTCACTCTCCTGTCAATCCTGAGGTGACGGTATGGCCGAGTACAACAAGCATCTGTACATGGTGGTCTTTCCGATCAATGCGCTGGTGGCATCACAGCTCGCCCCGGATCAGTTCGCGGAACACTATACCATCGGCAGCTCGAAGCATTTTCGCGGCAAGGTGATCTTCGCTGAGATCGATATCAACTACCGCGATCCCTACTTCAAGATCGACCATTACCTCGGCCTGACGGTTCCCCATGAGGACGGCACACCGAAGCGGACGAAATTCGTCAAGTCGTACGGCGTCATCGAGCACATCGACTTCAAGGCGTTGAAGGACCTGTACCTGGTGCTGCCGAACGGCAAATGCCTGCCGCTGAAGCAGCAACCGTACACCGCGGTGAACGAACCCGGCCTCGTGCGTGTGTATCAGGGTATCACGCCGCTGACGGCCATGGTCGCATCCACACTCGACCAGCGGTCGTTCGCCAAGTACCTTACGCAGTCCGAGTCCAAGGGCGCCCCGGCCTTCTGTTTCACACAGTATGAGTTCAACGTCGAGGAGTTCCTGAAGCAGAACGCGAACCGGGAGATGATGCATTCACCGTTCCCCGATACGAATCCGCGCCGGCTGTACGAGTACATCATGGAGCTCAGGGGCCATCCCGAGAAGCAGACAAAGACCGTGAGTCTGAACTCCGCCTTCGGCGAGACCTCCTTCTCGCTCATTCGCCACGGGTTCTGGTTCGCAACGAAGGGCGAGACGTTGTTCTTCCCCATGCCGTCTCAGGAGCAACTGAACAACGAATACTACTACTGGTGGAAGCACGTGGTCTAGTACGTGCACTTCACAGGTCAAGACCCAGAACGGCCCCGCTGCAAGGCGGGGCCGTTCGTTTGTTATGCCACTGTTTCTCCCCTCACCCCTAGAATGAGAGCCTGACCCCCAGCCGGAGCCGCCAGCGCGAAAGAAGCGGCTCGGCAACGAACGGCGTCGTCCGCGGTGCCCACCGGAACCATGGACGCCCACGGGAATCCCGTGTCCAGAACCGCAGGATCGGTACGACCTGATACGGCACCGTTTGCACCTGTCCCCATGAAGGATCGAGAAGGTTCATCACGTTCAGCAGTTCCGCACTGACCTCGAGCGTATTCCCCCCGGTCATCGGCAGGGTGTGCGCACAACGCAGATCAAGCAGATGGGTCCACGGCGTACGGGCCCCGTTGCGCTCGGCGATCTGGCGGCGGTGCATGGAGAGATAGGGATCGTGCGCGATGAAGCTGAACAGTTCATTGTACCCCGGATCCGTAGGGATCGTTAACCCACCGTCCTCATTCACCAGCAGGATCTCCGTGGAGGTGCCTGGAATGTAGAACAGGTCATTGAAGGACTCACCATCCCCATTCAGGTCACCATCGTAGACGTAGGAGTAGGGAATGCCGGATGCTCCCGTGTACACCATCCCCAGCGTCGTCGCATGCCCGCCCCCCCAGTCGTGTTTCACTGCTACCGCGGCGGCAAGACGATGCGTTCGGTCGAAGGACGAATAGTTCAGCCGTGGGGTATTCGGTTCCGCAGCGGGATTGTACCGCCACTGGTCATACGCGTTGTCCCAGGCTCCACTATTCAGATCCCTCGTGTCGGCATAGGTGTACGCCAGACTGGCGAAGACCCCATCAGGGCCCGGCCGGCGCTGGAGCTGCATCGTGAGGAACGTGGACGTCCCCTCCGTCGCATTCGTCATCAACATCACATCGGTGAATCTCCCATCATTGCGGGAATACTGCCAACGTCCGATGGGGAACGCCCATCCATAGACGGCCCTGGGATCCCCGCCCCGTTCGGCATCCATCGTGCCGGTTTGCGCCAGATTCAGGTTCTTGAAGACCACGCCGTTGATCGTCCGCGAGAATACCCCTTCCACCGACAAGCGCAGATTCCACGGCAGGTCTTGATCAAACGCGAGGGTCCATCGGAGTTCCTGAGGAAGGACGAAGTCGCTTGCGGCAACGACAACTTCCGACGTAGCAGAGAGGTTCGTGTCGGTCATGGGCGTCGGCTGACGGGCCGGATCGGCGACGAATGCCGGCACGCGCTCCGAGCGTTTGACATGGCCGTATTCCAGCCCCGTGCCTTCATACAGATTGCCGAACCACGCGTATGGGATCCGTCCGGTGAACAGTCCGATCCCCCCACGAAGCCTGACCGTCCGGTCCTCTTTCGGGTACACGGAAAGGCCGACCCGCGGCGAGATCATCGCCCGCATGGCCGGCAACGTCGAGGTTGATAGTGAATATCCCAGTGGAAGGAATGCCTCCCGTACCGCAGCATTCTCCCGTGGCCGGTCGAGAAGGAACGGCAGGTCCACCCGGACCCCGGCAGAGAGCGACACCTGGGAGGACGGTCGCCACTCATCCTGCAGGAAAGCACTGATCTGACCGATGCGCCACGCCACGCCGTCGGGAGACGTCCCTTCGAGAGGGTACCGGTATTCATATCCGCTCGGGGCCCCTCTGGAGAGGTCGTTCAATGTTGCGAAGGTGTAGCTTCCCCATCGGGCCGAGAGCTGCCGGTTCGTGATCCAGTTCAACTCTCCATGCAACCCGATCGTCCACAGATGCGCGCCGGAGGTGATCGAGACCGCGTCCCTGACCTCGACATGATCCTGTGCGACATCCTTCCCGCGGCCGCCCACCTCACTACCGGCGGTCAGGTGGTTCCACCATCCCCGGGTGTCCGTCACGACCACATCCACGAACGGAGATCCATCGCCTGTCGGGGTCACGGAGAAACGACGTGACGTATACCCTGCGAGCAGCTCATTCGACACGCGGGAATTCCACACGCTGTTCACTTCCAGTGTGAGCGAATGCGTCACCGCCCACGTCCGTGCAAGGGCTCCGCTGGCGAACACCGTCGTCCCCGGAGGTGGCGTGTCGCCCCTTGTCACGAGCGAGTTCACGCGCACACTGAATTGGTGCTGGGGTGTCAGGGCCAGGTCGATCCGGCCGAAGATCGTCATCATCTTCTGTCCGAGCGTTACGATGTCCATCCGACCGGGGTCGTACCCCGAGCGTTTCAGAGTGGACACGAACTGCGCGGCCGCGCCGGCGGGAAAACTGTACACCGACCCCCGCGTCGATGGTGCGCCGAATCGCCGTTCGATAGGAAGACGCTGCTCGGCGACTTCGGCAGAGAGGAAATAGAACGCCTTGGACGGGACCACGGCCCCGCCGACGTTGAATCCGGCCCGTCCATCGAAGTATCCACGGAGATCATGCCTGCCATCGTCCGGATTCGGGCCACGCGCCCATCCACCTGCCCCCTGCGCGAACGCCGACCACGTCCGGGTATTCGAGCCGCTGCGGCTGACCGCAGCGATCGAGGCACCGGTGAACCCGCCCCTGCGGACATCAAAAGGGGAAAAATCCACACGAACCTCCTCCAGTGCCTGGACTCCTACAGGGCTGATCTGCATTCCACCGGGGAGGTTTTCTGCACGCTGGAGGCCGAAGGGGTCGGCAACACTGATGCCGTCAAGGGATACATCATTGTAGACCGCATTCACGCCGAGTGCGCTGGACCCGACCATATACGGCGACAGGCGCAGGGCATCTTCGATCGATGCAGAGGGAAGCGGCAAGGCTGCCATCTGTTCTCTGCCGATCTGCGAAGACACGCCCTGGGTCTGGGTCGTCAGGGAACCCTCGCGTGTGCCGGTGACCACGACCTCGTCTCCGGGGAGCGTGACCTGGTCGAGGACCACGGACACTCTGACCTCTTCCAGGAGCCTCAGGTAGATGCCGGTCCTGCGTTGCGTGCCGTAGCCAATGTGCGAAACCTTCAGTTCGTATGGCCCCCCGACCCTCAAGCCCGGGATATGAAAGTGGCCTTCGATATTGGCTGCAGAGCGGTGAACATCCGATGTTGGGACATGCAGGATCTCGACGTACGCTTGCGGGATCGGGGATCCGTCCCGGGCCAGGACCGATCCTTGAATGGACGCCGAAGAAGTAGATTGCGCCACGAGCGGTGCGCGGAGAGGCGCACCAAGCAGGAGCATGACGATGATGTGGAAACGGATCGGTCCTCTCACCCCTCGCAGAGAATTCAGGAACTGGAAGGACAGAAGTTGATGGGTGCAAGAAAAGGAATCGGTCGAAGCGGGCATGGCCAGGATGCTTCCGGGAGAGTACGGAGGAGATTCGGTCCCCTCCGTAATGTACGCCGGCTCCCGGACAAACTCAACACTGTGGCGGGGATAACTCAGAGAAGCGGAGTGATCGCCGCTACGAACGTCTCACGCGGTCGGAACCCTTCGAATCGCTCGACGATCTTCCCCTTCCTGTCGATGATGAAGGTCGTGGGGATACCTTCGATGCCGCCGTATTGTGCGGTGATCGCGTCATTGCCCATGAGGACCGGATAGTTCATGCCGTTGGCCCGCACGAAGGCCTGCACCTTCGGCAGTTCGTCGAGTGCAATGCCCACGACTTGCACGCCCCGTGCGCCATATTCATTCTGGATGCTGATGAAATCCGGGATCTCCTTCCGGCACGGCGGGCACCACGTCGCCCAGAAATCCAGGACGACAACCTTCCCCTTGAGATCGGCGAGCGACACATTCTTCCCGGAGAGATCCTTCAGGGTGAATGCCGGAGCCGTCCCGGATGCCGCCGAGGGGGGAAGCGCAGGGACAGGAGATGCAGCCTCTACGGTGCCGCTATTCTGCAGGACATAGTATCCTGCGGCCACAGCGACAAGGGTAATGGCGATCCAGACGAAGACAGTGGTTGTCCGTTTCACGGGGGCACGTCGCGACATAGCTCACCTTATGGTCATGGAAGATACAACCTATAGGATGCACCCCGGGAGAAGAAAGGGTCAGATTCCCGTACCTAAGGCGGATGGGTCTGTGGAAGGGCCTGGGGATGCCGCCCCTTTTCCCCAACTGGCTGCATCTTATACACATCCACCCCCCACAAGGAGATCCATGGACGACCTTTCACTCCCCACCATCCTCGGATGGCTCTGGCTCATTGCGCCGGTGCTCGTCGGCGCTGCCGGAGGTTTTCTCTATTATAAGGTGATCGGCTGCCGGAGCGGCGCATGCCCGATCACCAGTAACCCCTGGGCAAGCACGATCTACGGCGCTGTCATCGGAGCGATGTTCGTCGGCCGCTGAGAGGCAGGAGTTCGGCCTGACCCTCCCGGGGCATCGCATGCATCACATGGACACAACAATCGAGGAATGATCATGCTGGACACCAATCTTCAACATCTGAACACTGCCGCAGAACTGACCGAAGCCATCAGCAAGAACGAGAACGTCATGGTGTGCTGCGGCCGCATGGGACCCATGTGCATCCCGGTGTATGGCGTCATGGAAGAGCTCGAAGGCGATTACAAACACGTGGCATTCCGTGACTTCCCCTTCGATAGTCCGGAAGCGGCCATCATCCGCAACCTTCCCGAATGCAGCTCCTTCCGCGGCCTCCCCTTCACCGTGTACTACAAGAACGGCAAGGTGGTGAAGGCAACAAGCAGCATCCAATCCAAGGACCAGGTGACCGGGATCCTGAACTCCGTCTTCACCGCGAAGGCATGATGGCTATGACCACCATGCACTATGATGCGATCGTGCTCGGCGGAGGCCCTGCGGGCCTCACCGCGGGGATCTACCTGTCGCGCGCCAGGCTGAAGACCCTCATTCTGAATGAGGGCACGGCCGGCGGACAGATGGTGCTCACCCATGAGGTCGCGAACTACCCCGGCGTCGAGAGTACGAGCGGCCATCAGCTCGGACAGATCATGAAGAAGCAGGCGATGCACTTCGGGTGCACCGTCCGGTCGAACGTGTCGGTTACCCGGCTGGCGCTGGAAGGCGAGACGAAGACCGTGGAGGTCAACGGCAAAGAATTGTTCACCGCACCCGTCGTCATCCTTGCACCGGGAGGCAGGTCACGTATGCTCGGCGTGCCGGGTGAGATGGACCTTCGCGGCAAGGGGATCTCCTACTGCGCGACATGCGATGGGGACTTCTTCCAGGATAGGAACATCCTTGTGGTGGGTGGAGGCAACTCCGCGCTGGAGGAGGCGGTCTCACTGACGAAGTATGCGTCGTCGGTCACGATCATCCATCAGTTCGATCATTTCCAGGCATCGCGCTATGCCGTAGAAGAAGCGCAGCGGAACCCGAAGATCTCGTTCATCATGGAGTCGACGATCGCTGCATTCAAGGGGGGTGAAGCGGTGGAGGGGGTCACCCTGCGTCACATACCGACGGGAGAGACGCGCGAGGTGGCGATCGACGGTGTGTTCATCTTCATTGGCTACGTCCCCAACACGGAATCCCTGAAGGGTGTCGTTGCATTGACACCCGCGGGCGAGATCCAGGTCGGTTCCCAGCTCGAAACGAACATCCCCGGCGTATTCGCTGCCGGCGATGCGGTCACAAAACGCTTCCGTCAGATCACGACCGCCGTGGCGGACGGTACGGTGGCCGCCCTTGCGGCGATTGAGTACCATCACACCATGAGTGAACACCTCGCCCCCGAAGAGCACTCCTTGGCCTGACGACCTTCCCCGGCATGCCGCGTGCGCCGTCGCACGGACACGCAGCACATGGAGGCCCAACAAATCAGCGCGCGCGAGGCCTCAGACCCAGGAACGAGAGGTCGGCGAGGAGGACCCGCCGGGGGATGGCGGGTTTGAACGGCGTATCACTCATCAGCACCGGATCGCCTGCACGACACGTGTGTTCAACCGCCTACCGCGCATCCAGCACGCGCAGCATCTCTGCCGCGACGAATGCATTCCCTGCCGGATTCAGATGCACACGGTCCGTGGTGAGGATGCCCTTCTCCTGATCACCCGGATTGTTCCCGGCGATATGGTCCATGAAGGCCTTCCGGAGATCACACAGCGTGGATCCGGTCTCTCCTGCCACGCGCCGGGCGATGGCGCTGTACTCCTCCAGCATCGCATCCTCGGGGTTCGCACCGGCCTTCCGTTCTCCGATCACGCTCGGCGTGCAGAGGATCACCTTCGCTCCCACACCCTGGATCTTCGCGATCACGTTCCGGAGGCCAGCCTCGAACTCTTCCTTCGTCGAGCCCTTCGCATCCGGGATGCCGATGGTCCAATGCCACACATCGTTGATCCCGACGTACACGACCACCGTGGTCGGCTTCCGTGCGATCACATCCCGGTCGATCCTTGCCTGCAATTGCTCGACCTTGTTGCCGCTGACGCCGGCGCCGATGACCTCGGCGGCACTCCCCCGGCGCTGCAACGCTTCTTTGATGAGTGCGACGTATCCCCCGGGTGCGGCGCCCGCCTCCGTGATGGAATCTCCGAAGAAGACGATGCGCGCAGGCTGACCTGAGTCTGCGACCTTTCCGGCAGCGCAGCCGGCAAAGAGAAGTGCGATGGTGGTCACGAGTCGGACGATCATGTTGTGAGAGTTCATAGGTACCTGATCAGTGTTCGATGCACGAAGGGATCCCCCCGGATCCATACCGCTTCCACGACGCCGGAGGTTCTCTGTCATCCGACACCGAGGTAGTTGCCATAGCCAACGATGATCGTTGACAGGATGAGCGTCGCCAATCCGAGGAAGAGCGTCCGTTTGGTCGAACGGCTGCTCCCGGCCCACTCCTTCAGGGCGATCCCCCAGAGCGAGCTGAAGATGATGATGCTTGCCATATGGAGGGTCCAGCTGGAAAATTTGTAGGCGCCCATCTGCGTTTCGCCCATCGAGTAGAAGAAGAATTGCAGATACCACACCACACCCGCGAGTGCGCTGAACATGTAGTTGCGCAGCATGGGTACCCGCGCGCCGGTACCGTTGCCGTGCTCCGCGCGGAGCGTCGGACTGAAATACTGATAGCCTGTCCGGTTCTTCACATTCAGGACGACGCACCAGATGAAGTTCGTGGTGAACCCCCCGAGCAGAACGACACAGAGCTTCGGCAGCCCGGTCCAAAACACGTCCGTGCCGTGTTTCGCCGACAGGTCTGCGATCGGCGCCGCGGCGTCCAATCCGTAAGCGAAGCTCGCACTCATGATCCCGGAGAATGTCGCAACGAGGATCCCCTTCGTGAAATTGAATTCCTTGATGGTCGCGGCCTTCTGCTCGTCCGTCATCTCCCGTTCCTTGGACCGTCCCGCCAGGCCCGCGATCCCGATGCCCAGGAGGCAGACCGCAACACCGAGGAGGATGATCAGGCCCGATGTTGTTCCCAGGACCTGGCCCACGAACTCCCCGTGAAAGATCGGCGGCATGAGCGTCCCGAAGGCAGCACAGTATCCGAGTGCAACGCCCATGCCGAGCGACAGGCCGAGATAGCGCATCGACAGGCCGAAGGTCAATCCACCGACGCCCCACATGGTTCCCCAGAAGTACGCCCAGAGGAGGCTGTCCCACGGGGCCTCGCTGAGCGTCGCCAGCAACTCGTGCGTGTTGATCGCCGCCATGATCCAGGGTGCAAAGATCCAGCTGAAGACGCCACCCACAAGCCAGTAGACCTCCCAGGACCACTGTCTCACTCCCCGATAGGGAACGTAGAAGCTGCCAGCCGCGAGTCCGCCAAGCCAGTGAAAGATCACGCCGAGAATGGGGTTGGAGATCATACGGTCGATGCCTCTGTCGGTGATACGGGACGACGATGGATGTGCTCGATCGGCGAGCTGGCGCAGATGCGGTGAATGCACTGCAATATACGACCGGTGGGCACATCAATCAAGAATCCGCGCGAAAATTCTCGTCCGAACGTGTGGGGAGGAGTCGTGGAGGCGTCGATCGAGCCGGGCCCCGATCCCCTCCCCCCCTTGCAGGACACCATCATGAATGCGATATTACTCATCGTCACATAGGAGCTGCGAATCTCATGTCTGTCCACCGGCAATTCCATCTGGTCGTTCTCGTGGTGATCGTGGTGGCATCTGCCTTCCTGCCTTCGATGGCTCAGGATCGACCGGAACCACCATTCGATTGTTTCGCGCTGGTCGCAGGCAAAGGTGCTACGGCCGACGGGTCGGTCATCACCGCCCACAACGAGGACGTCAATGCTCCTGCGGTGAACCTCTACAAGGTCCCGGCCCGCACGCATGCGCCCGGGGAGCAGATCACACTACGGAAAGGGGGCACGGTTCAGCAGGCAGCATCGACGCTCGGATCACTCTGGATCAACGTCCCCGGGTGGGATGTGTGCGATAGCTATATCAACGAGCACGGCGTCGCGATCAGCTCCGACGGCTGCCCATCCCGTGAAGACAAGCCGGAACTCGTCGAAGGTGGGATCGTCTTCTGGCTGCGGCGGATCGTGGCAGATCGGGCTTTGACCGCCCGGGAGGGGGTCAGGATAGCCACCGGCCTTATCGATCGCTTCGGATATGCGTCCTCAGGCAGGAGCTATGTGATCGCGGACAGGAACGAGGCCTGGATCCTTGCGGTGGTCAACGGAAAACACTTGGTAGCGCAGCGTGTCCCCGACGATATGGTTGTGCTTATACCGAACTGCTTCACGATCCAGGAAGTGGACCTGAAGGATACGGCCAACTTCCTGGGCTCTCCGGATATCGTGGAGTATGCGATGCAGCGTGGCTGGTACGATCCGGCCAGGGACGGCGCCTTCAACTTCGCGAAGGCGTACTCGAATCCGCATTCATTGGATCATCCGGGCAATATCTACAGGCACTGGAGTGCCATCCGGCGCGTATCGGGGATCGATCTCGATCCGCGGAAGCAGCTCCCCTTTGCGGTCAGGCCGAAACACAAGCTGACGGTCCTGGATGCCGTGGCGGTCATGAGGGATCACTTTGAAGAAACACCCCGTGATTCGTCGGCCAACGGTACCGCGGGTGATCCGCACACACTGAACGATCCGACCGTGTGCGCCGATGGAACGCGGTACTGCTTCGTCGCACAACTCCGCAGCGGACTCCCGGAAGCGATCGCCCCCATCGTCTGGATCGCATTGCATATCCCGGATGTCCAGGGCTTCAGCGCATGGTATCCTTCCGTCACGTCTACCCCGGCTATCCTTCGTACAGGAGACGATGCCGCAGGATTGGCCTGGCACCTCGACACGGCATTCGTTCTCGAAAAGACGGTGGTGCCCGCAGGATTCAAGAGGTATGTCGCACTCAACGAACGTGTCAGGAAGAGCTTCACACGCAACTATCCCGTGGCGCGGAAGGCGTGGCGTGTCTTCGAATCGGATCAGTTCAGAAGCCAGGGGGCCTTTGAAACCCGACTCCTCACGAGCGCGGGACAGAATGGCATGCTCCCCGTCGACCTCATTTCCAGAAGGTGTGCCGAAGAGGCGGCAAAGGTTTACAAGAAAGCCGGCGCGATACTCAGGCAACTCCGGTGACGCACCGCCAGGCGCCGCAGAACTCCTGCGCGTGCCGTTTGATTTCCGACGATATGTACCGTACATTCACAGTGCCCCGTGAAGCATTCTCTGTCATCAATCACTGTTTTCCGGAGATGTCGATGTCAGCCATTCGATCCCTTCTCTTTCTTTCCGCAGCATTCTGCTTCGCCTCAACCCTGATACCGGCCATCGCCCAGGAATCGGCCGAAACCTACGTGTGGGAAACAGATCCCGCGGTAGCGGCCAAACTGGAACAGTGGCGCGACCTGAAGTTCGGTTTCTTCATGCACTGGGGGTTGTACAGCCAGCTGGGGATCATCGAAAGCTGGTCGCTCTGTCCGGAAGATTGGATCACGCGCGACGGGATGGGGGCCGAGAACTACTTCACGTACAGGGCGAACTACGAGAACGTCATCACGCAGTTCGACCCGAGAGGCTTCGCTCCCGAAAAGTGGGCTGCCGCAACAAAGGCCGCGGGCATGAAGTACGTGGTCTTCACCACGAAGCATCATGATGGCTTCTGTATGTTCGATACGAAGACCACGGACTATAAGATCACTTCGCCCCGGAGCCCGTTCAGTACACACCCGCGCGCCAATGTCGCGAAAGAGGTCTTCGGCGCATTCCGGAATGAGGGGTTCTGGGTGGGAGCGTACTTCTCGAAACCCGACTGGCACGTGCCGTACTACTGGGATCCCTACTGGCCGCCGCTGGACCGGAACGTGAACTACGACCCCAAGAAGTATCCGGACAAGTGGAAGAAGTTCCAGGAGTACACGTACACCCAGATCGAAGAGCTCATGACGGGGTATGGGAAGATGGATATCCTCTGGCTCGACGGCGCATGGGTCGCCCCGCTCGCGCAGTACTCTCCTTTCTTCAATACCATCGAGATGAGGAAGGTCGATCAGGACATCAACATGCCGCGGATCGCTGCGATGGCACGGAGCCATCAACCCGGCCTCCTGGTCGTGGATCGCTGGGTCCCCTCACGCTACGAGAACTACCTGACCCCCGAGCAGAAGGTCATTGAGAAGCCCCTGCCGGTACCCTGGGAGGCGTGCGTCACGCTGGCCAACAACTGGGGGTACGTACCGAACGACGTCTACAAACCGACCTGGAAAGTGGTACACATGCTGGCCGATGTGGTATCCAACGGCGGGAGTCTCCTGCTCGATGTCGGTCCGAATCCGCAGGGCGACCTGGAACCTGTGGCATACGAACGGTTACAGGAGATCGGGGCGTGGATGAAGGTGAACGGCGAAGCGATCTACGGTACGCGACCGGTAGCGCCGTATAAGAACGAGAAGATCCGGTTTACCCGTCAGAAGAGCGGTGCCCTGTGCGCCGTCTACCTTGCGGATGAGAAGGAAACCTCGATGCCGGGATCCATTGTCCTCGTCGGGGTCAAGGCCGCGAAAGGCGCAAAGGTTTCCCTCCTCGGGGCAAAGGGCGGACTCGACTGGAAGCAGGACGGCGACCGCATGATCGTGTCCATCCCCGCCTCGCTCCGGCAGGCTCCCCCCTGCCGGCATGCGTGGACGATCAAGGTCTCGGCGACACAGAACTAGCGCGGGCCCCCGAACAGAAGCGCGATCAGAGCAACAAAAGGTGTGTCGCGGCACCGGCATGGGCGGGGTCAGCGTCAAGGACAGCGTGAAACAGTGAAGACGCTTCCCCGGCCTTGCCCAGCCCCAGGAGCCCCAACGCCTTCAGGTATGTACAATTGATCCTGTTGCGTTCGCTCAGGTCCTCGTCCCAGATCAACAGATCGGGGAACGACACTGCGAAGTAGTCCATCGTCACGGCATCGTTCATGTGCTGTTCCGCAAACCGCACCAGCGTCGCGAAGCGCCCGGACGCCTCTTCTTCGTTGCCGAGTTTTCGCAGAGCAAGACCCTGATAGTAGATCGTGTCCGGCCGCTGGTCGTTGTAGAAATACGCTAGGCGCCGGTTCCTTCAGGCCCACCGTAGCCCTGCGGAGCTGTTCTTCCGCTTTCTCCGGTATACCCTTGCCCTGATACGCGCAACCGAGGTAGTAGTGACGATCATTCTCCAGCGCACCGGGGAGTTTTCCCTCGCCGAGATTCTCAGGATACTCTCCGGCGGCCTGCAGGAATTCGATCGCCTCCTGATATCGCCGATCCACCAGCGCTTCCTTCGCCAGTCCAACACAACACGTCACATACTGACCGGTCACCTTCCCTTCGCCCCCCTCCCAGGGATGGAATCGCCTCTGCGCCAGAAGATCATAGGCGGTGCGGTAGTGTCCGAGGAGGGTTTGGAGCGTGATACGTTCGAGGTAGAGGTCATCGCGATGCTCGACGAGTCGAAGGTGTTGCTCCAGCTTGCTCAACCGCTCTGACGGAGCGCGCCCGAGCTTCCTGTACAGTTGATCCAGCTCCATCAGCACACGTGCGTCGGCCGGATCGAGAGCGAAGGCCCGTTCCATGGCAGCGAGGGCTCGCCCCTTGTCGCTCCGCTTATTGTAGTACGCCAACCCGAGGTTCCTCCAGGCGGTCGGGAACCGGTCATCGAGTTCGATCGAGCGCTCCCAGCAGCGAATGGCCTCATCGTACCGGCGGAAGCCATACCAGAGGTTGCCCAGGTAGTAGGGTGCCCTGGCATCGGGGGGGGTGATGGTCTGAGCGTCGCGTAAAGCTTGCACTTCTTCCCAGCGATTCGGGAAGCAGAGGTCGGGACTGGCCCCCGCAGCATCTGCATAGTGTGTCCGCGCCTCTGCCGGCCGCCCCTGCATGGAAGCGAAGTGTCCGAGGAAATAGTGGATCATCGGATACCGGGCCCCGGAAGAAGAGCGACACCCGGCGAGCAGCGCAGTGGCCTCGGCATAGAGTCCCGCTGCCGCATAGTCAAGAGCAAACTCGATGTGCGTATGAACGTTGCCCCGGGCGATCCCTGCCAGGCGCCGGCGTGCCGCATCGCGCGCATCATCATCCCGCCCTTCGGCGAGCATCATCTCTTCGAAGAGGCATCCAACATTGAAGTGGTCGAGATCCAGCGACGCACGTACCATGGCCGACGCCGCTTCCGTCCGCCCCAGTTTTCGCAGAAGGATCGCGATGAGGTGGCGGCACCGGTGATTGCGTGTATTGCGCGACAGCGACCGCTCGGCATATGCGAGCCCTTGCTCGAAGCTACCCTTTCTTGCGCTGAGCTGGGCAAGGGCGAAGTACCCGGCATCCTGGAACGGCGCATTCCAGACGGCCTTGGAGTAACTATCGAACGCTTCTCCGAACCGCGACTGCATCGTGAGAGCGCATCCGAGATTGTAATACGGTTCGCCATCATAGGGATTCGGATTGCGCTCCGTCAGCCGCTCGATCGCCACCCGGAAGTATGCTTCAGCGGTCTCCGGCTGCCCCCGACGAAGATGCAGGAGTCCCATGGCATTGTTGCACCGCACATCGCCCGCGTCGCGCCTGATCGCCTCCGTGTAATAGTCGGCCGGATCATAGGTCGCGTGCCGGTAGAGCTCAAGATGCAGCCCCGTCAGGAACAACTGGTCATTGCCCGCGATCTCCTGTGGCCTCAGTGCTGGCTTCGCAGGCCCGGGGATCTCCTGTTGCGCCTCTCCGTGTGGCCTCCAGGACACGAGCATGCTGCCATCGGAACTCATGACACGGAGCGAGAGCCGCTCGGGGTTCTCCGTCCTCTGCCGCGTGGCCGCCGTGCTGAAGATCGCCTCCGGTTGCAGGTCGCATGGCGCACGGAAGAGGACGTCATCGCCATCACGGAGTTCCACCACGGCGTTCTCGTAGCGTCGTGTCACCCCGACCTTGACGTGCACCGTCAGCCCATCGACCTCCAGGTTCAGTGCCGCATCCTTCGTTGCATTCTTGACCAGACCAAGATCGTGGTACGGCATGAAGTACTGCTCGAACGAACGTTCTTCGTACGGCATGATCCAGGAGAAATCCGGCTGGTTGTCGGTGAACACGCCGCACATCAGCTCGATGTAGGGGCCGCCGTTATCGGTGAGGTTCCGGTCCCAGGCCTTGCCGAAATCACCATTCCCCCACGTCCACTGCTTCTTCCCCGGCGCGATGTGATGATCAGCCACATGCAGGACACCACCGCCGGTATCGTGTTCGTATCCCCCGAGGAAATCGTATGCCGAATGCACAGCCATATACGATGTGGGGACGGGGATGTTCTTGTAACGGGAGATGTCGACTCCCGCGGAATAGTCCACCTTGTAGTACGTCCCCCGGGCGATCGGGAATTCCGACACATCCCTCCGTCCGTGATCGAACACCGCGTGCACATCCGGCGGGAAGACCGACTGATAGTGATCATTGACATGGACAGCCGGATTCGCCCAGAAGAGGAAGGATTGCGGGTACGGGGTCCGGTTATAGAGCCTGACCTTGATCTCCAGGTAGGACACTCCCGGGTAGAGCGTGAATCCCGTCATCCCTTTGGTGCGAAACATCCTCTCCACCTCGCTGCACCACACCGTGGCGCTCCCATCCTCGTTCTGCTCGAGGACGTGGTCCACGGGCTCGAACGTGCTCGGACGGTGGTGCTGGGGCCAGTTGAACTCGATCCCGCCCGAGATCCACGGCCCGGTCAATCCCACCAGCGCCGGCTTGATCACGTCCTGATAATAGATGAAATGCCGCTGCTTGACCTTGTCGAACGCCATCTGCACGCGTCCGCCCAGCTCCGGCAGGATCATGATCTTGAGATACTCGTTCTCCAGGAAACAGCCGATGTAACTCCTGTCGGCCTTCTCATCCAGGATCTTCTCGATCACCGGATGCGGGTAGACCACTCCGCTGCTCCCCTGGTAGATCCGCTTCTCGAGATAGACGGGGTTCTTTTTCCGGGGCGCCGACGCCATACGTCGGGATGATCACTTCTTCCTGCCAGACTCGGACGTTCATGTTGTCGCATCCATTCTTCGTTGAAGGCCGTGTTCGATCGGTAGCTTACTGTGGCTTGCGGTCCAGGGCGAGTTCCCAGGAGTCGACAACCTCCCCGGTCGGGCGGACGAGCGTGGCGACAACCGTGTCGCCTGAGAACTCATCGAGGTAGACATGTGTGGATCCGTTGGCACGGAGTTCCGGGATCGCCACGCGCTGGCCTGATAGATACTGCTCCCCGGGCGAGACCAGTACAGGGCGTATCCCGTGCAAACGTGCTGCGGCAATCCCCCACCTCCCACGAGCTTCAGCTCGATGAGATGACTACCCTTCCACGGCACATTGATGACCTTGATCGGGGAACTCATCCGGCGGAGGACACCGGCCGACCGTTTCGCATTGCCCTGGAGATCATACACGCCGTGAACGCGGCGTTTCAGGATGCCTTCGCCTGCCTCGCCAACATGCGTCCGGTAATCATTGAGGCAGAAATAGATCGCACCGGCGATGTAGGACCGACTCTCATACACGGCTGTGTGATAGATCATGTCATTGCTGCGCCGTTCGTCCCCTCCCTGGAACGCGGGCTCACACAGTCCATACTCCGAGATCACGATCGGGCGGCCCGGATACTCGAGATGGAGCGTGTCAAGCATGTTCCCGAGGCGCGCCGGATCGCCCTGATACCACGTGTCCTGGTACTCGTTGAACATCAGCACATCTCCCTCCCGGATCGCGTCACGGCCGCCGGAGAACGCTGCCTTGTTGCTCACGTAATTCACGAGGCGGGTGGGATCGAGGGCTCTGGTGTATCGGTAGAGCTGGCGCACGCCCTGCACGATCGCCGGCTCGCGCGAGGCAAGTTCGTTCCCCACGCCCCACATGACGATACTCGGGTGATTGCCATGCGCGCGGATCATCTCATCGAGATGACGTTGTGCGAGTGTGAGGATCGTGTCGTTCAACGGGGTCGCTCCACCCCACAGGGGAACCTCTTCCTGGACGAGCACACCATGCCGGTCACACCAGTCGAACACCGCGTCATCCTGCTGCCAGTGGAACCTGGTGAAGATGGCATTCACTCCGCGGAGCTTCTCCAGCATCCCGATCAGCTCATCTTTTGTCTCAGCCATGCCATGTGCGAGGCTTGAGCCGGGCATCCATTCGACCCCCATCAGGCGCACCTGTTCCCCGTTCAGGACCAGCCGCTCACCATCCGTGCGGATCTCTCTGAATCCGAACACGGCCGTCGCCCGGTCGACGAGCACGTTCCCACGCCGCAATCGGACCTCGAGCGAGTAGAGGTTCGGCGCATCGAAACTCCATGCCTCTACCTGCGGGAGATCGATGGTCTGTGTGCACTGGCGTTGTAGAGGGGTGATCACAAAGGACGTATCGCAGAGAGGTTTTTCAACGGTGAAAGGTTCACACCGGAAGATAAGTTGATAGGACGATCCATCCCATCCTTCACTGTTCGTCCCCTGCAGTTCGAAGGAGATGTGTGCTTTCCCTCTTGAAGGCGCTCTCGGAGCATCCACCGGTATTCCGGAGACACGGAGGCCGCCGATGCTCTGGAGGGGCATGGCAACAAGTGCGACGGGGCGTATGATCCCCCCGTCGTTCGGCCAGTCGAACGACCGCTCGAACGGAATGGAGTTGCGGCTATAGGAATTGCTTGCCGCCACGCGGATGACATCCTTGCCTCCCGGGTGCACAAGTTCCGACACCTCGAGCTGGAACGGCGTGAACCCGGACCCGATGTGCCCGCCGGCTTTCTTGCCGTTGATCCACACGCTGGCATCGTGGTACACGGCCGAGAACTGCAGGACGATCCGCTTTCCCTTCCAGGAGCCTGGCACGGTCACCGTGCGTTCGTACCAACCGGTCCCCGCATAGGTCTCGAGGTTCTGCATGCTATTCCAGGTATGCGGGACCGTGACGCTTTGCGTGAGTTTCGATGGGAGCCCCGACGAGTACCAGCGTTGCAGCAGTCCCTGGTGGAGGCTGTCGACGGCGAAGGACCACCGGCCGGTGAGGTCGAGGGTATCCCGTTGGCCCAGGGACAACGACGGGATCAGGACGAGCATGAACAGCGCGAAGAACTGCTTCGAGGATGGCATAGGCATACCAGGAAAGTGATCGTTGGCGGCGGTGCCTTCATTCAATCGACCGGGACCGCGCCTTGAATTTTGCATCAGAATTCCACAAAATGGAATGGACGGATTTGATGAAAGCATGGACAGAATTCCTGCGCAGTGCCATTGCGGGCCACTATGAGAACTCTGAAAGCAAGTGGATTTGAGGGGGAACGGTCGATCGTTGTCCCCGGCCCGATCATCGCCGGCCTCTCCCGGTCGGAGGTCTCGGATCCGCTCTATGTGGCGTGCATTGGGTACTATCCTCAGGCAAAGTATCACTTCAGGGAGAGGCGTACGGGGGCGGCAGAAAACATCCTCATATATTGTGTTGGGGGGCGCGGATGGTACGAACTCGATGGGTCACGACACGAGGTAGGCAAGGACCAGTTCTTCGTCCTGCCGAAAGGTACGGCGCACCGCTACGGAGCCGACCGCAGGGATCCGTGGACGATCTACTGGGTGCACTTTGCAGGAGAAAAGGCTCGTGAGCTTGTCGCATTGCTGGAAGCACGTTCGGAACAACCACGGAGCATAGCGTTTCTTGCGGAGCGGATCGGGCTCTTCGATGACATCTTCGAGGCCCTCTCCATGGGGTACAGCCATGAGAATCTCATGTATGCGAGCATGTGCCTCTGGCATTTCCTCGGGAGCGTGATCTTCCCCGATCAGTTCGCCCGGATCCGGAATACAGGAGAAGAGACGAACATCCAGAAGCTCATCTACTTCATGAAGCGGCATATTGCGGAGCAGTGCAGCCTTGCCCGGCTCGCGGGAGCGGCCGGGCTTTCCCCATCGCATCTTTCCGTCCGCTTCAAGAAGACCACCGGATACTCTCCCCTGCAGTATTTCACGCAGCTCAAGATCCAGCGGGCGTGCCAGTACCTCGATCACACGGATATGGAGATCAAGGAGATCAGCGCGGCACTGGGCTTCAGCGATCCGCTGTACTTCTCCCGCGTATTCAACAAACTGATGAAGGCGTCACCGAAACGATACCGGCTCCGCAAGAAAGGCTAGGTCCCGTTGTACCGCAGTGCAAGCAGGGTAATGTCGTCCGACTGCGGCGCCTCACCGGTATGCTTCTTCAGATCCCCCATGTTCCCCTTCACGACCTCTTCGATGGCCGCTCCGGTCACCGACGCTAGATAGCTCATCAGGCGATCATCCCCATATTGATTGTTGTCCGCGTCCATTGCCTCACTGACACCATCCGTATAGAGGAACAGCGTATCTCCGGGCAGGAGCCGGACCTTCTTCGTATCGTAGTCCAGGTGACCGAATTTCCCGAGGATCGACCCCTCCGTCAAGGGGAGCTGCTCCACTTCACCCGACGCCCGCATCAGATACGGCGAATTCTGAGCACCATTGCTGAACTGCAATTCACCGGAGCGGATATTCAGCACCCCGAAGAAGACCGTGACGAAGGTCGATGATTCGCTTTCAGGAATGAGCAACGTGTTGAGCCTCCGGAGGACCTCGCCCGGGTTGACGATCTGGTGGGCGATCGCCTTCAGGAGCGTCCGGCTGACCGCCATGTAGATCGCCGCCGGTATCCCCTTCCCCGAGACATCGCCGATCGTGAACGCAAGACGATCAGCATCGATGAAATAGTAGTCATAGAAATCGCCGCCCACCTCTTTCGCCGTGAGCATCTCGGCGTACAGGCCGATCTGCGGGTGTTGCGGGAATGGAGGAAAGACCTTCGGCAGCAACGCTTGCTGGATGCGCGTCGCGGTGCCCAGATCGCGCTGCACCGCAAGCAGTTCGTCCCTGGACCGCAGCGCGTGCCGGATGACCTCGAGCTGGTCCATGGTCTTCCGCACCGTCAGTTCCAGATCCGCAAAGTCGATCGGCTTCGTGAGGAAGTCGAACGCTCCGCGGTTCATCGCCGTCCGGATGTTCTCCATATCCCCGTACGCAGAGATGATCACGGACTTGATCGCGGGGTTGTTCCTTTCACCCACGCGTTCCAGCAGCGTCAGGCCATCCATCTCCGGCATATTGATGTCGGAGAGGATGACGGTAATGTCCTTATGTTCATCCAGTTTGCGCAGGGCATGCACACCATTCTGGGCGAATTCGAACGTGAGCTCGTTCTCGCGGATCTGCTTGCGGAAGCGCTGTCGGATGAGGACTTCAAGATCCGGCTCATCATCAACGACGAGAATCTTGGGGGGCACCGTGAGATCCTTTCTGATCGGTTATGCTGCTCCACCGGTGTCGGGTGCTGGCTTCAGCACATCGCGTTTCACCTGGTCGAAGTCGATGGGCTTCGTAAAGTAGTTCTCCGCACCTGCCGAGATCGCGGTCTTGAAGTTGACCTCATCACCGTACGCAGTGATCATGGACACCCTGATCGCGGGGTATTTCTCTTTGACGGCCTTCAGCAGGTCGATGCCGGTGATGCCCGGCATGTTGATATCAGAGAGGATACAGACCACATCGGGAGGGCTCACGGTCTGCAAGTAGTCGAGTGCCTCCTCCCCCGAGAACGCATAACAGAGCTCGACGCGCCCATCCTTCACCTCTCTCCGAAATTGCTGGCGGAACAGGATCTCCACGTCCCGCTCGTCATCAACGATCATGATCTTCATGCTGCGACTCCTTTTTCGGGTACCGGTTGTCGGGGGAGGACGATCACGAACTCCGTGAACTCCCCTTCCTGCGTGTCCACGCTGATCTCCCCCCTGTGCATCTGGGTGATGATATCATACGAGAGCGAAAGCCCCAGACCGGTCCCGACGCCGGCCGGCTTCGTCGTGAAGAACGGATTGAAGATCTTGTCCCGGACGGACTGAGGAATGCCGTTCCCGTTATCCCTGATACGGATCTCCACTCCTGCGGGCACGCTCCTGGCACTCACGCGCACGACCGGCATGAATCCGTTCTTCGACGTCTTCTTCTTGTCGTTCGCTGCGTAACAGGCATTGTTCACAATATTGAGGATCGCACGGCTCAGATCCTGGGGAACGACGCTCACCTTGCCGACCGCCGGGTCGAAGTCGGTCTCGATCTTCACATTGAACGACTGGTCCTGCGCCCGCATCCCGTGATACGCAAGGTTCGTGTACTCGGCCAGCAGCGCGTTCAGGTCGGTGTCCTGACGTTCTCCGGCTTTTCCACGGGAGTGCAACAGCATGCCGCGGACGATGCTGTCAGCCCGCTTGCCATGATCATTGATCTTCGTCACGTTCTGCTCGAGGTCATTCAGCAGGCTTTCGATCTCCGCTGCCCGCCCGGGGTCCACGCGGCCGCGTTCCGCTGCAAGCTCCTTCCGCAGATCCCTGGTCAGATCGCTCGAAAGCACCGAGAAGTTCGTGATGAAATTCAACGGGTTCTTGATCTCATGCGCGATCCCGGCGGTCAACTGGCCGAGCGAAGCCATCTTCTCGGACAGGATAAGCTGGTTCTGTGCCCCCTTGAGATGGGTAAGCGTCTTCTCCAACTCCCCCGTTCGTTCCTGGACCAGTTGTTCAAGCTCGGCCCTGCGCTTCTTCATACTGCGCATACGGTAGAAGTAGAATGATGGGCCGACCGTCAGGAATGCAAAGACCGCAAGAGCGATGAACCATGTCGTCTGATAGAAATGAGGCTCGAGAACGAAACGCACTGTCGCCCCCGTATCGTTCCATATGCCATCGCTGTTCGCCGCGATCACACGGAATGTGTATTCTCCCGGATTCAACCGGGTATAGTAGGCCTGCCGCCGGGATCCCGCATCGATCCAGCCTTCGTCGAAGCCAACCAACTGATATTTGTAACGGACATCGTTCGCGCCGGCGAAACTGATACCGGCATAGTGGAATTCGAACCGGGCCTTCCCCGCGGGTACATGAATCACACTATCCGGCGGTTGGCGTTCTCCTTCCACCGCGAACCGGTCGATCACGACCGGCGGGGGCACCGCATTGATGCGGATATCAGCAGGATTCACCATGGCGAGCCCGCGCGTCGTTGCGAAGCAGAGTCTGCCGTCCTGCAATTGGAAGCCCGAGGGCGCGTAGCCACCGTTGCATTCCCGGCTTTCCATGCCGTCCGCCGTGCCGTAGGCGGTACACGTGACGGACTTCGCCTTTCCGTCCATGACGGCATTGACGTCGTTCTTCCTGACCCTGTACACACCCTTGTTGCACGATAACCAGAGGTAGCCGGTCTTGTCCTCGAACACCGTGAAGGCGATGTAGTCGAACAATCCTTGTTTCGGGGTGATGTTCGTGAATATCCCATCCTTGAATCGGAAGAGGCCATTGTCGGAGGCTGCTATCCAGATCGCCCCATCCTGGTCTTCATAGAGGGCGTTGACGGATCCCCCGGTGAACCCCTGTGCTTCTCCGACCGCTTCCGCTTTCCCGTCTCGATAGCGATACAGACCGTTCTCTGTTGCCATCCAGAGAACACCGGTCCGGTCTTCGAACAGCTGTTGAATGAAGTCCGCGGCGACACCCGGCGTGCCTACGGTCGCAACTGTCGTGAATGATCCGCCCTTATATGATTGAAGGGTATTGCGTGAGCTCAACAGCCAGTCGCCGGAACGTATCAGAAGAAACGCCCCCGGGAGCGGTTCCGGCCGTCCGTCAACGATGCGTGAACGCAAGGAGACCGTCTCGTTCTTCACCGTGTAGAGGCCGCCCCGGGCACCTATCCAGAGGGTGCCCTCCTTATCTTCCTTCAGGGCACGGACCTCTTGAAACGGCGCGCCCTGCTTGTTGTCGAACACCGTGATGACGCCGTCTTTCAGCCTGTTGAGGCCCCCGAAGGCCGTGCCGATCCATACCGCACCCGATCGGTCTTCGGTGACCGCGGAGACCAGATCGTAACTGAGGCCAACCTTCGGGGAATAGGCAACGAATTTTTCGTCACGGAACCGGTCAACACCGCCGCCGTTCGTCCCCACCCAGATGCTCCCCTCGCGATCGATCACAAGGTCCTGGACCGTGTTGTCGGAGAGCCCATGCGCACGGTCGAAGCGTTCAAAGGTCCCGTCGGCGAAGCGGGCGATGCCCTTTCCCGTGGCCAGCCACAGGCTTCCTTCACGGTCTTCCCGGATCACGAAGATATCGTTCTCGTCGGCATTCTGCGAGATCGTAAAACCGGTGAACGTCCCCCCGGCGAATGACGCCAGCCCTCCTGCGGTCGCGAACCAGACGGTCCCCTTCGCATCCTGATGCATGGCCTGGATCACCGGGTTGGGGAGGACGGTGCTCTTCTCATAGCGCGTAACCACTCCGTCATTGTATGCGAGAAGATGCGTGCGGGTACTGAACCACAGCGTTCCGCTCCGCTCCTCGAAACAATTCGCGGGCCCATTCAGGCGAACGAACAGCGTTTCGGGGAATTCCTTCTGCCCGGACATCCTTTCGATCTTTCCGCCTGACATCCGTGCCAGGCCTGCCATCGTGCTGACCCAGAGGTGTTCCTTGCTGTCACGAAAGAGACCGATCACCGTGTCGGCGGGGAGTCCGTCCTTCATCGTGTACGTCCGGAACGAGTCCCCCAGGGCCTCGAAGAGTCCGCCCTGAGTGCCGATCCACATGGTGCCATAGGCATCGTTCTCCCAGGTGATCGCACGGTTGTGCGAGAGGCCGTTCGATGTGTCGATCTTCTTGAAGATGCCATTCTGCATGCGGACCATGCCGGGTGCAAATCCGGCGGGCCGCATCCAGAGGGCACCTGAACTATCCTCTTTCAATCGTACCATCCAGGATATGGGAAGCTCTTTGGTGTTCACCCTGTCGAACACCCTGAACTCCATCCCGTCGAAGCGGGCAAGGCCTTCCTGCGTTGCGAACCAGATGTACCCGTCGCGCGTTTGCAGAATGGACCCCGCAGAATTCTGCGGCATGCCGTTGGCCGTGGACCAGATCTGATGCACATATTGCACAATGGACTTCCTGCGTGCGAAGCTCTCCGAAGATGGAAGAAGGAAGAGAGCAGCAAGCACACAAAAGAGCATGGTGCGGAAGAGAGGGGACGGGGTATTCCGCATGGTGGTGGATCTCTCACGACGTGAGTATGGGGGATGGATCAGATCGGGCGGACAGACGGTATGAGCTGAAACAACGGAGAGCGGACAGCCCGGAGAGAGGGGGGCATACGGGGGTGCAAACCAGGGGCCTCCGGGCATACAAACGGGCTTTCGAATGGAGAGAACGGGTGATGACAACCACAGAGAATACGAAAGTCAGGAGTTGCAGTCAAGTTCCGCATTGTCGGGAGGAACTTCCATCCTGCGAGTCATAACACGGACAGATGCTGTTTTGTTACAGAAGAATCTGGTTGATCTCACAGTGATCCTCAGGTGCCGGCCGGCCCACGGTTGTCCTGGTGAGCAGGCACCAGCTTCCGGATCGTTCGGGTGGGATCACCCGGGTGTGATCGCCCGGTGTGATCGCCCGGGATCCGCACGCTTGATTTTCCCGTGTGCAGCCACTACATTGTAGTACAGGTCAGGGGAGAGACCAGGGTTTCTCGGGGGGAATTGTGCGGGCCTCATTACATCCGGAATGGAGAAAGAGGCCTATTGCGTTTCAGGCCCTCCATCTTCCCCATCTGCGTTCTCTGCAGAAGACATGCCTTCCCATCATGCCTCACCCCACCCGACGTCCTATCAGCACCTCACTTCCCGTGTTCTCCTGAGCTGACGGACCGCAACGATCGCTGCTCAAGGGGACCCGATCGCACCACCATGGGACAATCGCTCAACTGCCGTTCCACGTTATGAGGCCAGGAATGAATACGCGTTGCTGGAATTGCACTACGATCACCGCTGTCGCCATCGCCCTTCTCCTCGCGATCCGCACCGGCCATTCCGCGGAGCGCCCCGCAATGACCTGGGGCGAAGTGCCGCGCGAACATCTTCAGATGACGTCGTTTCCCGCCGACTCCAACGCGAACGCGGTGATCCTCTTCGACTACGGGGAAGGATCGTTCTCGTCACAGTACGATCTGACATTCACCCGCCACACGCGCATCAAGATCCTGACCAAGGCCGGCTTCGACCGGGGTACGGTCGCGGTGAGCTATTTCGCAGGCAAGGATGGAGAACGCATCACCGACATCGAAGGGATCACCACGACGCTCGGTGCGGACGGTGAACCCGTTCAGACGGAACTCGATGAGGACGAGATCTTCACGGAGGAAGTGACGGGGGACTGGCGCCGTGTCCGGTTCACGCTCCCGGCGCTGGCAGAGGGATGCGTGATCGAATTCAGGTACAGCAGAACTGGCGGCGGTCCGATGGACCTGCCGGACTGGGACTTCCAGACCACCGAACCCGTGCTCTGGAGCGAGTACCACGTCGTCTCACCCGTGGTCTTTCAGTTCGCCGTCGTGTCGTTCGGTGCGGAGCCGTACGCCATCAACGACGTCCACTACGACACACGTCCCTTCCTCTCGTCGGGCAACAGCCAGATGATGAAGATGCAGATCCTGCACTACGCCCGCAGCGATGTGCCCGCACTCAGGAGCGAGCCGTACATTACGACGCTCGACGACTACAGGCTGAAGCTGAACGTTCAGCTTGCCGCGGTCCAGTGGCCCGGGGAGACCATGATCAAGGTCCTGCAAACCTGGCCGGCGCTGCTGGAGGAACTTCTGAAGCCTAAGGCGCTCGGCGGTGCGCTCGAAGGGACCGGCCGGACACGCGACCTCGCACTGGAGCTCACGGCCCATTGTGCGGACCCCAAAGAGAAGCTGACCGCGATCTATGATCACATCCGGCAGACCATTGTCTGGGATGGAGGGCGCAGCTACGGGGTGCATCATGACCTCAATGATGTTCTGACAGTAAAAAAGGGGAACAGCGCGGAGATCAACGTGCTTCTGATCGCCATGCTCCGGGCAGCAGGACTTGAAGCAACGCCGGTCCTCCTGAGCACGCGCAGCCATGGCAAGATCCAGAAACTCTGGCCGATCTATACGAACTTCGACTACCTCATCGCGCAGGTGCGTGCCGGTGGGGAGACCTTCCTTGTGGATGCGACGGAACGGCAGAGGCCGCTCAACGTATTGCCGACCCGGGCTTTGAACCACGAAGGCCTTCTCGTGAAAGAAGGCACGGAAACATGGATCCCTATCGCGCCAGGCGGGGACTCACAGGAGGCGGTCTTTGTCACAGCAACACTCACGGCGGATGGCTCCATCGCGGGAAGCGCACGGAAGAGTTTTTCAGGCAACAGTGCCCTGGACGCGAGGAGTTCGCTCAGCGGCAAGAAGGATGACGAGTACGTGAAGGGGCTGCTCCGCACCGAGACAACAGGCTTCGCGCAGGACTCCTTCAGCATCGAGAACCGTGACTCCTCCGACCGTCCACTGGACGTACGGATGACGTTCAATTCAGCGACGGCCGGACAGGTTCTTGAGGACCGCATATTCCTCAATCCCATGCTGTTTGAACGAAGGATGTCAAGTCCGTTCAAACTCGCTACGCGTACGTTCCCGGTCGACATCCCGTATGGATCGACATCGACGTACACCATCACCCTGGCGATCCCGCCGGGGTATACGGTCACAAGTGTCCCCGTCGAATTCTCCACTCCGCTTCCCGGCAATGGAGGGCGGTATAGCCGGTCGGTCGCAGTCAAGGGGGATACCATCAGCCTTGTCACCCGATTCGAGATCACCAGAACGTATTTCGAGCCACGATCGTACAAGGATCTACGGAAGGTCTTCGACGAGTCCGTGACGCGGGAGGCTGAGCTGATCGTATTGACGAAGGTCCCTCCCCCGCCGCCGGCACCGCCGAAGGGCGCGTCAACTCCCAAAACCAGAAAAAAATAGCGGATAGCCGCCCCCATGAACATGCAACGAAGTATCGATCGGGTCAGGGCATTCAGCCTGACCATGCTCTGGTTCACTCTGACCCTCGTGGACGGCCCGTCCGGACATCTCGTCGCTCAGGACCTTGATGGAAAGCTCCCGGCCTCCTCGATCTCCTCCGCGATGCTCAAGGATGTCGACGCCGTCGTGCGGATCGATTCGACCCACTTCATCGTCAACGGTTCAACCACCACGAGGAAAGTCCTGACCGCCGTGACGATCCTGAATGCTGCCGGGCGGCCCTATGGACAGATCTACCTTCCTCATGACAAGTTCAGGAAGATCGAAGAGCTTGAGGGCGAGCTCTATGATGCCCGGGGCAACTACATCCGGTCGCTGGGTGAGCGGGATCAGCAGGACTTCGCGGCGATCGGAGACTACATACTCTACGATGAGAGCCGGGTGCGCACAGCCGAGCTCTTTCATGGCGAGTATCCTTACACGGTGGCGTATTCCTACGAGATGTCTGACGAAGCCGGGATCTCTTGGCCCTCATGGCAACCTGAATTCACGCGGGCCTCGGTGGAGCATTCCGTGTTCGAGGTCGGGCTCAGCGGGAAGGACACGGTCCGGTGGTGGACGAATGCCGCGCTCCGCCCCGCGTGGTGCGCACAGAGGACGGATCCGTGTATCATTGGGAAGCGAATCGGGTCCCGGCACTGGAGTTGGAGCAGGTGGGTCCACCGGCCACGGACCAATACGCATGTGTGAGAACGGCACCGCACACGTTCGAGGTCGAGGGGCATCCTGGAGATCTCACGACATGGGCAGGACTCGGAGCATGGTACCATGGACTGTCGGTCGGGCGCCAGACACTCTCACCCCGCACGCTCGCTGATGTGGCAGAACGGACGAAGGGGATCACGGGGATCCGCGGCAAGGTGCAGGCGCTGTACGAATACATGCAGGACCGGACGCGTTACGTCAACGTCTCCCTCGGCATCGGAGGCTGGCAGCCATTCCCTGCATCCTACGTGGAAGAGCGCGGATACGGCGACTGTAAGGCGCTGACGAACTATATGTCGTCCCTGCTGCACGCAGCCGGGATAGGATCATCCCCGGTCCTCGTCTATTCCGGGGCCGAACCCCGTTGGATGGTCAGGGAATTCCCCCACAACAGTTTCAACCACGTCATCCTGTGCGTCCCGGCCCAGGAGGACACGATCTGGCTGGAGTGTACGAATCAAACCGCTCCTTTCGGCCACCTCGGCTCTGCTGGTGAGAACAGATTCGGACTACTCGTGCTACCGAACGGTGGCACGCTCTGCAGAACGCCGGCAAGTTCATCCGGCGACAATTGCCAGGTCCGCGTGGCTTCCGTGGCGGTCACCCCCGCTGCAAACGCCTTTGCCACGGTCCGGACACGATACACAGGAAACCAGCAGGACCGCATCCGCAGTGCGTTGGAGACCGCCACTCCCCGCGAACGGGAGCAATGGCTCCGGGAAGATATCGGGCATCCTGATGCCGAATTGCGTCGGACCGATTTCACCGGTGTGAGCGGAAGGCAGTTGTCCGTGGAGGTATCGTTCACGGCAGGACTCCGCGACTATTGCTCCCGGGCGGGCACGAGGCTGCTCTTCACACCGAATCTCATGGAACGGCGGAGATACATCCCACCGCCCGACACCCTGCGCCGTCAGCCGATCGTCGAGCGCTACGCGTATACCGATATCGACTCGATCACGTATCTTCTCCCGCCGGGAAGCCATATGGAGAGCCTCCCGAAACCCACGACGTTGAATGTCCCGTTCGCGCGGTACAGCGCCGGGATCCGGGTGATCAAGCCCCAGGAAGTATTGTATGTGCGGCGACTCGAAGTGATCGCGACGGAACTACCACGTGAGGCGTATGCTGACTACCGGGCGTTCTGGTCAGAGGTCGTCAAGGCGGACAAGGCCGTGGCTTCATTGGTGATCGAGTAGGAAGAAACGCATGCGGGACCCGCACGTCGCCCTACGTGTACGCTGCATGTGCCCGCGCCGTCGCAACGAAGGCTTCGACGTTCTCGATCGGAGTGTTGTACTCGAGGAAATCCGCACTCTGGATGATGAACGGGCCGTTCCTTTTGCCCGCCTCCATCGTTGCGATGGTCGCCTGACGGACCTGCTCCACCGTCCCCTTCTGAAGGACATTCACCTGGTCCACGCCCCCGATGATGACATAGTCTCCCCGCACGATGTCGACTGCTCTTCCCAGATCGGCATCGCCAAGAGGCACCGGCGAGAACGGTTCAACGACCCGGGCTCCAAGTTTCTTGTATGAACCCACAAGGGACATGATCTCGCCACAATTGTGGTACACTGCAGGACAACCCTGTTCCTGGATGAGATCGATGTACCGCTTCTCGTGGGTGAGAATATGCTGTTCGTACGTCCTGGATCCGAGGAATCCGCCCGGCACGTTCCCCCCAACGAGCATGACGTCCGCGCCGCCCTCAATGAAGGCGCGGGTGTAGTCCAGCGTGCGATCGATCGTGAACCGCATCAGCTTCTCGAAGAACTCCGGCTCGGTCAGGAAGAGCATATACAGCTGGGTGTGATCCATGATCATAGAGGCATTATTGAAGGGGCCACCCGACACCCAGGTCCCCAGGATCCCGTCGTTGCCGATGTACTCTTTGATCCGGCGGATCTTCCCCTTTACCATCTCTCCGTACGCCGCCGACATCTTCGGTTCGTACGTCATCGCGATGTCCAGGTCCGCCTCGGTCGCGATGGGCTTCCTGGTGCAGCAATAGACGTAGGTTCCCCTGTTCAGCGCCGTACGCACGAATACCTGCGACAGCTTCCCGTCCGGCGTCGTGATGACGGAGGACCGCACAAGATTATTCCCCTCCTCGGTGACGTCGGTCTTCACCTTCCATGTGTCGGTCTCGTGTCCATCGTCCACGCCACCGAGGCAGATGCCCAACGGGTGGTACAGATCAAAGATCATGCGCGCGAAGACATCGCATCCAAGGCTGCGTTGATAGTCGATCACCCTGCATGTCAATTGTTCGTAATCGAGAGGATCGATCCCCGGGTGGAGTTGGTGGATGAAATGCCCGTGGTCCTGGATGAACAGTGTCACCGGAACCCGGTCAGTGACCTCTCCATTGATCGTGCGCAATAACCGTTCGCGTGAATTCATGGCCGTGGTGTCGACTCCTGGTGCGCATGTCCTGTGGTGGGTGCTTCATGCCAATGCATCTCTATCTCTTCCAGACTCTTCCCTCTCGTTTCGGGGAGGTAGTGCCGCACAAGCAGGAACTGCACGGTCGTCATGCCTGCAAAGAACAGGAATGCCATCCCTCCACCGGCCACCTCCAGGAAGCGGGGAAAGAGCAAAGCCACAATGAAATAGACGCTCCACTGAATGGCGGACGCGATGGCAACGGCTTTCCCCCTGATCCGGTTCGGGAAGATCTCCGCCACAAGCGTCCAGAATACCGGGCCGATGCAGGCGGCAAAGAACGCCACAAAGGCCAGGACGAAGACCATGGTCAGGACCCCCTCGAGATGCAGGAAGTATGTCGCTGCCAGGCAGAGCAACGAGACAGACATTCCCAGGGATCCGGTCAGATACAGGGTCTTCCGTCCGACCTTATCGATCACGACGATCGCGACGAACGTAAAGATGAAATTGATGAGGCCAATGAACGAGGTATTCAACAGAGCGTTCTGGATCTCGAAACCGGCCCCCTGAAAGATCTTCGGGGCGTAATTGACGACCGCGTTCATCCCGTTCAACTGGACAAGCCCCGCGATGAGGAATCCCACGAAACTTGCTTTGCGCACCGACGGGGCAAGCAGGTCGCCGGACTGCGATGTGCTCTTCTGGTCTTCCAGCGTGCGGGCGATCTCCTCGACCTCCAGATCCGCTTCGGCTGGCCCGGCGATCCGGCCGATGATCGCCCTGCATTTCTCCTTCTGTCCCTTCAAATAGAGCCAGCGTGGGCTCTCGGGGATCGCAAAGAGCCCCAGGAAGAAGAGCACCGACGGGGCGACGCCTGTCGCGAACATCCACCGCCAGTCATTCTCGATACCATACAGGCCATAGTTGATCAGATAGGAGATCAGGATCCCGATGACGATCGTGAGCTGGTAGATGGAGACGAGCATCCCCCGGATCTTTTTCGGCGCGATCTCGGCAACATACATCGGCGCAAGTACGGATGCCGCGCCGACGGAGAGTCCGCCCACGATCCTGCTCACCACGAAGGCAATAAAGGTGTGGGAAAGCGCACTGCCCAGACACGAGAGGGCGAACAGCAACGCCACATAGCTCAGGAGTCTCTTCCTCCCGTACCTGTCTGCCAGTCCTCCCGATCCCAATGCGCCGAACATCGCCCCCAGAACAAGCGAGCCCGTCCCCCAGCCAAGCTCCAGTTCATCGAGATGAAAATACGATTGCAACGAGGCATTCGCGCCGGAGATGATGGCGATATCGAAGCCGAACATCAATCCGCCGACCATTGCGACCGAGCAGATGAAGGTCAGATAGCTCTTCTGGTTCATTGTCACAGGCCTTTTTCGATCTTCACCATGGCGCATCCCCGGCGCATACCGACGACCATCCTCACCGCGTCTCCGGCCGGTGCCAGAACGACCGGAACATGCGCCCCTCCACCCGGGTACACTGCATACGCCTTCAGCGTTGCCTTGAGACCGGGCACACGCCTGAGCGTGACAGTGACCTTTCCACGAGAGGGTCCGAACGTAACAGGAACAACCCACCCTCCGGGTACCTCGAACAGATTCACCTTCGCCTGCTGATTCCTCGCCTCGACGCAATGAGGTTCAAGGACCCAATTCTTACCTTTCAGGACACTGAGGAGCGGACCATAGTCCAGGTACTGCTTGTCCACCCAGGCGCTGGGCTGGAGCGAATGGTCATTGGCCGGGAAAGGAGCCATCGGATAGACGCCAAGGTGGAGGTAGCGCTGGAAGAACGCGTCCGCATCCGGCCGGAGATTCTTCTCTTCCGAGGTCCAACCGAGAACAGGCCGCCGGATCCCCATCAGCGCGGTCAGGTTGAGGGGAGATCCCGCATACGTGAACTCATCGAAGAATCCATCGGTCTGCCGGAGCACATCGATGCGCTTATCGTGATTGTTGACGAAGATCACTTTCCCCGCGTCGTGCATCATCGGTCCGAGTCTGTCCAGCATGCTCTTCCAGGAGACGATCAACGAACGGGTCGGACGTCCACCGAACCAGCTCAGGCTGTCGTCTCGCTGGTCATTGTACATCCTGAGCCAATCCATCCTGTCGATGCAGATGCCCGCCGCATCCGGGATCAGAGAGATATGTTTTTCTGCCTGATCGAGAAGGAACGTCTGATAGACCGGCTCTCCCGGATCCATGATGATGCCGTTCCCCCATGTAAAGAATGGGCCGCCGGTCCGGGACCGCGGATACGACGGGAGCATCTCCTGCGTCACTCCCGCCGGGAGGGGAAGGATCGCATCGGCGAGTTTCGCGTACAGAAAGTCGTCCGCATTCTTCCAGAGATCCTCTTCACTCGTTGCTTTCCGGGGCGGGGCGGGATCGGTCACCTCGGCTCCGAATTCTGTGACATTGAAATAGCTCAGGACATGGAACCCCTGCCACTTCATCCCCTCACTGTACATGCGCATCGCCTCGATGGTCGTCCTCCCACCGCCGTATCTGGTCCATTGCGCGGTGTCGTTCGCCACCGGAGGAATGAACATGCCCATATAGGGAAAGTCGAAGCTGGCCTTCCAGTTCACGCCAAAGGCCATCGTTCGCATCTTCCGGACATTGAACGGTTTTTCGAGCGACGAGTAGGCGCCGGTGCCGGCGATCTCGTGTGCCTCCGGGATATTCGGTTCGAAGTACCCGGGGTAGGCCTTCGTCATCCAGCGGAGACCTCCGCGCCACCCGGATTCATGAGCGACAAGGTCCATATGAAAGCGGATCGGGCCGGCCGCGGAAATGCGATGATACTCTCGGCTGATGACCATTGCCCCCGAAGAACGCACTCTGAGGTTCATATCGAACAGTGTGTCCGCCGGCGACTGGACAAGGCTCAGCCCTCTGTCTCCATGTTCCTCGGAGACGGTGACCAGCGGTATCCCGAGGAGGTTTCCCTGGAAGGGGATGAACCCGATCCGCGGTGTTTCGTAGCTGTACGGCGGGGCACCATACCAGATGGTGTCGTTCACGAAGGGGATGGGAAGAAGCGGATCGCTCCAATTGCCGGTCACATCTGAAGGAAGAATGCCGATGGTGCGCTGTTGCTCGGGCGTCCGGCCACGGATGTCGCCCAGTCTCGGGTCCCCCCATGCAGTCCAGAATTTTGCGGACACACTGTCGGGATAGATGAGGTGTGTCTCTATCGGCGTGCTCCACGGCCCTTCCAGGCCCGCAACCTCCACTTCCCAACGGACACTGCCGATCCCACGCCGGAACACATCGGTCACCAGGGCCGAGTTACCACCGGACCGTGAGGTCCATTTTTGTTGGAAGCTGAGGAGCGAGTCATTGCGTGTGAACGTGACGTTTCCTTCCGGATCACAATCGCGGAGCTGCGTGAATGCCCGCACCTTGCGCGCTCCATCAGGGCCGGGGATCACGATCTGCTGCACGGCACCGGTGGGATCGAACGTCACGGTCATCGCTGGAACGCGAAGCTCGTATGAGCCCGGCTCAGCGGGCCGGCATCCGCCACACACCAGGGCGCTCACACAGAGGAAGACGAAAGCGAAGGCACTTCGCCGTTGGGCAGGGAGGAGAAGATATAGGTTCATGCACGGGATCCTTTTCGATCGCAACGGCGATCGCAGGGCCGACGCGTTGGCGACGTGCATTCCCGTTGATCGCATGGGTAATGAGGGCGGACCGGCTGGCGGTCGCGAGAACAGGGTACGAGTGACACACGGGCAGGTACGTCACGAGTATACGCCGTGATGTTTGGAAATGCAAGCCGTTCGCAAAGAGAGTCCACGTATGGAACGGCATCGCGCCTCACCAACCGGCCTTGCACGCGGAGTCATCCGAGGTGTGATTCAGGTATGGTTTACGGTATGGACGGCATTTGACACGCCGGTGTGGTAGTAGTATCTTGACCTGACCCCCGCATGATGAGTACCGAATCCGGTCGCGCACGGACCGAAGCGAACGCATCGGGGGTTCTGACCTTGTAGCGATACAAAAGAGTGACGGCAGATCACAACAGTTGCGCCCCATTGGACGAATAGGCAGGAGGTTCTCCGTCGACATGAGACAACGACTCTCTGAGTGTACCCGCGTATTCTTGATACCAGGCCTCCTCGTCAGTCTTCACATAGGCAGGCACCTCGGATGGTCGCAGACGGCTGCACCCCGGCAAACGCAACACAGCCCGGCGGCCAGAGACACACCTACCGTTGCCACGGACGTATTCGCGGCCATCGGCGGCCGTGCCATCGGATCAGATCGAGGCCCGCTTGAGGACGTGCATCCCCCGTCGCTTCCCCGGACCATCCTCCGGGGTGGAGAGTCCGATCCGGGTGCAGCCTTCACACCACGGCCAAAGATCGACACACCCGAAGAGTTGAAGGAAGAACTTGCCCGGCAGCGCGCCGTGTACGCGCAGTACCTCAAGGACCTCGCCCCCGCCCTCCCCTCTCTCCGCGAGACCGTGCGGATCGAGACCTTTCAATGGCGCCTGGAAACCGACGCCGACCGATCGGACTTTCAGCATACGCTGCGGGGTGCCGGAAGGTGGACGAACGTCAGGGTCCCCCATTTCGGCGGACCGATCGGCCGCGCGGTCGCATTCTACAGGACAACATTCCCGGTGACGCGGACCATGCTCGGCAAGGGCGCGGTCTTTGTCCGGTTTGGCGCGGTGGACTACAAGGCGCGCGTGTTTGTCAACGGGCACTACCTCGGCTCGCACGAGGGATTCTTCGCCGGCTTCGAATTCGATTGCACCCGGTACGTCCGCGAGGGCTCCAACACGCTGCTTGTGCAGGTTGAGAACGATGCGATCTACATGGGGAACGACTCGTGGGGGCAGGATGAGGAAGGAGACAAGATGTATGCGGCAACCAACCTCGGGTGGGACGATCCCGGGTTTGGCTGGCACCATTGCCCGCCCGGATTCGGCATCTATCAGGACGTGATCGTCGAGGGTCGAGCCCCGATGCACGTTGCCGATCTCTGGGTACGGCCGCTGCCCGACGAGGAACGCGCCGAGGCATGGGTCGAGGTGTGGAATACGGACCGGCGCAACAAGCCGGCGTCTCTGGAGATCTCCGTCTACGGTCAGAACTTCAGGGATACGGTCATCAGCCGCCTTCGCTACATCCCCGGCACCCGGATCATTCCCGGCGTCGGAGACCTCCAGAAGCCGACGGACAATCAGGACGTGACCCTCACGATGGGTCCCGGCATGAACCTGCTCAAAGTGCCGCTCGTCATACCGGAGGTCCGGTGGTGGGATCTCAACACACCCTGGCTCTATCAGATCCAGGTCCGACTGCTCGACGATGCCGGACGTGTTGTGGACCAGGCGAAGCGTCAGTTCGGTATGCGCACCATGCGCCAGGATGTCGATGCGATCCCGCGGGGACGCTTGCTCCTCAATAATAAGCAGATCAGGCTGCGTGGCGCAAACACGATGGGATTCGAACAGCAGGATGTGTTTCAGAAGGACTTCCCGCAGCTCGTGGACGACATCCTGCTCGCCAAGATCTGCAACATGAACTACCTCCGGCTGACGCAGAGGCCTGTACAACCTGAGGTGTACGACTACTGTGACCGTCTCGGGTTGATGCTGCAGACCGATCTTCCATTGTTCGGCTGCATGCGCTACAACAAGGTCGCGGAAGGCGTCCGTCAGGCGGAGGAGATGGAACGGATCGTCCGCGCCCATCCTTCCAACATCATGATCAGCTACATCAACGAGCCGTTTCCCAATGCCAATGGCAAGCCCCAGCGCCATCTGACCCGTCCCGACCTCGAAGCATTTTTCGGCGCTGCCGACCGGGCCGTGCGGATACTGAATCCGGACCGCGTCATCAAGCATGTGGAAGGCGACTACGACCCACCGGGCGAGACACTGCCGGACAATCACGTGTACTGCGGTTGGTACAACGGCCACGGCCTCGAGCTGGGAAAGCTTCACAGAGGATATTGGGTACCGGTGAAACCCGATTGGATGTACGCGTGCGGTGAGTTCGGTGCGGAGGGGCTCGACCCGGCCGATCTCATGCGGCGCCGGTATCCCCGCACGTGGCTGCCGGGCGCGGACGAATCCCGATGGTCACCCAATGCCATCCCCGGCTCACAGACCGGCAATTTCCACTACATGTGGTTCGACACGCAGCACTCGCTGGCTGATTGGGTGGCCGCCAGTCAACGGCACCAGGCCTGGGCAACGCGGCTCTTCGCCGAACGGTTCCGCCGCGACGATCGCATGACAGGCTTCGCGATCCACCTGTTCATCGATGCCTTCCCTTCCAGTTGGATGAAGACGATCATGGACTGTGAGCGCCGCCCCAAGCCGGCGTACTTCGCATATCGCGATGCACTCGAGCCGCTGGCGGTGAACATCCGCACCGACCGCTGGGCGTTCACGGCCGGAGAACAGATGTCGTTCGAGTTCTGGCTCTGCAACGACACGCCCGCGTCGCCACAGGGACTGCAGCTCCGGTGGCAACTCGAGCAGGATGGACGCGCCGTCTATTCGCGCCAGTCGCCCGCCACCGTCGAATCCATCCGAGCGGCCTTCCAGGGTTACTTCGTCCATCAGGCACCCGACGTGCGTGAGCGGACCCGATTCCTCCTGCGGCTGGGGCTTGCCGATACGGACAGCATCATCGTTGACACAAGCATCGAGTTCGACGTGTTCCCTTCACTCCCACCGCCTGGTGCAGCGGCTATCCGCGTTATCGGCACAGGTGACGGAAGGGCGCGGCAGTTGCTGGAGGAACTGGGAATGAACGAGGGCGGCGCAACACCATCTGTACTCCTGATCGACGACGTTGCCGAATATGCGAAGCATCGGAGCACCATCGATAGTGCTGTCGCTGGAGGTGCGAGGGCAGTGTTTCTGGAGCTTCCCGTCGGGACATACAAGATCGGTGGCTCTGAGGTACGTGTCGAGGAATGCGTGATGCGCGCCAGGGAGTTCGTGTCGCGTGCCACCGGCCACCAGCTCGTTGCCGGGTTCGAGCCGGAGGACTTCAAGTGCTGGTATGACCCCACGGTAGACTACTTCACACCGTTGCTTCCGACGGTGTTCGATGCCAGGGAGTGGGATCCGATCCTGACGAATGGGAACGGGGTCTGGGGAGGCGGCGCATGGCAAAGCAAGTTCGCAGCCGCCGAGAAACGTCGCGGCGCCGGTTCGTACATCGTGTGCCAGGTGACGCTGGCGGGAAGGGTGCGCCACAACCCGGTTGCCGCGCTGTTTGCAGGCCGCTTGTTGGGACGGTGACCACACCCGGCTTCGCTATGGCACCGGCGGGACCGATCTCATCCCAGGACCTTGCGCAGAAACTCCGCACACGGCCGGGCTGTCAGCTCTGTCGTATCTTCCAGCAGGATACTGATCCCGGGTTTTTCCTCGACCACGAACCGCATCACCAGATCGTGCCGGAGATGTCCCTCACCCGCGGCGACCGGCCTGAGCTGGCCATGCTCGATAACGAAGTCCTTCGCGTGGATCGCCACGATCCGGTCTCCGAACAAGTCGAAGGAATCACCGATGACCCGTTCCTGCTCGGAGTGATTCTCGGCTGTCAGTAGGTTGACGGGATCGAAGACGACCTGCAGATTCGCCGACCCGACGGCGTCCAGCATCTTCCGCATCTTCCGGGGTGTGGATACCGCATGCGAGGCGACCCCTTCGATGCCCACGAGGACCCCGAACCGTTCCGCTTCGGCGGCAAGCTCCGCAATGCTCGCGAGCGAATCCTGGAAAGCCGCTTCCCCGTGGTTATCGGGATGAGGCGTGTAGTCGGCGTTGACCGAGCCGGTTTCGAGGGCGACAAGCCCGGTGCCGAAATCCCGCGCGAACCGCAGATGCTCCTTGAAGAGGGTCAGCAGGGATCGGCGCGTGGCAAGATCCGGATGGAGCGGATTGACATAACACCCGAGCACCGCGATCTGCACTCCGTGCCGGCGGAATTCCTCGCCGATCTCGAACGCAAGCCCCGGATTCAGAAGTCCGGGCTTGAGCGTGATCCCGGCGATCGCCTTGCCAACCGCGAGCTGCGCGCAGGAGAATCCACCGGCAGCGATCTTCGCCGCGAGCTCTCCGGCCGGTAGCCGTCCGAAATCGTGCGCACGGATGCCGATCCGAACGGGTAGAGTGGGTTGCTTCATGCCACCGGCCTTCACTATGACGATGTTTTTCCTGCCCCGGCCATGTCCTGGTACAGGCATTCGCTCAGCATCAGAAGCGTCAGCCCCTGACCGTACAATGTTGGATAGCGGGTCAGCTTCCCGTAGGCATCGATCGTCGGCATGATCGGCGTTCCGCCCGAGACGCCCTGCACGCCGCCGTCGGCGCTGATCTGCGCAACCACCGCATCAAGAGCTCTGCGAGCGCGTGGCAACAGGTCCGGCTGGAGCATGCCGATGCGCACCGCCTTGAGGATGCCTCCCGCCACTCCCGCACTTCCCGAGGTCTCTTTGTAGAAATCCGGCCTGGTCATCACCGTATGCCAGAGACCGTCCTCCGCCTGGAACGACAGCAGGCCACTCACCAACTTTTCATACCGTTCAAAGAGTTCCTTCGGGATCTCCACGATGTCCCGGATGGTCTCGATGATCATCGGGGCTCCGATCACCACCCAGGAGTTGCCCCGTGTCCAGAGGGCTCCCGACATGTGGTGATCCTCCACGCAGTGATACCCGTGGTACAGTACGCCGGTGGCCGGGTCCTGAAGGAGCCGGCAGTGTGCAAGGATCTGGTTGATCACCGCCTCCGCCATCGCGGAGTTCCCGGTGAGCTTCGCCGTCTTCGAGAGAAACACCAGGGCCATGAACACAGTATCGGCCCACACCTCCCCCGAAACAGATGCCCCGTGATAGAACACGCCGTCTGCAGATCTCCCGGCACTGGCCATGACCCAGTCAGCGTACTCGACCGCTGTATCGCGGTAGTAGGCCTCTTTCGTCCTCAGGAACATGTCCGGGTACATGGCCAGCGGTGCGAGGTAATTGACGTGGTCCTTCTTCGCACACTGGTGTTTGTTCCGGGCGACCCATCCCCGCATGAACTCCAGGATCTCCGGCTTTCCGGTCTTCTCATAGTAGTCGGATATCGCGATCATGCCGACGCCGGCATTCCAATCCCAGTCGTCGATGTCCATTCCCCAGCTGGCAGGGTCGTGGTCCACCTCGTTCGCGGTTTCCCGCGTCAACCCGGCATTCCCTCGTTTCATGAACTCGTATACCTTACCAGCGTTCTCCTGCACCATCGGGGTGCTCATCTCAGTTCGTCCTTCGGTCTTCGTTTCATGGGATCGACCCGCGGTGCCGCCCTGTTCCGGGATCGGATCACACAAGATAACAAACTCCTCAACAAAGCGGTATCCCTCCGCGATCATCGGCGGGCCGATCTTCCGCAGCACGTCTTCGGCGGCTTCTCCGGCTAGTAGTTCTCCTCTGTTGCCCAGCTCCGCCATGCCTTATTGTCGTCGCTGAGTACCTTGTACAGCCACGGCCTCCTTTCGCCAAAATACACCTTCTTCCACTCCGCCTCACCGTACACACCAAGGTCCTTGGTGATGCGAGGTTGTGTGAATGGAACCGTGACAACGAGGATGTCCTTCGTATCCTTTGCCGCCTGGGCGGTGACGCGGCCCTCATAGTCGATCACACACGTCCCGGAGAGCGGCCCCGGTTCGCCCGCGTCGTGCGGCCGGGCCCACCCGCACGAAGCGACATACACACATGCGTCGAGCGCCCGCGCCCGCGTACGCAGATCGAATTGATCCCCGTTCTGATGGATGGAGATCACATGTGGAAAAACGAGCAACTCGGCTCCCAGCAGACTGTAGACCTGTGCGGGCTCGGGAGTGATCGTGTCATAGCAGATCATGATGCCGACTTTTCCGATATCCAGATCAAAGACCGGCCATTCATTCCCCACGGTGACGTTCTGTGTCTCAATGACAGCGCGCGGCTCATGGGTCTTGTGATAGACGCCGACGAGTTCCCCCTGTCTGCCGAACACCGCCGCGCTGTTGTAGATCTTCCCGCGTTCCTTCTGGATGAACGGAAAGACAATATAGCAGTTATACAGCCTGGCCTTCCTGCTGACTTCAACCAGCTCGGGAGAATCCAGGCCGATGGCCGCCTCCGCATACGTCACATCCACCCCCGGACCGAAGTTCACGCCTTCCGGCAGTACGATCATGTCCACCTGCAGCTTCCCTGCCTCGTCGATGGCCTCCAGCCCCTTGGCGAGATACTGCCGCCAGTCCTGCGTTTGCCCGCCCAGGAGTTGCACCAGAGCCAAACGGGCCGGCTTCCGGGCCGGCGCAGAATGCGCCATGCCTGTTATGAGAAGAATGGAACAAAGGACCAACGATCTGATCATGATGCGCTCCTGCTTGTCTATCCCGTACGAATTGATTCACTTCCCGCTCGCGTACTCCGAATAAGGGGAATAACAACTTGGATGTCAAGGCATGGCTTGCATTTCTGAAGACCGCTGACTACCATGTTCACAGTCCACCAACACCCCCCGAGGTCCCGCCGATGCTGCACGGAGTGCTCTTCCTGCTTGCCCTCCTCCCGATCACGTTCTCTTCTCAGGAGACTCCTCGTGACGAGAAGGACCGGTCCGGTCCCGTTATCCGTCTCCAGTCCACCGTCTACCAGGTCGGGGACAAATGGTATTGCCCTCTGTGCAGGCAGGAGGTCCCCCATGGCGACCGTGCCGGCTGGGATCATAAGCTCGCACTTTCGGAATGGCACGACGTCCTCATCGACAAGTCCTACTTCGAGAAGAAGATCCGCGCCATCACCGACGAAGAACTCGTCGGTTCGCTTGCCGTGCCCGCCATCGCCGGCGACCTGCGGGAGGCCCTCTCGGCCCGGCGGTATGACCGGGTGTCCGGTCTCCTGCGCCATTCCGTTACCGGGAAGAGCGACAACGGGCGGCTCTCGACGTATGATCCTCAGAACAAGAAGTTCTTCATTACCACGGACGAATTCCTGAACGAGGTCCGGACGGACTCGAGCCGGGCACAGGCCATCGTCCGCTCCGCGGAACAGGTCTTCACGCCCGGGAAGGGATTCACGCTCTACGGGGTCAACTGGGGCAAGAAGATCGACTTCAATCACAACTATCCGAATGCATCGAAACACGGCGTCCACTACCTCTCCTTCCTCGACGCTCTGATCGCCGACTTTCTGGTGCGGCGTGATCCCGCTACGGCATCGGCGTTCGAGAGTCTCTTCAACCAATGGTATGACCAGCTCGACAGCATCCGCGGGGAGCGTGCGCCGAACCAGATCACTGAATACGATGTGGTCTGGTATGAGCTGGGTCTGGCCGCCAGGACGCAGCGGCTGATCGATGCTCACAGGGTGTTCGCCCGGCACCTCTCGCCGGAGACCAACAAGAGGCTGCTGAAGATCATCCTGGGATCTTCCCGGTGGCTGGACCAGTGTCTGGCACAAACCCCGTTTCACCCGTACAACTGGCAGACCCACACCGCCATGACGCTCTCCTATGCGGCACTGGTCTACCCGGAGTTCCGCGAGTCGGATTCCTGGCTGGACCGGGGGAGAAAGACCATGGTCCAGCACCTCGAGAACGACATCAAAGACGACGGGGGATACATCGAGAGAACGCCGAGCTATGCGGAGTACATGTTCACGGTGTTCTACCGCTATATGATGATGTTCCAGTATTTCAAGAACGACCCCTCGCTGAAGGACGCCTATCTGGGGCGGCTGGAAAAGTTCATCGAGTTCTTTGTCCTGACGAACACCCCGGTGGGAGTCAATGCGCCCTTCAACGACGCGGGGAGAGGCAAGAGCCTTGTCCGTATGTTCCGGGAAATGGCCGGGTTCTTCAGCCGGGGCGATTTCGTTGGTGCCGTCCGGCACGAATTCTCCGCGGAGGAGATCTCCTCCATGCCGTTCAACGTCACGCCCCCCGCGACGACGTCCGTGGACTTCCCCCATTCGCAGTTCGTCGTCATGCGGGATTCCTGGAGCCCGGAGAGTCACTTCCTTATACTCAACTACGGCGAGTGGCAGAATCACAGCCACTACGACCATCTGGCCTTCGAGATCTACGCCAACGGGATCCCCATCGCACTGGACGCCGGACTCGGCGAGCTGGGCTACCTGGACTCTCTGCACGTGAGCTGGTACAAGCATCCCCGTGCGCACAACATGGTGACGATCAACCAGGCAGTTCCGGAAAAGATGAACATGCGGGGGTACGACAAGGTCTGGTCTCCCATGGCGCAGACCGACGTGTTCGCTGCCTCACACGACGGCTACCTCACGTACCAGAAGGCGAAGCACCGCCGGCACATCATCTCCGCAAAGAAAAAGTACTGGCTCATTGTCGACGACGTGGTCACAGCCGGACGTAACCAGGATATGGAGTTCAATTTCCATACCCCCTCCACCATGGCCGAACTCCCGGATGGCTTCACATCACAGGGTGAGAAGGGTTTCGTGATCAAGCAGGACCGGAGAGACGTGCGGAATGTTCAGAGGGTTCGCACCGCAGGAAGCGCGGATCTGAACGGGCTTCCCCATGAGCCCTCCCACAGGGAGATCGACTGGTTGATCTTCAGGAAAGATCTTTCGGGAAACCCGAACGTCGACCGCATGGTGACACTGATCTATCCGTTCGCCTCTTCGAGCCGGATCGATCCTACCCGGATCGCTGTCGAACGGGTGGATGTACCCGGTGATTCGGCGCTGGTGTGCCGGGTAACAACAACGGAAGGGCAGGATCTGATCATCATATCGGACGGATCGTACCGGAGATTCACCGACGGCATCGAAGGGGACTTCCGCTATGCCCGGATCAGCATCACCGACAAGGTCGAGTACGCGGGGTTCACGGGGGTTTCCCGGTACAAGGTTCGGGGGTTGGCGCCGCAGGCATTTCCGGACAGAAGGGATCATGAGTACATCAAATAGTTTCAACTACTCGTTCCCGTATCCTTCGATCGCGCCCGTTGAGATCCCGGCCACCCATCCGGTAGAGGTCTACACGGTCAGGGCGATGGCACCATCGGGCCAGTTGCCCGAAGCACTTGTTGAGGAGAGCCTTGGCGCACCGATCGGGATGCCGAGGCTCTCGGAGCTCGTCACCCCGAACTCCCGTGTGCTCATCGTGGTCGATGATATCTCCCGGCCCACACCCGTCCATCGCATCCTCCCTCCCCTCTTGACGGAGCTCGCACGGGGAGGAGCGCGGGAAGCGAACATACGGCTGCTGATAGCACTCGGAACGCACCGGCACATGACGCGCGAAGAGATCGCGGCCAGGGTGGGCCCGTCGATCGCTGGACGGATTCCGGTCGCGAACCACGAATGGGCGAACCCCGGTGCGCTCCACGACTACGGCGAGCTGGACGGACACCGGGTGCTCCTGAACTGCGCCATGCACGATGCGGACATCGTGATCGGTGTCGGAAGCATCGCCCCCCACCCTGCCGCGGGGTTCTCCGGCGGCGGGAAGATCATTGCCCCCGGGGTTGCCACTGAAGAAGCCGTTGGCGAGTTCCATTGGAAAAGCGTGCACTTCCCGCAGAGAGATGTGCTCGGGGTCAGAGACAACCCCATGCGTGAGCAGATCGACAGGATCGCGCGGATGGCCGGGCTCACGGCGATCGTCAACGTCGTGCTCGACGGGAGCGGACGGATCGTCCGGTGCTTCTCGGGAGAACCGGTTGAGGCCCACAGAGCGGGCTGTGCGCTGTCAGGGGAATTCTACCGTGTCCCCGTGCCGGATCCGGCTGCGGCGGGGATATTTCTCATCGACACGCACCCCCTGGATCAGGACCTCTGGCAGGGGGTCAAGGCGATGTGCGCGCTCGAGTGCATCGTCCCCGATGGCGCCGTGGTCATTCTTGTGACACCGGCCCCCGAGGGCGTCGGCAGTCAGCATCCTGAGGTGCTGGAGTTCGGATACAGGGGGTTGGAGGAGACGTCCCGGCTCCTTGCGCAGGGGCGGCTTGACAAAGTTTCAGCTCACAACATCGTTCAGGGAGGACGGCTGATCGGTCGGACAGAGGCGTACATGGTGTCCCCCGGGATCCCTCCGGACGAGATCCGCCGGTTGGGGTTCACCCCGTTCGGCACTGTGCAGGAAGCAATGAGAGAAGGCGCGAAGAGGAAGGGAGATGCGGCCCGCGTCGTCATCCTGGGCATGGGTGGAGAGATCTGTCCCGTGGCGGTGTAAGGCCGGTCCAGGTACCAAGAACAAGGAGAATGACAATGAACCTGAGCATCCCGGGCAGGTATTACCGGATGTACCCACCCGAAGAGTACCTCGGGCACGCCGAAGAGATCCTGGAATTGCCATGCGATGAGACGGCCTTCATGCTGATCGACGTCTATGGGCTGGGGTACAGTCCGGGTGAGCCGGAACCTGAAAGGCCCGCGCTCTTCTATAGAGGGTCCACCGAGGTGGAGCGCCGGGTCATGGTCGGCCATGTGAAGCCTGCGCTCGAGGCTGCCCGCAGGATCGGGATCCCGATCATCTATCTGAACAACTCCAACCAGATGGTGGCGACACAGAAGAGTGAGTTCGGGTCGATCCTTGTCAGGACGCACGGCCTCACGGTGGAAGAACGGTGGGAGACCGATCCTGTGGAATTCCGCTTCAGCACCCTGGTCGAACCAGGGCCCGGAGAGTACATCGTACAGAAGCAGATGTACAGCGGATTTTTCGAGACCTGCCTGGAGACCCTCCTGCGGAATCTCCGGATCAAGAACCTGATCACGGTGGGGTTCGCAGCCAACGCCTGCGTTCTCGGCACGCTGACCGATGCCCTGTACAGGAATTACAGGATCGTTCTGTTGCGTGACGGCACCGCGGCGATGGAGTATCACGACACGATGGATGATCAGACCGTCACGCGCGCCATCATCCGGCACGTCGAGGCATTTCTGGGATACACCTCGACCTCGGCGGAATTCGTCCGTTCGTGCCAGCAGCTTTCGGGAGAGGAGAAATTGAAATGACGTTTGGCCTTCCTGCTGTCGACTACGTGGTCATCGGTATCTATCTTGTCTCCATGCTGGGCATCGGGGTCTACTTCAGCCGGTTCATGAAGGGGGGGAAGGATTTCTTCATTGGAGGCAACCTCATCCCATGGTGGGTGTCGGGTATCTCGCTCTACATGACCATGTTCTCTGCCTGGACCTTCACCGGCGGGGCAAGCTTCGTGTATCACACGGGCTGGTTTGGCCTGTTGTACTTTCTGACATGGAGCATTGCGTTCCTGATCGGCTTCCTGATGTCGGCCAAACGCTGGCGGAGAACCCGTGTCACGTCTCCGGTCGAGTACATTGAGACACGGTTCAACAGACCCACGCATCTCTTTTTCAGCGTGTACATGGCACTGGCCATGCTCTACTGGCCGGCCCATCATCTGGCATCGCTGAGCAAGATATGTGCGCCCACGCTCTTCCCCGGATCCATGGTCGCCATCGATGTGATGATCGTCGTCATCGGGATCATCATCATGCTCTACACGTTCATGGGTGGCTTATGGGCGGTGTGCATTACGGACGTCGTCCAGTTCCTGATCCTGATCGCCGTCTGCGTGGTACTGCTTCCGGCCGTCCTTCTGTCAGGGGAGTTCAGTTCGGCCGGAGACCTGCTCCGGCAGGTCCAGCCGCTGACCTTTCATCACGTGTTGCCGGATGGCACCATGTACGACCACTGGTATCTGCTCGGGCTTATCGCGGCGAACATCTTCGGCAATGCCGTCGGCGACAAGGCCCAGCGCTACTACAGCGTCCGCGACGAGAAGGAAGCCATGAAGGTCGGATGGTTCACGTTCGTTCTATTCCTGACTGCCCCTGTCCTGTTCGGCATCCCCCCGCTGATCGGGAAAGTGCTGTGGCCCGACATCACCATGCTCGGGTACTTCGCCGGTGTCACCAAGGCAGATGAGAATGTCTTCATTGCAGTGGTGCTGCGCTACATGCCCGCTGGTATTGTAGGGTTCTTCCTCTCCGCCATGATGGCAGCATCCATGTCCTCCATGAGCGGAGTCTGGAACACCGTATCCTCGATCGTTTCGATCGACCTCTACAAGAATCGCTTCAGGCCGGCCGCCACGGAAAGGCAGACGCTTCGCGTGGGTCGCATCTCTGTCTCGGTATTCGCCCTGATCGCGATCCTCCTTGCACTGGTGATCATCCACAGCGATTTTGGGATATTCTCGATCAGCACCATCTTCTTTGGACTCACGGCTGTTCCCAGCGCGATACCGGTGTTGCTGGGGATCATGACCAGAAAGATCTCGCGCTGGTCCGCCATGGCATCCGTCATCGCAGGCGCATTGATGGCGTCGCTCGCACGCTTTGTGCTGCACTATTCGCTGGGGGAACAGTTCCTGATCACGGTGGCCATCACACTCCTGTTTGTCGTCGCTTCCTATCCTCTGGGACGGATGTACAACGCACGGCGTATGTCTGCCCTGGCGATCAGCCTGGTGCTGAGTGTCGTTCTCTACTTCTTCTTCCTGTTTGCCAACCACAATCCGGACCTGTCGCCCGGAACCTTCGCAGGCAGCCTGATGGCTGGTTGGACGGAGTTCCTGGTGTCGGCCCACTTCTGGCTTCTGCTTTCAGCACTCGCGTACTTCGCACTGACATATCGATTTGCAGCCATGTTCGGAAGAGATCTGCAGGCATCGCAGGCTGAAGTGAACGCTTTCTTCGACAGACTGGACAGACCGGTCGATGTTGTCAAGGAAGTCCTCTCCACCGGCGCAAAAGAGGCCAACATCTTTCCCCTCGTGGGATGGATCTCGGTTGGATTGGCAGGAGTGACGCTTCTCATCCTGGCCGTGCCCGGTACCAGGACGAACATCGGGGTCAACCTCGGGATCAGCGGACTGCTGCTCATCATCGGGGTGGCAATGATCCTGTCGAAGCGCCTGACCAAGCCGCTCGCGTCGATCGCCGGTGGTCTTATCCAGGGAGCTAAGTTCTGAATGGTCACGCTCGTCCTGAACTCCATAGCTCTTGACCCGCATCGATGGACGAAGGAAAAGGTCCCGTTCCACAAGCTCGAGCAACTTCTCGCGCCCATTGCTCAGACCGGGTTTCGTTTCGTTGAGATCTGGCAGCATCATATCTCTGAAGAAACAGAGGCACAGATCAGCGCGATCCGTGCAGCCGGCAATTCTCTGGGAGTATCCTTCCCCGTGGTCGGACTCTATCCTCAGCTGCATGTCGGGGGGGAAGAATGTCGCAGGGAAGGCGAGAGAACCAACAGGCTCTTGAGTTATGCGAAGATATTGGGTGCGGACATTGTGAAGGTCTTCGCGGGCAGCCGGGATTCAGCTCTCATCACTCCCAGGGAGTACGAACTCTCCGTTGAAGCCATGAAGCAGATGACACAACGGGCGGAATCTCTTGATCTTACGATCACCGGCGAGACCCATCCGAACACTTTATTCGATACCGTTGGGTCCTGTCGGAGGTTCATGCAGGATGTGCAGAGTGACAGATTCAAGATCTGTTTCCAGCCATTCGATCTGCGCGACACGAACCAGGCGATACGGGACTACGAACTCGTAGCAGCAGACGTGATCCATGTCCACTACCAGGGGCGCAAAGGGGACTCCATGGAGCTACTCGAGAATGCAGATCTGGACCACAGGAGGCTGACCCGGGCCCTTGCCCATAAGGGATTCAGCGGATACCTGTGCATTGAGTTCACGAAGGATTGTGTGGTTGAGAACCCCGTGGACTTCAACCTGGAGGCCGTTCTTAACAACGCCCGGAGGGATCGCGATTTTGTGTTGAAGCTTGGACAGGAACTGCAGATGCGGATACAGGGCTGAGACCGGCGAGTCCATCTGTGGACGCTTACCGTCCGTTGCTCCCGACGATGTTCGATGCCGGGGAGCGGGAGCCGATCCTGCCGAACGGATAGACGAGAGGGGGCAGCGATGCCCCCTTTCGTTTTCATCGCATGGAAGGGTTTCCCCCTTACTTGCGATCCCTTCCTCAACTTCCTGGATCACATGCAGGGGTCAGGCCATCTCCGGTTCACAGTTTGAAGCGTGCCGCCAGGTCGTTGTCGACAAGGACGGTCGTTTCCCAGCCGGTGCCAAAGATCCCCAGCACCCCGCTATTGTACACCGAGAAGAAGTGCACTGCATGTCCCCGGTAGGTCCCTTTTCCTTCAATCGTGTTCGCAAACGCGGCGGGCTTGTCGGAAACGACCACGCTATCATTGATGGCGATGGTGATCACGTTGGTGACGGCCGACTTGGTTGCAGTGATGTTCCATTCTGTTGCGACATTCTTGGAAGTGTACGACGACATTTGGGACGCACCGCAGCCGGCGAGAACAACGAGGCAGCAGATGGCAAGGAGAGTCATGGTTTTTGACATAGAGAACTCCAGTATGGTTTGAGAAGACCGGAACATACGACGATCGATGTGAGTCTTGTGACTTGCACTGTACAGATCGACCTGGGTGAGTTCCGCAAGCACTTCCTGAAAGCTGCGGAATCTGATCGCACACGCGAAAAGCCAAGCGGATTGGGCCGTGGGCGGCGACCACTCAGCAGAGCTGAATGCCCACACGAAGCGGTGTACCGTCATGAACGTCAATACTACACGATATAGTTCCCCCGGGCGTCGTATCGGGTGCATTCAGGCCTACGGCTGGTCTGAGAGCAGAAGAGTGGTATGGCTTCCAGACGCGATCAGGCAAAGCCGTGGATATGGGGCAAGGCGCAGCCTTTGCCATCCGTCCCTACGCCAGTGAAGAGGCGGCCGGGTTCAGGCACGCACCGAATAGCGAATGGTCCGCCCCTCAACCCCATTGACATTGCCAACATGCCGGGCTATATTTGATACAGGTAAGCTACTGATGGTTTGTACAGCCATCGAGCCGCCCATCTGGATCCCCACCTCCACTCCGGTTCCAGGACCCACCCGACGACCCCCTGGCTCATCCTATGCTTCTCATCTTCACTGCGGGGGGATACAATGAGAACCCGACTCTTCCTTTTCGCCCTTGCCATCGGCACGTTCAATCCGTATGCATCCGCGCAATGGCAACTCATGAACGGCCCGTATGGATGTACGATCAACTGCTACGTCGTACACGGCACGTATCTCTTTGCGGGCACGCAAAGCAACGGCATATTCCGCTCCACCGACAATGGCGCAAGCTGGACGGCGGTCAATGCAGGTCTCACAGCCAGGGGCGCATCCTGCCTCGCCACAATGGAACAATATCTCTTTGCCGGAACAAGCGAAGGGATCTTTCGTTCGGCAGACAATGGTACGACATGGGAGCCGACCGACTCCCTGCCGGCGTGGACACAGCCCACCGCTCTGGCGGTCGTGGATTCTTCGGTCTTCGCCGGCACCAACTATGGCATCTTCGTGTCTGTCGATGGCGGCACGACCTGGGAGGCCGCCAGCGCAGGACTCCCCGTGATGCCTCAGTGGTCTACCGGCTTCATCCGTTGCATTGCCTCGGGTGATTCTTGTCTGTTCGCCGGTTCCGACAGCATTGGCGTCTACCTGTCAACCGATCATGGAGCAACCTGGACATTCAAGAGGCTCAATGACTATACCGGCTGGAGGTACGCTGTCAGTGCTTTGCATGCCGGCGGGGGGAAACTCTTTGCCGGAACCGAGGAAGAAGGCGTCTTCCTCTCTACCGACAACGGGTCGAGCTGGACGGAGGTCAATGCTGGTCTGAAACAGAAAGGCATCAACTGCCTCGCCGCCAGGGATAGCGTCCTCTTTGCCGGCACCCTCAGGGGCGTGTTCTCCACAACCGACAATGGCGCTCATTGGACGGGTGCGGGCCGGGATTCACTGACAGCAACGGTCAATGCAATTGCCGTGTCCGGCCCAAACCTCCTTGCCGGGACGAGCGGGCTCGGGACCTATAGATCTACAGACAATAGCATGCGTTGGGTCCAGGGCAATGCAGGCATGCCACCGGTCGTCGTCAGCGCACTCGGTGTCTCCGGCGCAACTCTGCTCGCCGCCACCGATGCAGGAGGGATATTTCTTTCCGCTGCAAACGGCGATCAGTGGACCCAGATCGGAGGAGGATGGGACGCCAAGGGGATCAATCTCATTGCGATGAGAGAAAAGACGATCATTGCCGGGGGTCCAGGAGTCTACATATCTACACATAGCGACACAGGCTGGACGACGATCGATCACCGGTTATTGCCATATGCTGTCCGCGCCTTTGTGGTTTCCGACACTGTCCTTTACGCAGGTACGTCCGGGGGCATTTTCGGCATAGCCAACGACGGCAGGGTGACGCGTGGGGTCAGGCTGGGAGATTTCAGTTCTGATGTGAACGCCCTCGCGATCTCTGACACGAGCCTCTTTGTCGCGACCCGTAATGACGTGGTCGGTCACGGAGGCGGTGTGTTTTGTACGACAGATGGCGGTGCGAGCTGGGCTGCTGTCGACTCAGGCATTCCACACCGCCATGCTCATTTTTCGTCCGTCGTCGGAATACTTTTTGCCGCCGGCGGCACCGTCTTTACCGTATGCGATAGTGGACTGTATGCTTCGACAGACCATGGCACGAGCTGGCATGACGCTGGCGAGGGCATCCCCGATAGGTACATCAGAACCATGGAAGCACAGAGCGGCTTTGTGTTCGCGGGAACGGACAGCGGCCTCTTCCTGTCCACCGACAACGGAGCACACTGGAGGTCATCAACACCGACCGTGACGAGCACGTGGGTGACGGCAATCGCATGTTCGCCGACACATGTCTATGCTGGCTACAAGCACGGTGGCATTTGGAGACGGGCGCTGTCGGAGTTGACAACGGCAGTGCATCCGGGAACGGAACGCATAACCGATGAATTCCGTCTGGACCAGAATTTTCCCGATCCATTCAACCCTTCCACGACCATCGGCTATACCCTGCCAGCACGGTCATACGTCTCGCTCACGGTTTTCAACGTGCTCGGTCAACAGGTGGCACTCCTCGACGACGGCGAACGGCAGGCGGGATATCACGCGGTCAGGATGGACGGATCGCAACTTCCGAGCGGGGTATACTTCTACCGGCTCATGGCGGGGCGGTATTCCACCACCAGGCGCATGCTGCTGGTGAGATAACCGGCAGTGGGCGCACGATGCCTCCTGTGCGACGGTTCACGTGGCCCATCCGCGATCCGGTCCCCCGCCACTTCCCTGCCGTTCCCTGGCCCTCCCCGATGATCGGGGAGGGTGTCGGCACGGGAATGTCGCAGTGCCACTGATGATGAGCCACTTTGTGCTCGAAGCGTCCCTTGTGACGTGGAAGCCTAGTACACACACGCCCGTGCCGCTTGAGCGAACGCGGCGATGTTCTCAAGTGGCGTTTCGAAGAAATGGTCGGCGCAGGAAAGAATGTACCCGCCGTCATAGCCCACCCTCGTGAACAGCGTTTCCACCTGAGCAGTGATCTCGGTGTGAGAGCCGCGCGTGAGTACGGAATGCTGGTCCATGCCGCCGATCAGTGCGATCCTGTTCCCGGTTTTCGCTTTCACCTCCCACGGTTCCTGGTTGCCGCCGATACTGAGCGGAGCCAGGGTTTCTGAGGCATCGGCGCCGTTCGCAATGATCAGATCCTCGATACCACGCGTGCCCCCGCACGTATGATAACTCACGGTGAACCCGTGGGCGTGCAAAGCGTCGTGCAACGTGCGGTCATACGGCAGGCAGAACTTCTCGTGGAGATCCGGGGAGATCACCGTAGACGAGGACGAGCCGCCGCCCGTTTCCACAACGTCGAACTTCGCGCCTTTCATCCCCTCCACGAAACGCAGCTTCTTCTCGAGCAGGACCTGCAGCAAATGATGCACCCACTCCGGTTCATCCATCGCTTTGAAGATCAACTCCGTAATATCCATCAGGCACGCGGCGTGCTGCCAGCAACCCGCCTGGTCCCCCCAGACGAACCCGCGCACGATCCCTTTATCGCCGACCTCATCATAGGCCCGGGCCAGGGGCGCCGGATCAAGCGCAGGGACCGGCATGTACTTGCGGATGAGTTCGATATCCTCGTCGTGCTTGATGAGGTATTCCGTGATCCAGGTGGTCTTCCTGTCCCCTGCCGTCTTATAGGTGAGCACCCCTTCAGGTGTCACGATTCTGTGGTGGTTCACGCGGTTCTCGGGATCCGACTTGAGGACCGTCACTTCATCGCGCCATTCCGGCGTGGAGAACTTCGAGAAATCCGCCCCGACAAGCCAGAACTGACCCATATCCTCAAAATACTGCACCGCGGCGTCCATGCCGAAACGTTCAAAGGCCTGCAGGGGCGTCGCGCCGTTCAGATATTTATCGAGATGGTACCCCTGCCACTGGTGGACGGTGACGGGAAGTCTGTCCGGTTTCTCGCAGTGCAGCGCGCACATCATCCGTTCTTTGGACGTCATGGATCGGTTCTCCAGAGGAAGAGGCGTCGTGGTTCAGTCTCTATGAATGTACGGCGACGGTACGAGAGCCACAAGTCGTGGCAACGCCGTCAATCATCATCGTCATCACCGGGGGTGACCGAAAGGAACGCCGCGCGGTTGATGGCGGGGAATGGCACGTGCGCGCCTTTCACCGCGAACCAGAGAACGCGGTTCAGATCGTCATCCGGCGCGCGGTCTTCCATGGTGAAATCGAATTCCTCGCTCCGCCGCTGCCATTCATTCAGTGCCAGATTGATCTCGCCCAGGTCCACCCGGTTCGGCACATGGACAAAGGGAGACCGGTCCGGTTGCGCCGTGAAACAACGCCACATGGGAGTCGCCCCGGCATCGTATTGGGACATCGGGTCCAATCCCAGGATCAGTTCGATCGTGCGGAGGACGGATGAGGTGGTATACGGCGTATGATCCACGAAGTGCCGTTTCACCCGCCCACCCGCAACATAGGCCGTGCTCCGGTGCGCGTCCACATGGTCCGGTCCGTTCTGGGCATCATCTTCGACGATGAAGACGACGCTTTCATTCCAGATCGGGCTCTTGCTGAGATACTCCACGAACAACCCCACGGCGAGATCATTGTCCGCCACCGCGGCGAACGGTGTTGCGCGCCCCCTCCGCAAACCCTCGGTGTGATCATTGATGAACCGGAGGGTATTGAACCGTGGGACCCCACCCACAACGACGAGAGAATCGAACTCCCGCTTCCATTGCGCAAAGCGTGTCGTGTCGCGCACCGACTGGTCCCAACTCGTGAACGATGAACACACGTGGCCTTCGAGCACCTTGATCCCCACCCGTGTACCATCCGTGAACTCTCCGTACGTGCGGTACGAGACGCCCTTCGCGCTGCACTGGTCCCAGATGAACAGCTTGTTGTTCGCGATCCCCCGAGCACCTTCCGCATCGTAGCCGCCACCTCGCCCTCCATAGTTCGTCGGCCATGTCTTCTCGAGGTAATCGGTGGCATACGCCCCCATGCTCCAGTTGTGTCCGTCCGCGCTCACTTCCCCATCCACGAAGAAATTATCCAGCAGCACGAACTCCCACGCCAACAAATGCTGGTTGGGGGTGATCCGTTCGCCGAACAGAACGAGGCTGGTGTCGCCGTTCCCTTCGGGCATATCACCGAGCACCTGGTCATAGGTCCGGTTCTCTTTGATGACGTAGAAGACGTGTGTGATCGGGGACGGATCGCCGACACGTTGAGGGACCGGATTCCCCGGCTCGCCCGCGGCGAGACGTTCATGCTCCTTCGTGTACGGAGTGTTCTGATAGACGGACCGGGAATACGCAGCGAGTTGTGCTTGATCCGGCATCGGGATGATGCTCAGTGCCCCTTTGAACAGCCCGCCGATGTATTGCACACCGATCGGCCGCGTGGTATCCCCCTGCTGATACACCACCTTTTGCTGTCGCACGGCCGGATTCGGGCCGTACGGATTTGCCATGGAGGACAGCCCCTTCCCGTTCGCAACATACAGCACATCGCCGGCGATGCGTACCGATGTCGGATACCACCCCGTCGGGATGAACCCGAGACTCCGGCTCTTCCCCGGAGTTCGCACGTCGAACACCGCGAGGCAGTTATTGTCCGCGTTGGCGATATACAAGGTCTCCCCGTTCTCGCTCAGGGCCACGCTGTTCGTTGTCGATCCGCTCGGTGCGTTGGGATACAGGGCGGCGTTCAGCGCTTCGATCACCCGTCCGGCGGCGAGATCGATCACGGAGACACTGTTGTCGTTCGCATTTGCGACATACAGAAGGTCGCCGTCCGCGGAGAGGCACATATCGTTCGGATTGTCCCCCACCCGGATCGTTGCGAGCTCCCGCATATCCTTCGTAGAGAATTGCCGGACCACGTCCGCACCCCAGCATGATGCAAACACTCTTGTGCGGTCACCGGAAAGCAGACAGGTATACCCCTCGCCACCGAGCGGAACTCTGTGCGCGACGCGCTTCGAGGCGAGGTCCACGGTATACAGCGCACTATCTTCCTTGGTCACGACGTACAGGCGTCCACCGTCTTCGTCCACAGCAAGCCCGGCCGGAGAAATGCGCCGGGGCCAGGGCGGGCCGAGGACAAGCGTATCGCGCATCGTGATCGTATCCTTCCCCACATCGTAGCGCAGGATCCAGTTGTCGTTCCCGCCCGATGCGTAGAGGGTCCTGTCGTCATCACCGAACGCAAGGCCAAACCAGGCCTTCGGGATGGGTACCGTCGCCACGATGCGCCCGGCCTTCAGGTTGACCAGTTGCAGCGAGTGCCGGCTCTGACCGTTGTTCGTCACGGCCAGCAGTGTCTTTCCGTGGGAGATGGCGCAATTCAACGGAAGGTCGCCCAGCGTAAGCTGCGTGCCCGCGGGGGTGAGGCTCCAGCCATTGGGCAGAGTGATTCGCGCGGTGGACGTTTGTGGGTGCGCAGGCGAGGCCACGAGCAACACGACAGCAAAGCACAACCAGGGAAGGCGCATCGTGGATGGCTCCAGGTAATGAAGACAGTCCTTGTCGGAGATCAGGCCTCCCGCCACTACCCTAGCGTTCCCCGGTCTTCTCCGATGATCGGACACTGTTCGGACACCGGAATGTCTCAGTGCCACTCTTGACGAGACAATATACCATTGACGCCTTCCTCTGTCAAGGTTCCATCGGACGGCTCTTCACCATTGTGTTGCGACGTTCACAACTTGAAGCGTGCCGCCAGATCGTTGTCCACAAGAACTGTCGTTGCCCAGCCAGGGCCGTATATCCCCAGGATCCCGGCATTGTACACCGCGAGGAAATGCACCTCGTGTCCGCGCTTGTGCTCCTTTCGGGAGCCGTGCGCTAGGCGCCAGCCACCTCGCGCCTTCTGATCTCTTTCGCGGCCTCGATCATGGCCAGGTAGTTCTCGACAGGGATGTACTCCGGGATCGAGTTGCCTGAGCCCAGGCCATACCCTTGCGTTCTCGCGCGGAATTGCCTTCCCCTCTCCAGGACAGTTTCAAAGACCGTCTGGGGTGTCTCCAGAACCAGCAGGTTCAGGTCGAATCCTCCGAACAGCCCGATCCGATCGCCGTACTTCTCGACCCACCGGTCGAACGGAGCGATCTGGTCCTCATTGGAATGTTTGGCGTCGATGCCCAGACCTATGATGTCCTCCATCACGGGGAAGATGCATCCGCACGAATGGAGGAGGAATCTCTTCCCGGAGCGGTGCACGAGATCGATCACCCTTGTATATTGAGGGAGGATGTGCCGCCTGATGGTTTCGGGAGCAAGCATCGTCCCCGTCTTGTAGCCCAGATCGTCCCCCATCCTGAAGAAGACGAAGAGGTCGGCGTACTTCTCCGCGACGCCCGTCCACAGCGTCACCCAGAGATCACCGATCCGCAGGAAGAGGTCCCGGAAGAGCTCGGGGTCCTCATACTGCATGATACACAGATGCTCGAAGCCGACCAGATCCTGGCTTCCTTCGAAGATGCCGTAGCCGCAGCCTCCGTACGCCTTCATTCCCGGGGGGAGGACGTTGCGGATCGCCTCAAAGTGCGGCCCGTAGATCTGCCAGAAACGCGTTGGAATTTCATTCCACGGGTAGCGGTCGAAGTCCTCCCGTGTCTGGATCGGCCCGGCCATCCCTCCCATGATCGCACCGTGCCCGGGCAGGATGTCGCAGATCGCCGCCTCGTAGTCGAAGGCGTCGTACGTCATCTCCTTCCAGAACCCGATGATCTGCGTGTAGTAGTGCGCAAGGTCAGCCGGACGTGTGCCCGGGGACCCGATCTGACGGGCCACCACCTTCTCGATGAACGGCCTGTCGATGTGGTGCTCGTAGAGAGGCAGCCTCTCCGGACGCTGGTTATGCAGGACCCGCTCCAGGTGGCGATAGTCCGGATGAAAATCGGCTGCAGGCATGCTCGTACCCCTCCGTTCGTCCTACTCCAGCAGCAGGGACAGTGGTTGATATGGCAGAAGATGCACGATCACTCTCCCCTCATGGATCGCGTAAACCCTTCCGCCCGTGGTACGACTCTCCTATGATACAAAATTCTGTCTCACGAATATAGTCCGGGGGGGGAGGGTTCTTCATTGATTCTCGGACGTGAAATCTGTATACTCAACGATACTTCATGCGTTTCCAACCTGCTGGGAGCTTCGAATGGAACAGAGTACACGGGGCGCCTGGACGTCCAGGACCGGCTTCATCCTCGCCGCCGCGGGATCGGCGATCGGGCTGGGCAACATCTGGCGGTTTCCGTATGTGACCGGCATGCAGGGCGGCGCTGCCTTCGTTGCCGTCTACCTCGCGTGCGTCTTCGCGATCGGGGTCCCCGTGTTGATCGCGGAGCTGACGCTCGGACGCCACACGGCCCTGAATCCCGTCGGTGCGATCCGCGCGATCACGACATCCCGGTTCTGGCCGCTCGTCGGCTATCTGGGCGTCATCACCGGCGCGGCGATCCTCTCTTATTATGCGGTAATCGCCGGTTGGACCGTCGGCTACATTTTCCGCACGATCGCCCATTCCAGCTCGAGCTTTGGCTCATTCGTCGCGGACCCGGCCATTGAGATCGGAAATTTCGCGTTGTTCCTCCTGCTGACGGCGGGGGTGGTCGTCGGCGGTGTCGAACGCGGCATCGAGCGGTGGTCAAAGATCCTGATGCCTTTGCTCTTCCTCATCCTTCTCGGGTTGATCGCATTCGCGCTGACGCTTGAAGGCGCTTCGAAGGGCGTGGAGTTCTACCTCAAGCCTGATTTCAGCAAGATCACCGGATCGACCGTCCTCGCCGCACTCGGACAGGCGTTCTTCTCGCTGAGCCTGGGGATGGGGGCGATGATCACGTACGGGAGCTACATCTCCAAGCGGGAGAATCTTGCCATTTCCGCGGCGAGCGTTGCACTGGCCGACACGCTGATCGCCGTCCTTGCCGGGCTGGTGGTGTTTCCCGCGCTCTTTTCGGTCGGACAGGAACCGACACAGGGCCCGAGTCTCGTGTTCAATGTTCTTCCGCGCATCTTCGAGATGATGCCCGGCGGAACGATCGTCGGTGTCTTCTTCTTCATTCTTCTGGCGATCGCTGCGCTCACGTCCACGGTCTCGTTACTCGAAGTGCCCGTCGCGTTCCTCGTCGATCAGAAGAAATGGTCCCGGAAGAAGGCCGTCGCGATCGTCACGTCCATCGTCTTTGTGATCGGCCTGCCGAGTGCCCTTTCGCAGGGAACGGTTCCCGCATTGAGTTCCATCGACTGGTTCGGCGGACGTGACTTCCTCGGCGTCATGGACTTCGTCTTCGGCAACCTCTCTCTGACCTTCGGCGGATTGCTCCTTGCGATCCTCGTCGGATGGATATGGGGAACGCGGAAGGCCGCGGAGGAACTCCAGCTTGGCGCGGGTCCGCGCTACTCGGCGCTCATCCCCGGCTGGTCGTTCATGCTTCGCTTCGTGTGTCCCCTGATCATCGCCGCCGTGCTTCTGAACCTTACCGGCATCTTTGAATAATTGATCCTTCACCGACCCGGAGACACCAGATGACTGAGTTCCTTGATCTGCTTCTGCACTATTCGACGATCGGCGCCGACAACATCTGGTGGCCGGTCGTGATCCTCCTGCTCGCCGGTACGGGCATCTATCTCTCGTTCCAGACCGGCTTCATTCAGATCCGCCGGCTGGGTCTGGCGTTCAAGCTGATGTTCCGGGGGAGGGACAAGGAAGAGATGGAAGGACGGACGGGAGATATCACGCCGTTCCAGGCGTTGATGACGGCGCTGGCGGCGACGGTCGGTAATGGGAACATCGCGGGTGTGGCCACAGCAATAGCGAGCGGAGGGCCGGGCGCTCCGTTCTGGATGTGGATGACGGCGGTCTTCGGGATGGCCACGAAGTATGCAGAAGGCATGCTGGGCCTCCACTTCCGGGTGAGAAACGAAGACGGGACGTACAGCGGTGGCGCGATGTACTATCTGCGCGATGGCATCCGCTGGAAGGCATTTGGCAAGTTCCTCGCGCTCTGGTTCTCGATCGCCGTGATCGTCATGGCGACCTTCGGGAGCGGGAACATGGCGCAGTCCAATTCGATCGCGCTTGCGCTCAACAGCGATTTCGGGATCCCGTTCATCGGGACCGGGATCGGACTTGCGATCCTGGTGGGCATCGTGATCATTGGCGGTGTCAAACGCATCGCTGCGGTCGCAGAGCGCCTTGTCCCGGGGATGATCGTTCTCTATATGGGTGCGGGCATGTATGTGATCCTCACCAATGTGCTTGTCATCCCGGATATCATCATGATCGTACTCCGTTCTGCGCTGACGAACGAAGCGATGGTCGGCGGATTCCTCGGGCACACGGTGAAGGAAGCCATCCGCTACGGCGTGGCGCGCGGGACGCTCTCGAACGAATCGGGCATCGGGTCGTGCTCCATCCCGGCCGCTGCCGCGAAGGGAAATGAATCGGCCGCGCAGGGCATGGTCGCTATGATGGGGACTTTCATCGATACGATCATCGTCTGCAGCATGACGACCTTCGTCATTCTTGCATCCGATCTTCATCCGCACACGACCGGACTGACGAGCACCGAATTGACGAAGAGCGCATTCGCCGTTGGTCTCGGTAGTGATCTGGGGGGATGGATCGTCAGCGTGAGCAGCTTCCTCTTCGGCTACACGACCTTGATCGGGTGGTCGTATTACGGCGAACAGGGGGCACGCTACATGTGGGGCATCAGGAGCGTGATGCCCTACCGGTACATCTTCTGCGTCTTTGTCTTCTTTGGCGCCGTCCTCTGCAAGGGCAGCATCTACAGATCGTCTGGAATATGGGGGACATCGGCAACGCGCTCATGGCCGTTCCGAATCTCATCGGACTGCTGTTGCTGGGGGGGCTTGTACGGAAAGTCACGAAGGACTATCTCCACCGGTGGGACACCGGGGCGATCAAAAGGCCGTTTGGAGACTGAGCAGTCAACCGGTGAGCGGGAGGATCCGGAGCGAGACCGGGGGAAGGGTCATGGGCATATCGACTGACCGGGGGAGCGCGGACCTCACGTGTCCAAAGGGGTGTAGAATGGGCACGCTTTCGACATACTGACGATCCGGCGGATCATAACCCATTGAAAAATTGGCGCTTACGATGGATTTGCGGAGAGCGAGGGATTCGAAGTGAGATGAAAGCACGTCTCAGCCTATTGCAATAGCAATTGGCTTTCCCGAAGTCTTCTTCAAAATACGAATCTTCCGGAGGAGATCCTCATAGCCTTCCCGCCATCCCCTGCGCTATCCTGCAAATGGGCCACGATCGGACACGATGCGCCGCTGGCAGCGCGGCCTGAAGGGAAGATAGCTCTCCGCACGTTCAGAGCCACAGCACTTCATATTGGGCTCTCTTCCAGTCCGTCAGCACGGCGAGCTGGCCGAGTTGTACTTCCTGAGGCGAGACCTCCGGTCGATGTCCTCTTGTGACGGGTAAAGGGCGTTTGATCCCCACCTTTCTTCCAGGGTCTTCCTCCGGGCACTCGGTCCACGCTCCGACACGGTTGTCTCGTCGAAGCTGAGATACTTCGCCACCGGGCGGCGGTCACGATCGCCGGTCACCCTTACCAGTGGAGTTGTTCCCTATCGGTTTCGCATCCGGCTCCGATCACAACAGGTCTACGGCACGAAGGACTGGCGCCAGATGTGGATCCGCCAAATCACTTGACAAGCCTCGTCGGGGGTCGCCATTCTATGTCCCCTTCCCGAAAGCGACAGTGTCGGATGGTGATAGACTGACGTCTCGTCCGCATTATAGGAAGAAGCAGCGATCTCAATTGGCCGTTGCTTTTTCCACCGTGATATCAGATCACTGCAATGGTGCCTCCTCGCAATTCTCCAGGACTCCCAATGCCCCCGAGACATCTAGGGTCGGGAGACCCAGTAGATTCTCGGGGAAAGGCGCGCCCGCACCTATTTCATGAGGGCCATTCTACGCGTACCATCACCTCCAGACGAACGATGCGTCGAGCCGTCAAATCCGCCTCCTGATCGCAAGACCGAGGCGTATCCCTGCCCAACAGGTCATGCACGCGGATCACTGCCCTGCCTCCATGGGAAGCGCAAACGTGAGCGTGGTTGAAGGATTGAATGGATTGGGATAATTCTGCTCCAATCGCATGCGGTCCGGAAAATCTGCATGAGCGCCATCGCCGGCGTCCGCAATGAATCGCCTGAACGTCACAGCGAAATCACCACCCACATGCGCCGGAATGTGCAGACTGTTGCCACCCGTCCACCACGCCCATGGGACACCATCCAGTGTCACTTTCAGGACCTGAGTCTGGATACTCACCGGCGATACAATGATGACACGGTCATGAGCGACAGGATCGAAAGGCATAATGCAACGTCGCTTGATCGTTCTGCAGCAGCAAATGCCCGTAGAGGTAGATGTAATATCCCAATTCGATGGAATGATACGCCGCTTTCCCGCTGCTCCCCTTGTTCGTGTCCCAGATCTGCCCGCCATACTTCGTGCGGTTCTCATACACATCGCCGTAGACGTGGTCCACGAAATGGGTCATGTAGAAGTTCAGGGTCTTGTCGGCCATTTGCAGATACACCGGATCGGCCGCGTACAGCATCAGTCCAGCGGTCACCGCCTGCTCCATCTGCCACCATGCCTTTGCGGTGTCCGCCTGCCCCCACATCAGCATCTGCCCCGTCACCCGATCATAATCCTTGTATGGTCCCCCGTTCTGCTGGTCGTACCCCTGCTGTAACACCAACTCTACCAGTCGCTTCGCGACTGCCAGGCGCCCATTATCCGGCCAGATCGGCTGCATCCGCGCCAAACACCATGCCGTCTTGAGCACATGCCCCATGATCGTCATGGTGTTCCCCGGATCCGGGTTCCAGTCAGCGTCATACCCTTCCACAAACCCCGCGGCCTGCGTCGCCGCCGATGCCGCTAAGCGATCGACCATATTGTCCGCCAGGGCCTCGAGACGTTGTTGATGGACGTAGGAGCCTGTCATGAGGTAGAGCGAGAGCATATGCGTTGTCACGGCATCAACCGTTGCGTTGAAGCTCTTCCCCGAGGGCTGCGTCCCATCCGCATGGGTATTGTCGTAATAGCCAAAGGAACCCGGACGCGCATCCCAGAAACGCGCCTCCATGTGCGCGAGACTCCGGTTCAGCATCGCACGGTCCAGACTGTCATCTGTCACTTCCACGGATGCGGTGATGCCAAGCATCGCATAGTGCTGATTGTATGCGGTCTTGTTCGCCGTGGGGTTCGAGGCCACGCCGGCAGCATTCACTTCGGTGTACCACCCGCCATACCGTGCATCCCAACCCGACCGATGCAGAAAATCGAGAGCCCGCCGGGCATAGGTCAGATACTCCCGCTTTCCCGTCATCTGATAGGCACGTAGAAAACCGTACGCGTCCCTCGACTGATTCAGCGGGTTCTTCCCGGTCCCCCAGGAGCGGATCAGATTCCCCGTCCGGTCGATGTTCATATAGAAGCCGCCCTGCACGGAATCATACGCCTTCATCCAGAACCGGGCACAGCTATCGACGTACCCGATGGCAAGATCGGGATCGTTGAGGTACGGAGAAGTCACGGTTTGCGCTCTCAGCGGGAAGGCAGAGACGCCGGCAACGATCAGCAGAAAGACACAGCGTACCCGTGCGCGGGGCGATATCGTGCCTGGCGGAGCGAAGGTCCCTTTCAGATGGCGCAACCGTGGCAGGCTCACGGTCGCCGGGGCGAAGTCAACTGCGTAGGCGATCACTTCTCTCTCCTCGCCGTCCGGAGGAGAACAGGAACCGGGTGCGCCCACCGTCACCCGAACCTCCGGCTTCACCGCACAAGCAGAAGCTTGGTCGTCGCAACAAATGCCCCCGCACGTATCCGGCAGAGGTACACGCCGCTCGGCAACCCGCTGGCATCAAACCTGACCTCGTGATATCCCGCGTCCTCGTTACCATCCTGAAGCACTGCGACCTCCTCGCCGATCGTGTTGAACACCACCAGCCGACTATGCGATCGGACTGGAAGCCCGTAGCGGATGGTCGTCGACGGATTGAAAGGATTGGGGTAGTTCTGTTCAAGGACCCAGCGCTCCGGGATGTCGTGTCCGTCCCTCCCGGCCGCCACCAGAGCACGCGTGAACGTGCGGGCCTCACTGAACACCCCCCACCCGGTGGGATTCCCCGCGCGCACACGCCAGTAGTACCTCAGACCATTGCCCGGAATGGCCACCGTCCTGGAAGTATCACTGACGAGTGAATCTACAGCCTTCACGACGAACGTCGAGTCGATCGCGTATTCCAGCCAATACCGCAACACGTTAGGCCCGGCCTTTCGCCATACGAATGTCAGCGTGTCCCGTGCAATGACGAGATCCCGGGCCGGCTGCAACAACTGCACTGCCCCGGGAACCGGAAGCCCGGTGATGAAGGTCCATGCCGGAGAGGTGGGGCCGTACACACTGCTGTCAAACCGGGCGGTCACACGCCACCAATAGCGTGACGCAAACGACAGGCCCCGAACGCTCACCGTAGAATCAGACGACACGATCTCGCGCAGCGCCGGACCCGGTGTGAAAAGTGATTCCGGAGCGAGGTGAACGATGAATCCTTGAGACCCTTCCGGTCGCGACCACGCCAGATGTACCGTACTGTCCCCCGTCGACGCACCATCTGCTGGTGCGATCAGCGTAGGGATCGCCGGATCCGTCTCGCGGGTCCGGAAGCCCCTGACCTCCGACCACGAACCTGCGCCCGACGCGTTCCTGGCGCGGACACGCCAGCGATAGGCCTGTACGTACCTCAGACCGTGAACCGCCAGACTCGTATCCGTAACCAGGGAGTCATCAACAAGGGGTCCGGACCAAGCGGCGCTGTCCGGCGAAAGCTGTATATGGTACTGCTCTGCGCCCGGCGTGGCGTACCATCGGAACTCAACGGAAGAGAGCAGCCCCACCGCATCGCGCAGGGGTGTCTTGAGCACCGGCGTAGCGGGAGTGTCGACCCTTGTACGAAATGCCCACACCGGGCCGTACGCACTTGCACCCGTGAGATTCACCGCCCGCACTCGCCAGTACAGCAACGTGAAGAAGGGAAGTGCGCCGGTCTGACGAACAGTGTCCGTGATCGTCGAATCATTCAGAAGCAAGCCCGCAGCGAATGTCGAATCTGTCGCAAGCTGCACGTGATATCGTGCAGCTGTCTGTGCGGGATGCCAGCGAAGCTGGAGGTCCACCGCCTGGTCCGGCACATCCGGTTCCGGGTATGCCAGGAGCGGCACGCCCGGCAAGGGCGGGAGCACCGTGGTGAAGAGTGGCGTCGATCTGAACTCCAACGCATCGGAAACCCGCAGCCCGCCGGGCACTCCAGTCATCACTCCTGCGGCTCCGGTATACGCCCCTTCCGCGGTGGGGGTGAGGATAACCGACAGGACCCCTGTTGATTCCGGCATCAGGTCGCGTTCTTCTGTGGCAAGCACCAAAGGGTATCCGCCGGTAGAATCGGTGCGAAGCATGATCCGCCCCTGAACATGTGCCGGGCGTTCCGCGTGTGGGTTGGTGACCGTGAGCCTGAGCCGCAGCGGGAAACCCGCATGCACAACGGATCCACGCACACTGACCCCCGAGCCCGCATCCAGCACATCGATCGAGTCGAGGCGCGGGGCATTCCGTTCGAAGAGCACCGAAGTGGTCCTGCCGCTGACGAGAGTAACGCCATCCAGCGATCCCCAGTACGTCGTGTCGAATACTGCACCCGTATCAGGAGAGGGCCAGTCCACGCTGCACGTGTACCCGGTACCCGGCGCCACCGCATAGAACGACACTCTTCCCGAATCATTCGTCGCACCCGATGCCACAAGTTCTCCATCTTCAGCGAAGAGTCGCACCAGGCCGCCGGCACCTGCGGGGTCGGCTGACCGGGGGTCGGAGACTGTCACATCGATCGATCGGTCAACAAATACCCATGTCGCGCCGATGCCGCTGTTGTCCCATACTCCACCTGAGAACACCGTCGTAGCGTCACCGGAGATCGCGACCCTTCCCTGGCGGGCATCCCAGGACCCTCCTGTTCCGACAAGCTTGATGCCGTATTGGCTCCACGCGCCAGCATCGCGCTTGAATACCCAGAGCGCACCTCGTTGACTATCGTCACGCATTGCCCCGACAACCGCAGTATTGCCATCATCTGAGAGCGCCACGGAAGACCCGACCCCCGAGTGATAGCCGACATCCCAGGGCACGAGCTTCTCGCCTTGCTGCACCCATGCATTCCCTTCCCGCATGTAGACGCGTGCACAACCCGTCAGGCCGCTATCGCCGTTAGCGCCTATAAGGGCGGTATTTCCGTCAGCCGAGATCGACACATCACAACCCTGGTACTGGATCCCCACGCCTCCCGGGGCGACCACTTTCTCACCCATCTGAGACCATGTATCTCCGTTCCGCGTGAATGTCCAGAATGCCCCGATCTCGGTGCTGTCAGCGCTCCCACCGACCACCGCGGTGTTCCCATCTGCGGACAGATCGATGCTGCCTCCCTGCGCAGGCCTCTCAGCGGATCCGGACCCCACGAGCTTGGATCCCTGCTGGATCCAGACCCCGCCGCTCCGGACGAACACCCACACGGCACCGACACGGTTCGAGTCGCCATAGCCTCCAACCAGGGCAGTATTCCCATCGTGAGAAAGGGCAACATCCCCTCCCTGATTCGACCGATAGGTCGCACCCGACCCGACGAGCTTGCTCCCCTGCTGCACCCATGTCCCGCCCGATCGGACAAAGACCCAAGCGGCACCTGTCCCGTAGGAGTCGTTCGTCCCTCCCACGATGATCGTATTTCCATCATGGGATATCGCGACCGATGCGCCTTGATAGGCGTTTTCCTCAGCCCCTGCTCCGAGAAGCTTCCCACCTTGCTGGACCCAGGCATCATTCTGCCGGACGAAGACCCAGATGCCGCCCTCGCCGTTGTTGTCACCCGGCCCCGCGATCACGGCCGTTCTTCCATCACCCGAGACGTCGACATCGAGACCCTGACGCGGGTCGCTGGTACTTCCATGCACCAGCAGCTTGTCACCACGCTGCACGAATTGACCGGATGCTGTCGTGATCCCAAGGCACAGGACCACCATCAGGAGGAGCGATGATACGTGGGAATTCCATTGACGACGCAATTGCATGGGAAACACCTTTTCGCCAGGACACACCGTATGTACCACAAAGGATCGAGATATCAATGTCAGCAGCCACGACCGTTGTGGGGTCGGCATGATGACATGCGCCCGGTCTGTCATCCGGGTCACTTGACGAGCAACAGCCTTTTGACCATGTTGCCTTTCGGCGACTGCAACACCAGCAGGTAGGTACCGGAGGACTGCGCCGCCCCGTGATCATTGCGGGCATCCCACGTCACGCGCGTCGGTGCAGCCATATCCAACCCGGCAGTATCGAAGGTACGGACGAGCTGGCCAAGAATGTTATAGATGCGCAGACTCACTTCGTCAGGTTTCACACCCGAAGGCAGCCGCACACTGATCACCGTTGACGCATTGAACGGATTGGGGTAGACTGCGAGCAGGGAATCCTGGGTAAGAACACAGCCTTCGGGTCCTGAACTGCCGTCGTGCCACCCGATTCATCCCGGCACGTTTTGCAGGCTGGGAGCGTATCATTGGGTTCGAGTGCCAGGAATGCGGTGAATTTCGAAAGTACCCTCTCGCGGACGCTGAGTGAGACGATCTGCTGTGTGAGGGAAGGTGTTGAGGGTTGCGATTCCAGGAACGCGATGTGTGCGCTGGCCCAGGCCTGCGCGAGAGTGGAATCGCCAGTTCGTCGTGGCGAGTCCGGAATGACGAATCGCTTGACCTCAGGCACCCCCCCCCGTAGAATTCCCACCTCTACCTCGAACGGCAGATCACCGTAGAACCTCCCCACCTGAATGTACGAAGCGTCGAGGGCCAGGCTCTGGTCAGACACCCGATACCGTGCCGTTGCGAGGCCATCGGCAACGGATGTGTGGACATCCAGTGCTTCGATCGTGCCACGCAGATACGGAAGGACACCCTTCAACAGCGGTGCAAATTCCACAGTGTAGGATGTCGCGGCGACAATATACCCTTGGTCATGTCACTGAGGTTCAGAAAGAGATAATCGTTGCGAGTAGGACCCTGTTCACATGGCGTGCTACTTACGGCCGGCGAAGCTCACTATGTTCACTGTCGCATCCGCAGGCAGTCCCTGTCGGATCTCCGCCAGGACAGGGTTCGCCTTGAGCGGGTCGGTGTACTCGGCGGATGCGGAGACAAGAAGGATCGTACCGCGGTTGCCGTACTCACTGATGAAAGTTCCTGCATCGAGAAGAAGAGCCTTCAATGATGATGTCCCCGATAGCCGGTACTCGTCGATCCGGGAAAAGAGGTATTCGATCCCATCTGAAGAGCCGGGGAGCCAGCCTTCATTGACCCTCTGCAGACCCTGCTTTCCTGCGAAGATGACGGCAAGCGAATCCTCGGCAGTGCACAGCAGATCGAGTTCAGACCGTGGAAGCCGGAACGTGGGCGGCCGAACGTTCGTCGCCAGACTGTCATAGGCCACAACGACGGCGATCTTCCGGGGCGCGACGAAGTCCATGATCGTCGATGGGGTCAGGCCCAACTGGTAGAAGCCTTCGTTCCCGCGCCGGAACACGGAGAGGAAGACGGAATCAGTTGAAGGTCGATCCATCGAGACGGAAAGCTGGCCGAGTGCGTTCAAGGCCGTTGATGGCAACTCTGCTTGAAGTACTGCCCCTGAGGCGGAGTCCGTGACCGTCTGGAACTGGATCCCGGGTATCTCGTTGATCCTCGCGGCGTTGTACAGGCTATCCGGCTTATAACGCACTCTGAACATCGGCGGGCCATACCGGGAGGCCTTCAAGATATTCAAGCCCCCGAAGAGGCGCGCCCAGGTCATCGGGATCACATGAGGATCATGACCCGCCGCGTAGCATCGCCGGGCAATGGATAGACCCTGAGGGAGTAACTGGAGGATCCGGTCTTTGTAAGGGGGCGGAAGGCGGGGTCGTCTCCGCTACGATCCTTCAGATGTTGATGCGGTCCAGCGGTCGAGGATGGTCCCGCAGTCTGCTGATCGACCCAGAGCCAGAGGTCCGTCACCGCCGCGCCGGCGGGAAGTGGGAAGTTCAGTTGCACCTCAACGCTATCAGCGCTGGAAAAGTTGAGACCCTTTGCGGAAAAGAGCAGGTAGAGGTCGCACTGGAGAAATGCCCCGTGGGGACGCAGGACGACTGTTGCATTATTGATCGTCCCGGTGCCGTATTTCCACGTCTGCTGCGGATGCTGGACGTAGAATGACACGTACTGAGCGGTGAGCGGTGTGGCAAGGAACAGGGCGGTAAGGAGAATAGCGATGCGCTTCATGGGCCCCCCTAAAGGCAGTTGATCGGATCGCAAACCGTTATTCTTCAATGTACGGCGCAACTTCGCGAGAGTCAATCTTGCGCCCGTGCGGAATCGCCCGTGGTCCCGATGGAGCAAGGACTCGATCCAAAAGAAAGGCACACCCTCCTCAGGGAGGGTGTGCCCTATGTCAAGATGCGTTTCGCTCAGCCGACGAAGTACAGATATCCGGCGATGATGACCACGAGGACAACGGCCGATGTGACGATATCGCGCCAATCCCAGCTTGCGGCCGAATCCAGCTTGTGCTGGTCTGTCCGCGTGCCGAACGACAGGTTCTGGATCTTCGCGTAGTCGGGTGCCGCCGTCATATAACTCACGCCCACCATGACGAGGGCCGAGACGAGTGTGATCAGGATGCTGAAGTACTGGAAGTTGATGTTCTGCACGATCCACAACATGCTCCCGGGGGCATACACATCCTTCATCCCCAGCGTCACGGGGGTGTCCACCAGCAGACGGAAGATCCCGAGCACGAATCCGATGATCAACGCCCAGAGGCAACCCTTCGCATTGAGCCGCTTCCAGAAGACACCGAAGAAAAAGACCACAAAGATCGGTGGGGCCAGGTAACTTTGCACCGATTGCAGGTAAACGTACAACCCCGACGCACCTTTGATCACAGGAATCCATGCCAGAGCGATCACGGTCAGCACGACGGTCGCGATCCGGCCCATCCGGACCAGTTCGGCCTCTGTCGCCTTCGGACGGAGCTTCTCGTAGATATCCACCGTGAACAGCGTTGATGATGCATTGAACACGCCGGCCAGCGAACTCATCAAAGCCGACAGCAGCCCTGCCACCACGATCCCCCGTAATCCGGTCGGGAGCAGGTGCTGGACCAGCAGCGGAAATGCCGCCTGTGCGGCCTCTGTCGCTTTCCCCGTTGCCGGGTCATACATGACCTCCAGGCCGGGAACCTTGCCACTCTTTGCGAGAGCGAACGCGATCAGTCCGGGGATGATGAAGAGATAGACCGGGAAGAGCTTCAGGATCGCTGCAAAGAGTGACCCGCGCCGTGCGATCTTTTCGTTCGGAGCACCCAGGGCACGCTGCACGATATACTGGTCCGTGCACCAGTACCACAGTCCGATCACCGGAGCACAGATCGCCATGCCCAGCCACGGGAACTCGGTGTTGAAGTACCACGCCTGCTTCACCAGCGCACCGGCGGTTGTACTCGATCACGGGAGACCAGGTACCCTCAACGCCCACGGGTATCAGCGGCTTCCAGAGATTGAACATCTCCGATCCGGCAATGAGCCTCAATTCGCTCCATCCGCCAAGCTCGATGAGACCGTAGATCGTGAGTAGCGCCGAACCGATGATCAGGATGACCACCTGGATCGCGTCGCCATAGGCGACAGCGCGCATGCCACCAAGGACGGTATAGAGGCCGGTCAGCACGATCACCAGGACCGACCCGATCCAGAAGCTGTCGACAACGACCCCGGCGATCGTGACCTGCATCTCCGGGAGCAACGTGCCGAACACGACGCCTCCGGCAAAGATGCCGACGGCGATCTTGGTGACGATGAACGCGATCAGCGATGCGATGGAAAGCACGTAGCGGGAGTGAACGGAGAAGCGTCGCTCGAGGAACTCCGGCATCGTGAAGACGAGCGAACGCGCATAGAACGGCACGAGTACCCATGCCAGCACCAACAGGCACCAGCCATGGAACTCATAGTGCGCCATGGTGACGCCATCGCGCGCGCCCGATCCGGCAAGGCCGACAATATGCTCCGAGCCGATATTCGAAGCAAAAATGGACGCGCCGATCAGCCACCAGCCGAGGTTTCTTCCGGCCAGAAAGTAGTCTGCGGTCTCATCCTTCCCTTTTCTGATCACCCACCATGCTACGCCAAGGAGGATGGCGAAATATGCGCCGAGCGCAAACCAGTCCCAAAATTGAAAGGTTCCCATGAAATACGATCCGATCGTGATTGGCTGCCGCTGTGGAGGCCCCCCTCACATGAAAAGTGCATCGGATTCTTGATTAAATCAAGGGTGAAACGGTTTTATTTTTCAAAAGGAAGGGTCGCGGAGCAAGTACGGACAGGGATGCGGAAGGGTGAAGCACGGAAGAAGAAGAAAAAGATGAAGGAGGAGGGAGCACACCCATGCACTCCGGTGGGATCGGGGATCCCACCGGAGTGCCAGAACACTGTTACGAGGCGAGTTCGCCGTCGGTGGCCGTCTTCTTGCGGAAGCGCGAGAACAGTCCGGAAGGCTTCGCAAAGAACGCGGGGATGCTCTTTCTCAACTCTTCCACCTTCAGATACACCACCGGCACAACGATCAGCGTCAGGAACAACGAACTCGTCAACCCACCGATCAGTGCCCATGCAAGGCCGGACTTCCACTCCGACCCGGATGACCTGGACAGTGCGATCGGCAGCATACCGAAGATCATGGTCAGTGTCGTCATGAGGATCGGCCGCATGCGGGCGCGGGCTGCTTCCAGGAGCGCATCGTACACCGACAGCCCCTGATCCTCTCGTGTCGAATTCGTACGGTCGACGAGCAGGATGGCATTCTTGGCTACAAGGCCCATGAGCATGATGATACCGAGCATGGTGAAGATACTAAGCGCTTTGCCCGTCACCGCCAATGCCACCATGGCACCCACCATGGCCAGCGGCAACGAGAAGAGCACGACGAACGGATACACATACGAGTCGTAGAGCGCCACCATGATCAGATAGATGAACAGAATACCCACGAACATGGCAAGGAACAGGCTCGTGAATCCTTCCGCACGCATCTTTTCCATGCCCAGGTACGTCAGGGAGATCCCTTCGGGCAACTTCACCGAGGCGATCTTCGTTTTGAAGTCCTCCATGATCGTACCCGTGGCACGGCCAAGCGTTTCACCGCTCACATAGATGACCCCGATACGGTCGCGACGCTCGAGCTTCGTCGGGCCCGCCCCCTGGGACACGGTCGCGAACTGCTTCAGCTCCACCTGCTGCCCGCGCGCATTCATGAACGCGATGCTGCCGATGTCGTCGGTCCGCGTCCTGTTGAATTCGTCGAACTGGATCCGGATGTCATACTCCGTGGTCCCGTCGCGATACTTGGACTCGTCGTCGCCGGTGAGCGCCACACGCAGGGTCGATCCCACATCCGCGATGCTCAGGCCCAACTGGGACATCTTCGCACGGTCGATCTCCACCCGCATCTCCGGCTTGGACGTCTCCGACGACAAACGCACGTCGGTGGTACCCGACACGCTTTTGAGCACATCGGACACCTGGATGGCCGCGCGGCTGATCGACGCGTTGTCGGTCCCATAGATCCCGATCTGGAGCGCCGACTGGTTGGCAGAGCCGAACATACCGATCGGCAGGACGTACGCCTTCACCCCGGGGATCTCAAAGAGCTGGCGCTTGATCTCCTCACCGACCTCGGTGGTGGAGCGCTTCCGCCGGTTCTTCGGCACGAGGGCAACGTTCAATTGGGTCAGGTTATTGCTCGAGAACGTGAGCGAACCGGACTCCTGGGAGCCGACGCCCGTGAACACTTTTTCCACTTCGGGCATCCCCGCCAGGATCTTCTCGATGCGCAACGTGGTCTGATTGTTGTCTTCGATGCTCGTTCCCGGGGGCATTTCCACAGAGACGCTGAACTCGCCACGGTCGGCGACCGGCATGAACTCGTTCCCGATGAAGCCGAACGGCACGAGGAGCATCGCCAGGAAGAACAGCACCGTGGTCGCGATGAAGACCTTTCCCTTGTGATGGAGCGACCATGCGATGATGAGCTGATAGAATGCCGTGAACCCGTGATAGAACTTCTCGAACGCCAGCGCGAACCGTCCGAGCAGCGTCCGTTCCGTGAGGCGCTCCTGCCTCGCGAAGCGCGATGCAAGCAACGGGGTGATCGTGAACGACACGAACAAGCTGGTCAGCGTAGCACCCACAACGACCAGGGCATATTGCCGCATGATCTGGCCCACCACACCGCTCACCAGGGACAGCGGCAGAAACACGACCACATCCACCATGGTGATGGAAAGTGCCGCGAAGCCGATCTCATTCCGTCCGGTGAGCGCCGCCGAACGGGGCTCCTCCCCCTTTTCCAGGTGATGGTAGATATTTTCCAGCACCACAATGGAGTCGTCCACAAGGATACCGATCACCAGTGACATGCCCAGCAGGGTCATGAGGTTCAGCGAGAAACCCATGGCATACATGAACCCGAAGGTCGTGATCAACGATGCCGGGATGGCAACGAGCACGATGACCGAGTTCCGGACACTGTGGAGAAACAGCAGCATGACGATGGCCACCATCACCACGGCAAGGGCAAGGTCCTCTTTCACCGCATTCGCAGCTTCAAGCGTAAAGGTCGAGCTATCCTGGGCGATGGTGAAGACGATCCCCTGCGCGGCATACTCCTTCTGGATCTTCTCCAGCTCCTTGTGAAGGAGTTTGCTGACCTCAACGGCGTTGCCGTCGGACTGTTTCACGGCCTGGATGCCAATGGCCGTGATGCCGTTCACCCGGTTGATCAGGGAGTAGTCCTTCAGGCCATCCTGGACTTCCGCCACATCGCCGAGGCGGATATCGCCGCCCTGTTTCGAGCGCCCGACGACCAGTTCCTGGAGCTCATTGATGGACTTGAATTTGCCGGCGATACGGACGACGAATTCCGCATCCGTGTCTTTGAACTTGCCGGTCGGGAAATCCATGTTGGCACTGCGCACCGCACCGAGAACCTGCATCACGGAGAGCCCATAGGACCGCAGTTTGGAGGCATTCAGGTTCACCTTGATCTCGCGCTCGTCCCCGCCCGAGAGCGACACCTGGGCGACACCCGCCACCTGGGAAAGCCGCGGTTGGATCCGGTCCTTCACGAACTGATAGAACTCCCGGGAATCCATGTTGCTCGTGATCCCCATGCGGAGGACCGGGATCTCGTCGAACGAGATCTTCGAGACCGTCGGCTGCTTTGCATCGGTCGGCAGCCTCGAGAGGACCGCATTCACCTTGCGCGCAGCGTCCTGGACGACGAAGTCGATGATCGCATCCTGCTTGAATTCGATGATGACGAGGGACATCCCCTCGAACGAACTCGACCGGACGTTATCGATCTTGTCGATGCCCGATACGGCGTCTTCAATGATCTTGCTGACATTGTTCTCGACCTCGTACGGCGAGGCGCCGGGATAGACCGTGGTGATGGTCACCACGGGGATCGACATCTTCGGCAGCAGTTCGTAGTTCAGCTGCACGTAACTGAAAAGGCCGAGCACCGCGAGGACGCTAAACACCACCACCACGAGCGTCGGCCGTTTGATAGAAAGTTCTGTGATCGTCATGTTTTCAGGTCCTTGCCGTTACTGCTGACGGACGACAACGGCGACGTTGTCATTCAGATTGTTCTGGCCATCCACGACCACCGAATCGCCTTCCATCACACCCTCCGAGAGAGCGACCATCATGCCCGCCTCGCGGGTCACGACCACCGGGCGCAGGAGTGCGGTGCCGTTCTTGACGATATACACTTTCGGATCCTGGATGCTCCCCACAATCGCACGGCGCGGGATCTGCACGGACGAACCGGTGGACTTCGGACGGAAGGTCACACGCGCGAACATCCCCGCCTTCAGCTTCTGGGCGGGATCTTTCACGAGAACCTCCACCCCGTACGTATGCGCATCGTCGCCCTTCGAGGAGACCGTGAATACCGACCCGGCAAAGACCATCCCGGGAAACACATCGGTCAGGACGTCCACCGCGTCGCCTGTATGCAGTTTGAAGACATCCTTCTCGGCGACATTGACCTTCACCTTGAGCCGGGAGAGGTCGACGACATTCGCGATCTGTGTCGCCTGGGGGGCGCCCATCACCATCGTGCCGAGGTTCACAAAGCGAGCGGTGACGACGCCGGCGATCGGAGTGGTGATGCGTGTGTCGGAGAGCTGCCTGCGGGCCACGATGAACCCGGCCTCCGCCGTCTGGAACGTCCACCGTGCCTGTTCGATCTGCGCATCGGGGATGGACCCTTCCTTGTACAGGGCCTCATAGCGGGCAAGGTCCTTCTTTGCCTTTTCGTACGCCACTTCCGCCGCCTTGAACGCGGCGACCTTCAGTTCGCTGTCCACTTCAACCAGCACCGCACCTGCCTGCTTGTGGTCGCCCACCTCGGCGAGCACCTTCACCACGCGACCCGATGTTTCGGAGAGAATGGTGACGTCGTTGAAGGCATAGGTTGTCCCGACCACCGAGAAGCTCTCATCGATGGACTGGCGGACCGCCCGGGCCACCGCAACGGAGTGCGTGGTGATGACCGCGCTGGTGGATGTGGGGGCATTCATGGCTGCCCGGTTCCTGAACATCAGGACCACAAGCACGGCCAGGAGGAGTCCGCCGAAAAGCATGATCTTCGATCTGGTTCGCATTGATGTCTTCCTGTTCGCTGAGAGTCTGAATTATTCACCGATCGCGCGGGTCAGCCCGGCGACAGCGAGTTCGTAGTCAACCTTGGATTGCACGAGGTTCAGGCGCGACTGCAGGAGCGCCACCTCGGCGTCGAGCAGTTCAGAATTCGCGGCCATCCCCTGTACGAACTTCCCTTTCGTGATGCGGTAATTCTCCTCGGCCTGCGCCACGCCCTTCTCGGACACGGTGGCCCGCTCACGGGCTTTCTGGATGCCCAGATAGTTCTGCGTCACCTCCAGCATCACCCCGTCGCCCATCATCGCCAGCCCTTCACGGGCCTGGGAGAGCTGGGCGGTCGCCTGCGCCGACTGGTTCGCGGTCTGCAGCCAGTTCCAGATGTCGAAGGAGAGAGACACGGAAACATCCCAGCTATCCTTGAACTCCTTCTTGAGCGGGAAGTAGCGCTGGTTGGGATTCAGATAGTTGTAGTTGCCGACCAGCGCGAGCTGTGGCCACCACCCACCCCGGGCAGCGGTAACGCCGGCTTCGCTGGCGCGGACACGGGCCTGCATGGCGGCCAGTTCCGGCCGGTTGTTCATGGCGCGTTCCACCAGCGTATCGATCGATGCGTAGGTCCGGTCGTGGCGCTGCATCGTGGAGGCCAGCGTGATCTCCGTTTGCAGGGGCAGGCCGAGCGTGTTGTTCAACCCGTAGAGCGCCATGCGCACCATATTGTCGGCGTCGATGGCGCGGACCTGGGCATCGGAGAGCTGCACCTGGACCTTCATCAGGTCGTTGGTGGTGATCATCCCCTGCCGCTGCAGATTCTCCGCATCCGTCAGATGAGCCTTCACCTGTGCCACGTTCGTATCGACGAAGGCCTTTGCTTCGCGTGCACGGAACAGGTTCCAGTACGCGGCAGTGATGTTGAAGATCAGGTCGGCGCGGTCCTTCTTCACGTCGAATCCGGATGCGACCGCCGCTTCCTGCGCCGCTTCGATGGCACCGGAGATCTTCCCACCTGTCCAGATCGGCTGCTGCACCGTCGCACGGAGCGTGTAGTTGTCCAGGATGGTAGGCGACAGCACGACGTTCACCGGCGCGGGAGGGAACCCCGGGCCGAAGGTATTCGCCGGCATCACGAATCCCTGCGACGGGACATCACTGAGCCGTGTATAGGCGGCGTTGAATTTCAACGCCGGCAATGCGGCTGCCTGCATTTCGCTCGCGCGTGCATCGGCAGCATCCTGCTTGAAGCGTGCGGTGTGCAGCATCTTGCTGTTCTGCAGGCCGGTCTGGATGGCCTGGTCGATCGTCAAAGTCAGTTTCTGCTGGGCAAGGGCCGCTGTCGCCAGCACAAGGCCCAGGACCAGCAGAAGGAATCGGCGTTTCATGTATCCCTCATGATGAATGTACAATTGCTCGTTCAGCAAGCAGCATGGCCTGATATTCCAGCCGCGCCGCAGGGGTAAGAAGTGCATCGATGGTCATACGGAACGACGTTTCCATGGTCTTGCGCAGGTCGATGTTCCGGCGCCGCTTCCACATGTCGTGCTCGTTGTCCGCCCGCAACATCAACGACGAGGCATTGGACCAGAGCACGATCGCCATCTCCGTCGGATCGATGTCATCCCGGATGATCTTCTGCTCCACCCCACGACGGAGCAGATTGATGATGGCTTCCCAGTGCTTGTCGTTCTCCGCGTCGCAATTGGAGCGCATCTGGTCGGACACCTGCTTGTGGAACTGGGACATCTGCAGGAAGCTGAACATCTGGACGTACTGCCGCTGGGTGCGGAAGAACTCCATGTACGCGTCCTTCATCCTGTGTAATGCACGGACGACGGAAGGCTCCTGTTCGATGATCTCCTGGAACCTTCCGTGCAGGGAGCGTAAGCCGCCCATGGCCACGGCGAGGTAGAGGTCTTCTTTGCTTGGGAAATGGAGGTACAGCGTGGCCTTGCTGAGTTCCGCCGCTTCGGCGATCTCATCCATCGTCGCCACCACCAACCCCTTGTCAAAAAAGACTCTTCGGGCGGCATCCACGATCTCTTCCTTGCGCCGCTCCTTCTCCCGCTCTTTTCGCTCGAAAATGCCCATAATTTACCGAAATTCCAGTTTATGACTTACAGTCATTATGTAGACGTAAATGTAGCTACAATGTTGCATTGTAGCAACTAGAATGTTTCTTAACCGCCAAAAATGCCGGAAATGGCGGGAAAATTCGTGTCAGGGCGCAGGATACCCCGCCCCTACAACAAACAAGAGCGGTTCTTAGGGGCCTTCGGTGGGATCTGAGGGTCTGCGTGAGGGAAACCGGGAGGCGCGTGATTTTGTAGGGGCGGTGCATGCTCCACCCCACCCACCATCGGATCCGATCAATGGCGGCAACCGGGCTGCCCGCCTTCTATAATACGGGGTCGCCGCCGCGCCATGAATGCTTCACGATCCGCGCCTCGACCAGAAAGACCACATCTTCCGCCACATTCGTTGCATGGTCCGCCAGCCGCTCGATGTGCCGCGACAGGAGGAGAATATGCACTCCCGGCACAACGAGTGCCTGGTCTTTCTGCATCAATGCGACCACCCGCCCCATGATCTCCCGATCGATCTCGTCCACCACGACATCAGCTTCGACCACGCGCTTGGCGAGAACGGCATCCCCACGGATAAAACTATCCAGACTCTCCCGCACCATCGTCAGCGCCGCAGAGGTCATCTCCTCGATGCGCGTCGTGGCCAGGAGGTCGCGGTGGGCGGCAAGTGGGGCGACACGCTCCGCGATGTTCACCGCGATATCCCCCATCCGCTCGAGCTGCGCATCGATCATGAGCGCGGACATCAGCAACCGCAGGTCCGCCGCCACGGGCGCGGTGAGCGCGAAGTACTTCTGACAGCGCTCCTCGATGAGGGTATCATAGTGATCCACCTCCGTGTCCCGTCCGATCACACGCTCCGCCAGGACACCATCTCCCGAAAAGAGCGCACGGCAGGCCGCGGCGAGTTGCTCATCCACCAGATGTCCCATCCGTACGATGTCCGCACGGAGCTCCGTGAGGTCCTGCTCGAAATGTCGTTCCATGTCCTATCCGAATCGTCCCGTGATGTATTCTTCCGTCTGCCGCTTCGACGGTGAAGTGAAGATCTTCCTTGTCTCGTCGTATTCCACGAGTTCGCCGAGGTAGAAAAAGGCCGTGCGGTCGCTCACCCGCGCCGCCTGCTGCATATTGTGTGTCACAATGACGATCGTGTAGCGCTCTTTGAGTTCATAGATCAACTCTTCGATCTTCGCGGTCGCGATGGGATCGAGTGCGCTGGCAGGCTCATCCATGAGCAGCACTGCCGGGTCGACGGCAAGGGCGCGCGCGATGCACAGGCGCTGCTGCTGCCCGCCTGACAGCGCCAGAGCGCTCTTCTGCAGGTCGTCCTTCACTTCATCCCAGATGGCAGAGCGCCGCAGTGCCGTTTCAACGATCCCATCCAGTCTCGCGCGGTCGCGGATGCCATTGATGCGCGGACCGTACGCGATATTGTCGTAGATCGACTTCGGGAACGGGTTCGAACGCTGAAAGATCATGCCGACACGCTTCCGGAGCTCCACCACATCGATCCCCCGGTCGTAGATATCCACGCCGTCAATGGAGACGCTCCCTTCGATGCTGGCATCGTCGATGAGGTCATTCATCCTGTTGAATGTCCGGAGGAATGTGGACTTCCCGCACCCCGACGGGCCGATGAAGGCGGTCACCTGGTGCGCGGGAATATCGATCGAGATGTTCCTGAGCGCTGCCTTCTGTCCATACAGGACGCTGACGGATGACGCACTGATCTTGGGCTGCAGCGGTGTGGTGTCGGAGTTCATGCGCGTTGTTGTCGGGCCCGCACGCGGGACCGCAGGAAGATTGCTGAGAAATTCAGGATGAACGTCAGGAGCAGCAGCACCAGCGTCGTGGCGTACTGGATCCCGCGGGTTGCGTCAACGTTCGTGGATTGCGTGGACATGATATAAATGTGGTACCCCAGCTCCATGAACTGGTCGGAGACACTTCCCGGAAGATGAGGCAGGAAGTACGCCGCACCTGTGAAGAGAATGGGAGCGACCTCCCCCGCCCCCCGGCTTACCGCGAGGATCCCCCCGGTCATGATGCCGGTCAACGAATTCGGGATCACCACACGCCGGATCGTCTGCCATTTCGTTGCGCCGAGCGCAAGACTCGCAGCGCGGAGATCCTGTGGCACGGTCTTGATCGCCTCCTCCACGGAGATGATCACCACCGGGAGGGTCAGCAGGGCCATCGTCAGGCTTGCCCAGAGGATGTTCGGCTGGGCCCACCGGAGCTGCGTCCTCCCGTCAGCATCGCATCCATCCCCCGCCGACGAACTGGATGAAGAACCCCAGGCCGAACAAGCCGAACACGATCGCCGGAACACCTGCCAGCATATTGACGGCGAACCGGATCCCGCGGACAAGGAGTGAACGTGTGCCGGCATACTCGCACAGATAGATCGCCGTGATCGTGCCGACCGGGACGCCCGCAATGGACATCATGAGCACCAGGAGCATCGTCCCGACGATCGCCGGGAAGATCCCGCCCTCCGTCATTCCTTCCGATGGTGCCGCCGTCAGGAATTCCCAGGACATCGTGCTCCAGCCGCCGATGATGATGGTACCCATGACCACCACCACGACCGCCACAATGCCCAGGGCCGCAACGGCACTGACGGTGACGATCCCCGCACCCATGATCTTTCTGCTGGCGCGCATCTCATGCCCCCCTGAATCTGCGCAACAATCGCTGGCGGACGAAGATCTCCGCGAAGGCGTTGAGGGAGAAGGTGAAGACGAAGAGGATCGCGCCGATCAGGAAGAGCACGGTGTAATGCGTCTCGCCGAACACCACCTCGGCCATCTCCGAACCGATCGTGGCCGACATGGTGCGGACGGGCTCGAACACTCCCGGGGTGAGAAGGGCTGCGTTGCCGGTGACCATGAGCACGATCATCGTCTCTCCGAATGCGCGTCCGAAGCCCAGGACCACCGCCGCGAACACCCCCGGCGTCGCCGCGGGGAGCGTCACGAACAATGCCGTCTCCCATTTCGTCGCGCCAAGAGCCAGGCTCGCCTCGGTGAGGTACTTCGGGACCGCGTTCAATGCGTCCTCGGTGACCGTATAAATGATGGGGATGACAGCCAGCGACATTGCCACCCCGCCCACGAAGGCGTTCAGCCGGTAAGTATAGCCGAAGGTACTCTGCAGGAAGGTCGCCATCGTGACGAGTCCGAAGAACCCGATCACCACCGAGGGGAAGCCGGCCAGGATCTCGATCGCCGGCTTCAGGATCTCCTTCGACCAGCGCGGGGCGAACGACGACGTGAAGAGCGCCGCCAGAATACCGATGGGGGCGGCGAGCAGGATCGCCAGAAGCGTGACCTTGAATGACCCGACGACGAGCGGCAAGAGTCCGAATTTGGGGACGGAAGACACCGGCTGCCACATGGTGCCCAGGAGGTTCTCCATGGTCACGTTCTCGCCCTCGCCGCTGCCCGTCTCGACTCCCCCCTTTCCCCCTACGGCGTCCCCCGGAATCTGTGCAACCATCTCCTCACCGTATGTTTCCTGTTCCTCCATCGGGGCCTGCGCGGCAGCCGACGGCACTGCTTGCTTCTGGAAGAAGATCGGGGCGGCCTCGCGGAACGCGAAGATGAAGATCATGATGATCGATGCGAGGGACAGCAACGCCACCGCCGTGATGGACTTCTCTGCGATGAACTCCGACGGGCGGATCCGCTTGCGCAGATCCGTTCGTGTCAGAGTCCTGTGGTGTGCTGCTTCGTTCATTGCCGATCCTGAGGGCTGAGCCGGGAGAGTCACGATGTTTCCTAGCGGATGGGGAAATAGCCGACATCGTTCACCACGGACTGTCCTTCGTCGCTCAGGATCCAGTCGATGTACTCCTTCATCGCCCCCGTGGGCCGGTTCTTCACATACATATAGAGGAACCGAGTGATCGGATAGATGCCGGACTTGATATTCTCGGCCGTTGGCGCATACCCGGGACCACTCTCATCCTTCCGGACCCGGATCTCGCGGATCCCTTTTCCGTAGGCCGCGCCACCGTAGCCGATCCCATTGCGGTCCTTCGCCACCGCGTTCACGACGGCGGCCGTCCCGGGCATGCTCTGCATCGCCGGAGCGTAGTCATCCCCATCAAGCACATTGTCCTTGAAGTACACGTACGTCCCGGAGTTGTTCTCGCGGCCATACACGATGATCCGCTCGTCCCTCCCACCCACCGCTTTCCAGTTCGTGATCTGCCCCGTGTAGATGGCCTTGAGCTGGGAAATGCTCAGCTCGGCGATCGGGTTCGATTCGTTCACGTAGACGGAGAGTCCGTCCTTCGCCGCCTTGATCTCCACACCGAGAGATCCGAACCGGACCTTCAGCTTGTCGCGTTCGCTGGGCTTCATCGGCCGCGAGGCATTGCAGATATCCGTGGTCCCGTTGATCAGGGCCGAGATCCCTGTGCCGGAACCACCGCCGGTCACCTGGATCGTGACATGGCTATGCTTGCTCATGTAGCGTTCCGCCCAGCGCTGGGCGAGGATCACCATGGTATCGGAACCCTTGACCGTGATCACCTCTTGAGCCGGAGTGGCGGCGGCACTCAGAGCCAGAGCCACTGCGAGCCCGAAGATCGTCTTCTTCATATGCATCCCTTTGATGGAAGTGGTATCGTCAGAATTTGTATTGCATGCGAACCGTGAGGACATTGTCGCGTACATCGTTCGTATACGGAAAGAGCGACGATGATGTGGCGAGCGAAGCCGCGTCGAGGTGTGCGTTCGCAATGAACTCGTAGTAGAGCACCACCTTGACGTTGTCATCAAGATAGTGGATATAGCCAAGGCCGAGGGTCCGGAACGGAATGTCCGCGACCGTCAGATTCGTTCCGGTACGGAAGTCCGTGGTGCTGACCTCCGTGTTCGGATTCAGGGCATCGTATTTTACGACGATCTGGTCCTGAGAACCAAAGTTCTGGACGAGGTAGACATAGTATCCTGTGAAGGAGCGCTTCGCAACATCCCCGGAGATCGCGGCCTGCAGGCTGGCATTGCTGGAAAGGGTCCCGGGCTGTTTCCCCATCACGACCTCCCCGCGCAGGATCGTTCCCCCGAACGCGAACACGTTCAGATACAATTGTGCATCAGCGCCGATATACGTGCGGGCAACCCCGCTGCTGAGATTGGACGCCGTGCTGTCCACCACGAACCGCTTTGCCCCATTGGCGGCATCGGCGATGCCGTACACGAATTTCGAGGCAGACCGCACATTCCCGAAATACCCCGAGAGCCCGAGGTCAAGCTCGGCGTTCTGCTCTTCGAAGGGGATCTGATAGCTGAGATGTCCGACGAGATCCTTGAAGTTGTCGACCTCATTCGCATTGGGCCCGACCCCGTTGAAGAGCCCGACCTCGGCACGGAATCCGGTCAGCGGACCGATCTGCGGAGCGTAGAAGACCTTAGCGCCGAGATCGCGTTCTCCGGGGAAGAGGGTCTGGAACAGGCGCGACCGTTCAGGGGTCTCCCGGTTGCTCGACGAGAGCGAGATCTCGTATCCAAAGGGCCTGTCGAAGACACCCGCCTGGACACCGAAACTCCGGATCCAGGGCTCGGTCACGGAGATGTAGGCGTCCTTCAGGGTGACCCCGGTATTGATGAAGTCTGCCTGGATGACGAATTGCGTCAGCACGTTGTCGTAGGTGAACTTCAATCTTCCGCGGCGCACCTGGAACAGGTTCTTGGCGTTCGCCGGGAATGCCCCACCGGAGAAATTGCCAACGGTCCACGGCGCATTGATCATGTCCGTGGTGCGGAACTGGGTCTGCATGTATCCTGTGATCTTGATCTTCCGGAGCGCGTCAATGTATCCTTTGTACTCCGTGAACGTCTCCGACATGTTCTCCAGCGCCACCCGCACCTCTTCCACATCCTCATTTTTGGAGGTTTCCTGGGCAAACGCCGGAAGCGTGGAAACCGCAAGAACGAGTGAGCAGAGCCCGATCATCACCCGATGGTTCATCCGCATGGTCCTTTGTGCAAGGGGCACTCCGCCCCGGTATGTAGAACAGTAAATTATGCACAAAAGTAGGAAACGACTGTTATCTGAATGTTACCTCAGTGTTACCAAATTGTTAGCATCCTCCACCTCCAATGAGCCCGGGGCAAGGAGGCGCGAGCGACACCCCCGACCTTGCTGGGCGCCTCAGGAAGTGGATCCGAACACCGTGACGCTGCAACGGGTGCAAAGCCGTATTGCTTCTGCAAGGAAGGATTCATAGGTTGGGGAAAAGAGGACAATAAGGTGAAAGCACACTCACGCAATATGACCATATTTGGCCTTTTCATCGGGCTTTTGGGCTCGGTCGCGGGTTGCGCGGCCCCATTCCAGGGTATCAAATACCGTGCGCAGGCTCCCTCTGTAGAAGAGGCCTTCCGGACCCTCAGTCTGGCGATCACTGTCGACGGGTATCAGGTAGAACATGTGGACCCGGCAGGGTTCACATTGGAATCGGGTTGGAGAACCCTGAAGAGGAATGAGTTGTCCGCGGCGGATACATCCGAAGGGAATGCCGCACCCGAAGGCCGAATCGTGCTGAAGCTGGTGAGGCGGGGTGCGCTCTATGACGTCCTGCTCACGCCGTTGATACGCACGAAGACCGTGGGAAATGAAGCCGCCGCATGTATTCCTCCCACGCACCCGCTGCGCATCAAATGGGAGAAGGCGATCACGCGATTGATCGAACGCGAGTCCCGCGACGAGGATTGACCGCGCGCAGCCGTCCGGATATCACCGGAGGATGCTGCGACCTGACATCTTCATTTCGCCACCACTTCACAATGTGCGGCAAGGTCTGCAGCGGCGTTCGAGCCAACGAACACCGTGAAGGTGCCGGGTTCGACACGCCTCTTCATATCCGCGCCTGTGTACGCGAGATCCGACACCGGGATCGCCAGGGCCACCGTAGCGGATGCACCTGCAGCGAGGTGGACACGTTTGAACGCCTTCAATTCGCGGACCGGGCGGGTCAGAGTGCCCACATCATCACGGACGTATACCTGGACCACCTCATCACCATCACGCGTGCCGGTATTCCTGACGGTCACACGCACACGCAACGAATCCGCCGGATGGAGTGTCGCAGCGTCGATCACCAGATCGGAATATCCGAACGTGGTGTAGGTCAAACCGTACCCGAAAGGATACAATGGAGTCGACGGAATGTCAAGGTACCGGGATGTATAGTGGGACGTGTCGTTGAATGGCCGTCCGGTATTCTTATGGTTATAGTAGAGGGGAACCTGGCCGGTGACGCGTGGGAAGGTTACCGGGAGGCGTCCCGTGGGGGCATAGGTACCGAAGAGCACATCGGCGATGGCATGACCTGTCTCGTGTCCGAGGTGCCAGGATTCCACGATCGCGGGGAGATTGGCCGCCTCCCAGCTGATGGCGAGCGGGCGGCCATTCATGAGTACCAGCACGATCGGCGTCCCGGTCGCCTGCACCGCTTTCACCAGGTCAAGCTGGTTACCGGGGAGCCCAATGAAAGAGCGGCAGCATGCTTCGCCGCTCATCTCATTGGACTCACCCATCACCATCACCACCACATCCGCTTTGCGTGCGACGTTCACGGCTGCCGCGAATCCCGTGGTATCGGCATCATCGATGCCACATCCACGGGCATACATGATCAGAGAACCCGCAGCCGCCTCCTGAATACCCTCCAGTACCGTCACGACATTATTCGTGTCCGTGGGACCGGGCCATGTACCGACGGGGTCACGCTTGTTCTGTGCAAGCGGTCCGATCACCGCGATCGCGCCTGCCTTCAGCGACAACGGGAGGAGGCTGTTCTCGTTCTTCAACAGGACGATCGAACTCCGGGCAATGGTCCGCGCGGCCGCAATATGTGACGGATGGCGCAGCATCCCGTTCTCCCGTTCCACCGAGGTTCCGCGGTACGGGTCCGAAAACAGCCCGAGGCGGAACTTGATACGGAGGACGCGGCGGACCGATTCATCGATCGTGGCAACAGACACGCGCTTCTGCTTCACGAGTGAAGCGAGGCTGTCGCGGTAGGCGCGCGCCTCCATGTCCATATCGACGCCCGCATTGATGGCGCGCTCAGCCGCCTGCCCCGGATCGGCCGCGAAGCCGTGCGGGATGAGTTCCCCGATCGAGCCCCAATCGCTCACCACGAAGCCGTCAAACTTCCATTCCTCGCGAAGGACCTTCGTCATGAGGAAGCGGCTCCCCGAGCTGGCAACACCGTTGATCTCGTTGAACGAAGCCATGAAGGTCCCCGCACCGGCATCCAATGCCGCCTTGAACGGCGGAAGGTAGACATCGCGGAGGGTCTGTTCGGACATATCCACCGTATTGTAGTCGCGCCCGCCTTCCGCGGCGCCATAGGCCGCATAATGCTTCACGCAGGCGACAAGTGACATGGGGTCATCGAGCCGCGTACCTTGAAACCCCCTGACGCGCGCGGCGGCCATGACCGAGCCGAGATAGGTATCTTCTCCCGACCCTTCGGCGATCCGTCCCCACCGCGGATCGCGCGCGATATCGACCATCGGCGCGAAGGTCCAATGGATGCCTGCCGATGCCGCTTCGGTAGCGCTGATGCGGGCCGACAACTCCACAGCCGCCGGGTCCCATGACGCCGCCTCGGCGAGCGGGATCGGGAAGGTCGTCTTGAATCCGTGGATCACATCGAGCCCGAAGATCAACGGGATGCGGGCACGCGATTCTTCGACAGCAATGCGCTGCAGTTCCCGTGTAGCTGCTGCCCCTGTGACATTCAGGAGGGATCCGGTGCCGCCGGACCTGATGAGAGAGCGCTGTTCCTGGTTGATGATCTGCTCACCCTTGGGTCCTGTGCTCCAGCCGCCACTATACTGCACCAGCTGGCCGATCTTCTCCTGCAGGGTGAGTCCGGCGAGAATGGAATCGATCGCATATTCCACACCCCGGACCGCACCGGGGCGAACAGGAGTGCGCTTCTGCGCAACCGCAGTGTGCAGGACCAGAAGTCCTGCCACGAAGAGAATGAAAGGCCGGAAAAGTTTCACGTTCGTTGATGATCCGTCAGTGGTGATGTGTTCCGCTCCGTGCCATCACCCCATATGATGGTCCGGAGGGAGGATTTGATCAGAACCCCCTCAAAATGCAGATCTTCCAGGTGGTATTCAAGCATCCAAAACTCGCGCAGCAGTGGCCGGCCGAAGGGGCGATCGGGCCAACGGTCTGCTGTCCCACGCCGACCGAGAGGGACTCTTCCGACTCAGTGCGGCCGATGAACCTGCACCCGCCGCGAATCGAGGGGCAACCGTCGAACGGCCTGCCGAACTTCACGCATGTGTCGATCGCCACGGCCTCGGCTCTCGTCTTCCATTTGCATTCATAGACGGGCTTCGGAAAGATCGGGATGATTCACAGGCCTCCACGACGATCCGGACATTCCAGGCAACGCCGGAACTGTTCCACACACTGATCGTGACATCGACAATTCCGCCGGTGCTTTTCGAGATCGCTTCAGCCCGCACACCACTGAAGCGCGCCGGGAAGTCCGGATAGACGTCGTGGATGTTACCTGTGAAACTTGTGGCACCGTCGAACGCGACAGGCGCCAGCGTCGCCGGAATGCGCGCGACCTGTGCAGCCGAAGGCGGAACGAACCCGACAATGAGAACCGTCGCAAGAAGCAAACGGCGACATCGCTTCATGCAGAAGGATCCTGACGCAATGCTTGATCACGTGAGACGGGAAGACGGAGAGGCATCCGGAGAGAGGGGTGTGCCTGTGCCGTGCACGGATATACTTGCACGGACTGTGCCATATTTGAAACTGCAGAAAATAGTCGGCAAAGGGTGCTTCCCAGGGGACACGGCACCCTTCATTATCAAACTGATAACACGACGGTTATCAGAGGGGATACTATTTCATGATGAGAGACCCGCCCTCCCTCTCGATCAGAAGCCCTGAGAGCGTTGTCGAGTCCACCGATGCCGTGAACGTCAGATCGAGCATGTTATCCGTCAGCACCACGCCGGCAGCCTCAACGGCCACCTGCTGGTCCCTGACACCCGCACTCTTGAAAAGGTCAAGATCAGAGAATGCCAACCGTCCTTCGGCGAAGCCGCGGAAGACGCGTTTGCCAGCCTCGCCATACCTATCTTCGACAAAGAACATTGTCACCCTGTACCGTCCATTCGGTACACGCACGTGATATCCCGAGATCCCTCTGAGCGTGGACCTCGTCATCCCGGGTTCCATCGCATTGTCGATAGCTGTGCCGGACGGAATGGCGATACGCACTCCGCCAACCGATCCGTAAAGCTTCACCGCGGTCCATGAGGAATCCGGAAGATATGCACCGGCACCATCACCGCCGACATCGATCCGGATCGGGAGCGTGCGTGGCATGACGACCCGGAATGAGTTTACCGGCATGGCATTCGCGGGCGTGGCGAGGTCCTTGATGTTCTGTGTGAAGAGCATGAACGGGGAGGCCAGGTCCATGCCGGACACGGCGACATCCACCGTCCTGCCGTCGGCCCGGAGCGCAGCACTCTTGAATGTGAGAGCGGAACCGCCGAAATAGTTGGATGCTGTTTGCGCGGTCACCGGGTCCACGGGCTCCGAGAACCGGACGACGATCGTCGAGTCGTATCCCCATGCCCCGACCGGGAACGGAGCCTGCGCATCGCCCGTCGGGATGGTGCCACGGAACCCGCTGGCGATGTTGCTGGTGAGGCACAGGATCAGGTGCCCATCCCTGAGCACGGCGTTCTCGGCAACGAATTGTGCGTTGTTCCCGTCCCAGGTGTGGGTGGCCTTCTGCCAGCGCCCCCCATCGAAGGACGTGAAGTCATCGGTCCACTCCAGCGTAAAATCATCATTGCTGCCAGGCGTATACCTGTAGTACTTCACCCAGTCGTAGTATGCATACACCGGCAGCTGTGCCGCGGAGAATGGGCCGGCCCAGTCAACATAGTTCGGCTGCCAGATATTCATCATGAGCTTTTGCGCTTTGGTCAGAAGGCCGATGTGTGTGCCGGTCTGCCGGCATACCTCATCTCCGTCGATGCGCCACGCAACGTACGCAGGTGTCCAATCGATCGTATACGTATGGAAACCGGCATGGGGATCGAACTGCACCATCTGCCGCTCCACGTGGTTGTCTGCCTGCGTTGGGACGATGGTATTGTACTGTACTTCGTTCGTGTAGCGCCCCATATTCTCGATGTCGATCTCATTCCATGGCGATGCAGGATCGTAGTAGGTGAAGAAGGAGGAGAGCATGCCGGAGACACCGGCGGTGCGCATCCGCACTTCGAACCGGCCGTAGGTCATGGTCGCAATGGTCCTGTACTCGGCCCCTCGATAGGGCTTCTGGGCGGCACATTCCTGCCAGGCCATGACAACGGTAAGAAAGAGGGCACCTGCGAGCAGGCGGGTTCTCATTGTTGTATCCCTTCCAATCGTGCAAGAAGAATGCGCGCTGGCTCGAACGATGGCAGGTCCGTGAGGAGTGATCGCAGGACCCGTTTGGCTTCGTCCGGCCGGCCATCATCGGCGAGCAAGCCGGCGAGATGGTACCGCGCATTCGCCCGCTCATCGCGTGAGAACTCCGGGGCCTGTACCGCCGTTGTCAGGGCGTCGATGGCACCACGCGTATCGCCACTCTGCATGCGGGCCAGCCCGAGTTCGTAGAGCAACATCCCCTGCTGCCGTGAACGGTGGGCCGCCTGTTCCAGAGCCTCCGCACAGAGGTCCCACCGCGTCTGCTGACGGTATGTCTCCGCCATCATCCGATACGGCCAGGGATCGGCCGGCACGAACAGCGCGATGGCTTCACATTCGCGGCGTGCCGCCTCCCAATGCTTCCGGTGCATCCATGACAGTGCCATGTCTGCATGCGCGCGCGACCACACGCCATGAGTGCGCACGTACTCCATGGCGATACGGGCACACGCGCTGTCCTCATGTGCCAGTGCTGTATCGGGTGTGACCGTCTCCGGTGTGAACGGCCAACGGCGCATGGTCGGGCTGACCTTCGCGAGCCCGATCGCACGATCAAGGGGCGTCACCCCGTACGGGTCCTGACGCAACCTGAATCCCGGTGCCGGTGCAGGGAGCAGGTGCATACGCTGGATGCCCACAGAGAACGCCACAGCGAGCATATAATACCCGCGGGCATCCGGATGGAGGTGGTCACAGATCCACTCACGCCCGATGGTACGGGCCGGCGAACGCGCGGAGAGGATGTCCTCGAGATCCACCAGCCACGCCCCTTTCTCTTTCGCCACCGCAGCGATGATCTCATTCGCCCCGGTGGACGCCCGGAAGCGCATCTGGTCGTGATCGCGCGCATCCAGAAACCTCTTCCGTGCTCCATTGCTGTCGCCGGCCGCAAAGAGAAGGCGTGCTGAGCCGTACAGCGCATCGGCATTGGTGGGATCGATCGCCAGCACATCAGCGTATCCCCGCGCAGCGCGCGTGGCATCGCCGCTCTTCAACGCTTTATCGCCCGCCTGCAGCAGCTCGCGAACGCGCGCCGGGGAGTCACCTCCGGTGCCTGCAAAGGGAGGAAGGTCACGATCATTGCTGACCACTGTAGAGAACAGGACCGGGACCTTGCGCGCCGCACATGCATCGGCGATCCTGCCCAGGTTCTTCCGAAAGGCCTCCATTGTAGCAAGGTACTGTGGCGAACCAAGGGCGATATTCTGATCCCCGACGACGCGCTGCATCAGGGCATCGGCCGGGGTACTGTCGGGCGGCTCCGGCCGGAGCGCGTCGATGGTGCGGCGGATCATTTGCCCGACATGAGTTTTCTGGACCGCAAGCGACGCCCTGACGAGCAGGTCGTTATTCCCGCGGGAGAGCGCTGATGCACTTCCATACGCGCCGTAGAACTCATCGTGGCCGGCATAGACGAGCACGAGATCCGGCCCGGCTTCAAGCAACTCCGGGAGCATGTCCACGATCACATAGCTGCTGATCGCTGACATCCCGGCATTGAGTACTTCGATCTTTCTGTCGGGATATGCTTCCGTGAGAATGCGCCCCAGTTGCCACGGGAATGGGACCTGGCAATCGTACGGGAACCCGGCAGTCGACGACTCACCGAGGCAGAGGATGCGGAATGTGGTGGAGGTCTTGGACTTCGGGAAGACCTCAGGCGCGAGCATCGGGACGGCTGTCTGGCGGTCCGAAAAGTAGCGGCGGCCCGCATGGATGTTGAATTCGATGGTCTGCCCGGACGTACCCGGCACTTCAACGATCACCGGTTCCGGCGCCCAGATCCCCGCCACACGGAAGATGATTTCGGCAAGCCCGATCAGCAACAGAGGGGTAACAATGAGGATGCCACGGAAAAGGTTCTGACGGTTGCGGGTGGTCATTTGATGCCCAGTTCCTTGCACATGCGATGATAGTTGGGGGGGGCGAGGCCAAGGCGCTTGGCTGCCTCGGCGTCGGATTGCGACTGCTGACGGACGAACAGCAGGTACCGCTCACGGAATACGCGCTCCATCTCGCGGAGCGACGGAAGGTCACCTGTCCCGCCGAAATCGATGAGCAGCCCGTCGCTCGTGTGCGACACCTGCCCGTGGGGGCCGAGGGCCTCACGCACGTCGTACTCCGTGATCACGTTCTCCACGCGGAGCAACAGCCGCTGGATCACATTCATCAGTTCCCGGACGTTGCCGGGCCAGGTGTATGCCTGGAGCAGGCGAAGCCCTTCCGCGCTCAGCCCGGGGACTTGACGCCCCATATCCACCGCGTACGACTGCAGGAAGTGGTGGAGCAAGGCGACAGTGTCCTCCGGACGTTCACGAAGCGAAGGGACGTAGACCGGCAGCACGTTCAACCGGAAGAAGAGATCCTCGCGGAACCGCCTCTCTTCCACCTCGATGCGCAGGTCTTTGTTGGAGGCGGCGATGATCCGCACATCGACCGCTACGCGGCCCGTGCGTCCGATCTTCTCGATCTCTCCCTCCTGCAGTACGCGCAGGAGCTTGACCTGGGCTGCAAGCGGCAGTTCGCTCACTTCATCGAGGAAGAGCGATCCCCCACTCGCCGTTTCGAACAACCCCGCTTTTGTGGTGTTGGCACCGGTGAACGCGCCCTTGACATATCCGAACAACTCGCTTTCCACCAGTTCATGGGGAATGCTGCCGCAGTTCACCGCCACGAAATTCTCGAGCTTCCGCCGGCTGCGATAATGGATGTTCGTCGCCACCAGCTCCTTGCCTGTGCCCGACGAGCCGGTGATGAGCACGCTCGCATCGCTCCGCGCACACCGGTCCACCTCCTCGACAAGGGTCCGGAGCATCGTGGAGGTGCCGATCATGGTCTTCTGCCCCAGGATCGCCTCGACGTTGCGCATCAGTTTGCGGTTGCTTATTTGCTGCTGGCGTTCGAGGCGGCACTTATTCGCCGCATTCAGGATGCTCAGCACAAAGTCGGTGGGTTGATAGATGTGCGCCTCGATATCGCCCGGGTATTTGGTGCAGTACCAGAATGCCCCGGCGGTCATGAGCCGGTTCGCGAACTCCACATCGGCCACGTTCACGGTCATCTTGGTCACCACGATCACCTGCACCGACGGATCGTTCGTCTTGATCGCGGTGATGAGACGCTCCCCCATGAGTCCACCCGCGATCTGGAAATCCATGATCACAACATCGAACGCGCCCGGATGCGCGCGGAGCAGCTCCAGCGCCGTGTAGCCATCCGACACCAGGTCGTCGCATTGGATCAGGTGGGCATACGGCCTGAGCGTATTGTGCACCCTCCGGACGTCGTACTCTTCGTCCTCGATGAGCAATGTGCGGATGCGTGTCGGGGTAGTCACTCGTGGTCTCCTGCTCTGCTGTCATGCCGTGAAGGTGAAGGTGAACGCGCATCCGCCGCCGGCCAGATTCCCGGCTTCGAGCGACCATCCGCAGCGCTGGCGGGCGATCTCATAGGCGAGATAGCAGCCATACCCCGCGTGCTCCGATTCGCCGGTCCCTTTGGTGCTGCTCTGCTCCCGGAAGATCCTGGGGACCCCCTGGTCGTCGCGTTCCAGCAACCAGGGTTCGATCCCCCTGCCGTCATCGGCGATCCGGATCGTCCCTGTACCGCTCGCGGCATCAAAGGACGTGCTGATGGTGACGACGATCGACGCGGCATCCGCATGCTCGATGGAATTCTGGATGATAGGTTCTATCACCTCCCACACCACATATTCATTGATATGCACCGGAGGCAACGCGGGGTCCAGAACAAAGTCGAATTTCACCCGATCCCTGCTGTGCGCGATCCGCAGGAAGACGTTCTGCACAAGGAAACGAATGACTTCATTCACGTCCGTGTGGAAGATCGGGCTCCGGATGGTCTGCAGGGGTGGATCGAACCACTTCATGTCGTAGATCACGCGCGCCACGAAGTTCGAATAGCGCGTCACCCGGTACTTCACTCCCTCCATCGTCCCGGCGGTCAGGTTCCGGAGGTCCTCTTTGATGAACCCCATGATCTTTTCCGCCTTGTGGTGCGTGTGGTAGATGCGCTTGGTGAACAGCAGCTCTTTCTCGTGATGGATCTGCTCGGCGAGATGCTCCTTCTCCTTTTGAAAGAGCTGGGCCTGGGCTTCGTTGCGCTGGCGGAGCGTGTACGAGGAGACGTAGAACATGGCCAGCAACCCGAAGAGGATAAGGGCGGAGAATGTCAGGGCGATCTCGTCGTAATTGGTGATGATCTCGCGGGACAGGAAGCTGAAGTCGGGAGTGTTCTTCATGTACACAGCGCCGGTGAACTCTCCGCGCACAACGAATGGCACATAGACATGAAAGGTCTGCTTCCCTTCGACGATCGCCCGGATCTGCTCACTGCTCCTGAACTCCTGCTCGTGCTCCCGGTAGAGCGCGATGGCAGCATGGTGATCGATCGCGGTCGAGGGCAGTTCCCGCCTGCCGAGGAACATATACTCGTAGAGGGTATGACCGTCATCGATCGCGGCAAGGCTGCCCTGGACCGGAACAATGACGCAGACCTCGCGGACGTTCTGATTGAGGAGTTGCTGGCTGAGGATGATATTCAAGCCCTGGATGATCCGGCGGCCCTCTCGCGACCCCGGATCTGCTTCGCCACCATACCCCTCGAGTTGCAGCTCCAGCGATGTTGCGGTGAGGTTCGCAAGGCGTTCGGCGGAATCCTGCTGGTACCATTCCTGGGTGTGCCCGAGAAACTTTGCCACCGAGGTCTTATGGAGGATAGAGACAACCAGTTGGAAGATCAGAAGGACAATGAACAGCACAGTCACGTGTTTCAGATCGAACTGGTAGGCTCGCAGATGACCCGCCATGCCCGCCCGCATCGTTTCGCTGCTCATGACCCGGCCCTTCTCACTGCATCGCGCCCGCGGCGCGGATCTGTGTATTCATGTCGTGGAGAGCGCTGTCAATGCTGATCTCACCCTTCACCGCGCGATTGGCAGCACGTGACACGATGTCCGACAACTTGGTGTATTCCATAAGTGCCGGACGGTGGAACCCGTTGCCGATCAACCCGGCATAGTACTGCAGGATCGGATGACGCTGCATGTAGGCGGGATCGGTATACACCTCCATATTCGTCGGGATGTAGCCGCCCACTTCGAACAGGATCTTCTGCATGTCCACGCGCTGAAAAAAGCGTGCCAGCTCCACCGCCTCCTTTTTGCGTGCGCTGAAGCGCGAGACCATGAAGTTCCATCCTCCGAACACACTCACCGGCCGGCGCCCTGTGAAATGTGGCAACGGAGCGCGCTGCACAAGGTCCAGCTTCAGCGTGTCCGCGTACCAGCGGCGATATTTTTCCAGGAAGTTCGGCCATCCGCGCACCGCAACGCCGTTGCGTTCCAGCATGTGCGTGTAGCTCTGGATCTCGTCGAACTCGCAGACCTCCCGGGGGCTGATGCCGTCCACGGCAGCAAAATCCACAAGCATTCCCAACGCCCGGCGTGGCTCGGGACGTTCAAAATCGATGGGCCGGCGCGTGAAGAACCGGTCGTCCTGACCGGCGATCAATTCAAAGAAGTTGCATGTCAACCCTTCATAATCGTTCGCCTGGAAGAAGTAGAACGGCCAACCCCTTGCTCTCGCATCGCGGCCAACCGCCCGGAATTCGTCCCAGGTGAGCGACGCGCGCAGCCTGGCCTCGAACGCGGGGTCGGGCCGTAGCCGACGCATGAGGTCCGCCCGATAGTACAGCAGTCCGATGTCGATGTACATCGGAATGGCCATCAAACGGCCATCAAAGAAACATGATTCCTGTGCCTGGGGAAGAACGGCCGAACGGTCATCCGCAGAGATGAGACTGTCCAGAGGCTCGCACCAACGCGAGAATCGAGCCACCCAGATGTGGTCCACGGTGAAGATGTCCAGCCGGTCACTCTTATTCCTCAGCGAGCGGGCCAACAATTCCTTCCGTTCATTGGTGCTGAACTTCTCGAACGGCAGGTTGACAGGAACCACTTCGACACGGCCTTGATGCAGCGCATTGAACCGGTCGATGACGCTCTGGTGCGCCGGCGAGATGTTATCGGCATAGTAGACGCGGACAATGCCATCCGTTTCGTCCCCACCGACACTCACGCGATCGAACACAACGAGCGCAACGATCGCCAGGACAAGCGTTAGTGCAACGGAAATGGAAATGACATGTGCACGCATGAGGGACCATGATCGTGGGACGGATCATGGAATGTATTGAGAATGCCGCTGAGATTCAACGATGCGGAGGGACTGCCCTGCGGGATGTACTGGTGCGGAATGGCTGCAGATCCATGGGCCGTCTTCAGAAGCATGACGCTGCTGAGATGATGGGCTTCCCGATCAGATATCTGAATTCAGCTCTCTGCTGCCTGCATGCATCACGCGTCCTGCATCTGGAACCCGACGCCGATCTCTTTCAGGAATGCGAACGGCAGCTCACCACCGGCAAAGATGAACACGTAGTCGTTCCGTACTGTCTCCTCACTTCCGGCTATCTCGAGGCGGACCTGCTCCGGCAGGATCTCGCGCACACCGGAGTTCCACACCAGACGGACCAGGCTGCGGCTGACGGCCTCATCGATCGCTTTCTTGTTCCGGTCTTTGATGCGTGAAAAGGCCTCGCGACGATAGGACAGCGTGACACGGTTCCTTGCCCGGAGGGACAACCCCACCGCGGCTTCCACGGCGCTGTCTCCCCCGCCCACCACGAGGATGTCGCTTCCTTCATACGAACTGGCATCCAGAAGGCGATACATCACCTTTCCCTGCTCCTCACCCGTCACGCCGAGTTTGCGGGGCGTGCCACGTCGCCCGAGCGCCAGCACGACGTACCTGGTCCGGTATGATCCTACGGGCGTTCGCACTTCGTAGCCGCCAGGATCGCCGGCTACCGCGAGCACCTTCTCATTCGTATGCACATTCAACTTCGTTTTCTGCAGGATCCGCTCCCAGAGCGACAGGAGTTCCTCTTTGGAGACCTCGGAGAATTTCACCTTCCCCCAGAGCGGCAGTTCGAACGGGGATGTGAGGACGATCTTCCGCCGGGGATAGTGCAGAATGGTCCCGCCGATGGTCTCCTGTTCCAGCGCGACATAGCGGAGGCCTGCTTCCTGCGCCGCGAGAGAGGCCGTCAGGCCCGCGGGACCAGCGCCGACGACCACCACATCATACATGTCGCCGCTTGCCCGGGTCGGATCGGCCGCGATCTCCCCGACGACCCGCACGCCCTGGGAGACCGCATTGCGGATGAGCCCGATGCCGCCCAGTTCACCCGCGACAAAGATCCCCGGCCGCGTGGTCTCCATCCGGTCATTCAGGACGGGAAGCTCCGCATTGCGGCCCGGAGGGGCGAACACGAGGTTGATCCCGCCTACCGGACAGGCGTCGGCGCACCGGCCATGGCCGACACATTTGGCCCCATGAAGGAGGACGGCGGTTCCTTCGACGATCCCCAGAACATTCTCCTCGGGGCAGGCCATGACACAATTCCCGCAGCCGATACACTGGAGCGCATCGATGCGCGGATGCATCCCGCCCGCAACATCGAGGCCGGTCATCTTCAGCTCGCGCATCCGGTTCTTCGCGTCCGTTTCCTTCCGGCGCTGGCGCCGGTAATACGGGATCACCGAAACGGCAATGATCGCGAATGCTATCGCAATGGTCAGAAGTGATTCCACGGTGCTCCTTAGAGTCGGAACCCCAACTCGGCAATGATCCTCTGAAGGGGACGGTCATTCTCCCAGACCTGGTCGAACCCGCCGAACAGGTACCACCGTGAACCGAGGATCATCTGCAGCATGAGACTCGCCGTCGTTGTCGTCTGCTTCTCTTTTGATCGGAACAGCGTGTACGCATACTGCTCCGCACTCAAGGTCAGCGATGATCCCGACGGGAACGAATAGTCGATGTTCCCTGAGAAGTTCGTACCATCCGCATACGTCCCCTTGATGGTCGCACCCATCAATCCCAGACTCGCCCCCGTCTGCAGAATATTCCCCATCCTGAATGTGCCAATGATCGTCCGCGATGTCCGGAGATCCGCGATCCGTGGGCGTACGTTGATCCGTCCGCCGATCTGGATGCGCGCCGGCAGGCGGATCATCATTCCGCCGCGGATCCCCTGCCGGACGGTATTGTCCATAATGGTATCGGACCGGACGTTCATGGATTCAAGATAGTACACCATACGTGTGGCATCGTATCCGCCATCCAGCGTAAGCCAGTCGGTGGGAGACACGGAGATATTCACGAACGTGTTCGTCAAACGTGGTTTGCTCGTCCGGGCAGCGCCGTCGAGGCCGACGATGTCGATCTCCGTGGACTGATACAGGAAGAACGCCGACCCGAGCCGCATGCTGCTCTGCAGGTACATGAAATCCCGGTCCAGTTTTCCCCGGTACATCAGGCGACCGTAGGCAAGCGTGACGTCCCCACCACCATTCCCCGCACTCGGCCATCCATAGTTCACGAACAGAGCCGCCTTCTGACGGTAGGTATCGATGCCCGAGTTGGCATAGTCCGGCTGGAACCCGCCGAGGATGCCGGTCGTGAACCTTCCGGAACGCACGAAGGCCTCCACACCATCGAGAGGTCCGAGACCCGCCGCATACCGGGGCGTCACGCGGCCGAGGCCGAATCCTGCTCCATTGCCCGCCGGCTCGAGCCGGAAGGCGGCATCATAGATCCGGACATTCGTGCGCGTCCGTGAGAAATTCAGTTGTGAGGCATCCGCAAGCTCACGCGACACTCTCCCGTGCAGGGAGAAGGAGATCCGGGATCCAAAGAGTGCAGGCATCGACAGGTTCGCCATCAGGGTCGGCAACGAGGTCGTGAACCCCTCGGCGGAGCGCATGCCGAAATATTGCAGCGCGATGCGCCCGGTGACAAGCGGCGGTGACAGCGCGGCACCGGACTCGCCCCGGCCTTTCGGGCCCTGCGTCACGACGGGTTCAGGGCGGCGCCAGAGCCGGGCCGTCACGCTGTCGCCGACCGCCACAGCACGCGCGCCACCTTCCAGGGGAACCATCGACGAACGTGCCGAGACCGCAGCAACCACGCCCCGCCCGATCGCCTTGCCCGATTTCTCGAACGTGATCGTATCGCCGACCGCAAGGCGTTGTTCCCTGCCTGCGCCGACGTACGCCGCGGCGCCGGAGACATACGTCACCGCGGCACGCACGTTCACGATCGTCGCTTGACGTTGTGCGTGCCCGACCCCGCCCAGCACACACACAATACCGCATACGCCTATGAAGCGCCAGATGCCGGTCACTCACGCCCCCGCGGATGGCAGTTATAGCACGCCGCACTGCTGTAACTATACCTTGTATTGCCACGATGCTTGGAATCCATCGAACTCTGTGCATGCTCATGGCACCCGATGCATGAGAAGACCCGGATGTCGGATGCCGACGTATGACAATCCGCGCACGACGTCCACCGTCCCGGCCGGTGGACCGCCGTCGCCGAGATCGGGAAGGATGGTTCGTGGTCGAATGTCGAAGGTGTCCAACCCGATGACGAGTGGCAGGTTTCGCAGGTCGTCGGGAAACCCGACGTCGTGTGATTCGGGTTTGTCGATGCGTTGTAGTCCTGCTGGTGACACGACACGCAGGTGGAAGGCAGTCCCTTGTAGACATTGTTGACGTGGCACTGGGCGCAGGCCACGCCCACATGCCGCCCGTTCAACGCAAAGCCGGTCTGCGAGTGATTGAAACTTCCGGCCCAGTTGGCCGCACCCGTGCCGTGGCACGTCACGCAATCGGTCGCGAACCCCGATGCCTGATGTGGCGGATTCTTGGTTCCATTGAAATCCGTTGCGTGGCACGAGTAGCAATCGGCCGGCAGCCCCTTGAAAACATTGTTCTTGTGGCACTGGAGGCACGGCACCGCAGCATGGGAACCGTTCAACGGGAAGCCGGTACTTGCGTGATCGAATTTCCCGCCCCATGTCGTCGAGGACGCCGAATGGCACTGGATGCAGTCCGTCCCCAGGCCCGAGACCTGGTGCGGCGGGGTCGTCGTTGCGGCATAGTCGGCGGCATGACACGAATAGCAGTTCGCGCCGGCAGCCCCTTGAAGACATTGTTCTTGTGGCAGGTCATGCACTGTACCGTGACATGCGCACCGGTCAACGGGAACAGCGTGGCAGAGTGATCGAATTTCCCGCCCCAGGTGGTCGCCGAGCCCGAATGGCACAGATTACAATCCGTGCTCAACCCGGATGTCCGATGCGGAGGATTCGTCGTGGCCGTATACTCGGCGCTATGGCACGAGTAGCAGTCCGACGGTAGCCCCTTGTACACATTGTTCTTGTGGCAGTCGACGCACGGCACCGCCGCATGGGAGCCTGCCAGGTTGAACCCGGTCGTGGCGTGGTCAAACTTCGACACCCACGCCGAGGATGTCGTCGTATGACACTGCGCGCAATCCGTCCCGAACCCGGCAGCCTGATGAGGCGGATTCTTCGTTGCCGTGAAGTCCGCCGCATGACATGCATTGCAGGTAGTAGCAAGACCTTTGAAGACATTGTTCTTGTGACATGCCATACACTGGACCGTCGCATGCAGCCCGGTCAGGGGGAATGCCGTCGTGGCATGATCGAATTTCCCGCCCCACACCGACGAAGATGCCGAATGGCATTGGATGCAATCCGTGCTCAGGCCCGAGGCCAGATGCGGCGGATTCTTCGTTGCATTATAGTCATTGGCATGACACGAGAAGCAGGTTGATGGCAGACCCTTGTAGACGTTGTTCTTGTGGCAGTCGGCGCACGGCACCGCCATGTGCGATCCGACCAGCGGGAAGGCGGTCGCCGCGTGATCGAACTTCGCCGTCCAGGTGGAAGAAGACGCGGCGTGACACTGGGCACAATCCGTACCGAACCCTGCCGACTGATGCGGCGGCTTGGTCGTGCGTGTGTATTCGCCCGTGTGGCACGAGGCGCAGTGTGACGGCAGGCCTTTGAAGGTGTTGTTCTTGTGGCACTGGGCACAGGCAACAGCGGCATGGGAACCCACCAGCGGGAACCCGGTCGTGGTGTGATCGAACTTCCCTCCCCAGGCCGCCGCCGACACCGAGTGGCACGTTTCGCACGTGGTGTTGATACCGGACGCACGGTGCGCCGGCGCCGTCGTGGCATCATAGTCGTTGCGGTGACAGCTATAGCAGTCGATCGGGGCGCCGGCGTACGTATGCTTCTGCTCGTTGGTGTGGCATGCCTGGCACTGTGCACGGCGGTGGGCGCCGAGCAAGGCGAATCTGGTGGAGACGTGCCGCTGGGGCATATCCGGGACCAGCCAGGATTCCGATGAATGGCATCGCTCGCAGTTCGGGCCCAACTCATTACGATGGACATCCGTGTGACACGTACCGCAACGATCCGTCGCCTCCGAGAACTTCAATGTTGCATGGCACTGCCTGCAGGCCACCTGCGCGTGCTGCCCAACCAGCGGGAACCCCGTCTGGGAATGTTTGAACTTCACACCCGGTGTCAGGACCTTCCAGGAATCGGTGTCATGGCACTGATCGCACGCGACGGAGAGTTTGCCGTGCGGCGAATCCTGCGCGTGCACGGCAATGGCCGTGAGACAGATCCCCGCGATGGCAAGGATGAACTTCACGATGACTGATCGCATGATGCCCTCCGCATGCTTGTCTTCCCCTGTCCTCACACTCATAATGGCCCCACATTCTTACCGTGACAATCCACACATTGGTGTGACGTACCTGCGAACCGCCATTGCGCCAGTGGTGCATCCTTGCCACCCGGGCCATGGCACAGGGAACAGGTCACCCCGACGTGTTTCCCCGTCAGCGGAAACGGCGTGCGCTCGTGACCGAACTGCACCTCGTTCCATGACCGGGGAGAATGGCACTCGATGCACCCTTTCTGCACGATGCGGTCGAACTGGCCGCGGTGAACGTCCTTATGACACTCTTTGCACGCCGGCATCTGGTCCCAGTGGAAACGCCTCACGGACCTTCCGTTGATGCTCGTGCGTGTGTGACATTCTGCGCAGGCGACCGCCGCATGTGATCCGATGAGCGGAAATCCGGAGGCCCGGTGATCGGCAACGGTGTAGGCAGGAGGGATGAACGCCCGCTCGGTGTGGCACCGTTCACACGCCGTGCGCCCTGCAGCCGTCGTGAACTGCTTTTCATGTGTGTCCAGATGGCAATCATCGCATTCGTAGCGCGTCTGGCGCTGTGACAGCGAAGCCTTTATCGACTGCTGGGGGGCATTACCGTGGCACTTCGCGCATTGTGCGGCCTTGTGGGCATCCCGCAACGCGAACCGGGTTTCACCATGATCGAACGTCATTGCCTTCCCATCCTTCCAACCACTCTCCACATGACATTCCTCGCAACGCTTCGTCGTACCATCCGGCACGAACTTGCCGCGGTGAGGATCGGCGTGACAGTCCACGCACTTCCCGAACTCTTTGATCACGAACCGCGCACTCCCGGTCTCCCGGCCTCGATGACACCGCTCACAGAGAGTTGTCGCGTGCTTTCCCCGCAACGGAAAACGGGTCGTACTATGATCGAAATGCGCTGCAACACCCGAGCTCCAACCGGCGGTCGAATGACAGCTCTCGCACGACTTCTTGAATTTTCCTGCGTGCGGGTCCTTGTGACACGACGAGCACGAGGCGAACTTCAGTCCGGTATACGCGATCACCCCACCGGGAGAAGGGGCGCGATGGCATTTGCTGCACTCCACTTTCTCATGCCGGCCTGTGAGTGCGAACCGTGTCCGATCGTGGGAGAATCCCGTCGGAGGTTTCCAGCTCTCCTGGCCGTGACATGTGGTGCAGGCCTTGGTGAACTGGCCTCCGTGATGATCCTTGTGGCAACTCAGGCATTCTCTCCCGAGGCCGAGGAACGTCCCCGCTTTCATTCTGGCGGTATTGCTCCGGATGCGTTCCTCACGGACATTGGACGGCCGGTGACACGCGACGCAGGCGTTGCGCGCGTGCTTCCCCGTCAGGGTGAACCCTGCTCTCTCGTGATCGAAATGCGTCGTATCGAACCGTACGATGCTGAACCCCCGTCCGTGGTGTTCCTTGTGGCATTCCACGCACTTGTGGGAGCGGAGGCCCCCATGGAGGCCGGCACGGCGCGACATCCGGTCCGCGATGTCCGTATGACAGCCGAGACATTTCTCATTGTCGATGTTCTTGCCGAGGCTGTGGCATGTCGTGCATTTGTCCATGCCTTCCAGGGATGCGTGCGCGGTCGACAGCTCGCCCGGAGAGATCTGAGCCCGGACGGACGCGGTGGACAGAACGACCACGACGCAAAGAAAGCCCCCGAACAGAGTTCTCATGTCACCATATCCACCAATAGCCGAACGCCACAGCCACCCCAACGTGAAGGAAAAGGATCACGAACATCACGATCGTGAACGGGAGATGGATCACATGCCAGAGATGGAAGATCCGGCGCGACTGTTCGAGCATCTCCACCCGTCGCCGGAGGACCGAGCGCCGCAGCGCGAGATGGGAGAGCCGTGCAAGGAGCTGGCCGGAGATGCGCGACCGCTCTAGTTCCTGGCGGAATATGCGGAGCTGGCGGCGGCGGTGCAGATCGAAGGTGAGACCATCCAGCAGGACACCCAGCATCCCGGTGTGCCGCTTGCTTTCGCGTGAATGTACCGTAGCCTCCATCCGGTCCAGATCTGCCTGCGACAGGCCGCTCGTTTCCAGAAGGGTCTGACGCAGTGCCTCACTCTCACGCGTCATCTCTCCTTCGGTCATTTCCTGCCCCTGCATCGTCTTTGGGATCTGAATGTAGAGATAACGCCCGATGACGCCGCTGGCAACGACGGCAAGCATGCTCCAGACGCTCACAGCCACGAGGCCGCCAAACTTGAAGGTCGTATGGTATATGATGAGGGAAGGGCCGAGCAGGCAGAGGAAGATGTGGACCGACAGGTATGTCCGGATGGGGCCGGCATTCCTGAGGAACGACAGGCGCTTTCGTGAGGCGTACATCCCCACGCCGCTCATGATCATCAGCGATCCAACGATCCCGTACCCGTGGCTTTCCACGCCCGAGGGCTTGAGTTCTTCATAGTGCGGGTGGAACGGACGCTCGGCTTCGGGGGTTGTGTAGTAGTCACAGCCCCGCAAGCCGATCGCAAGCGGGATCAGCAGGCCAAGTGCAACAAGAACGACAACGAACAGGACGTGGGCTCTCACCGGATACCTTATTGTGCTCGACGACGATGCAATCAATCGATTTGCTTCGTGAAAATCAATAAATCGGCACGCCTAACTTCAGATTAGTCAGAGAATTAGTATCTTACAGCATTCACTCTAGGGCCGATACCGTATGGACAAGCGCGTCATCCTTTTCACCGTTCTCAGTGCCATTTTTCTGACGGCGCTCATCCTCGCCGAAACCACGGGTGGCAAATTGATCCAGATGGCCCTTGGTAACGGCATCGTGTTCACGCTGACGATGGGGGTTATCCCCTTTCCGATCACGTTCATCGTCACCGACATCATCAACGAGTACTACGGGCGCACAGGCATCCGTTTCATCACCCTCCTCGGGATGGTGATGGTCCTGTTCGCGCTCGTGCTCCTCCAGGTCGAGATGGCGATCCCGGCTGCCGCCATCTCTCCGGTGCCCGATGTCGCCTTCAATACCGTGTTCGGCGTTTCCGCACGGATCATCCTCGGGTCGCTGACCGCCTACGTCATTGGCCAGTTCGTGGACATCGCCGTCTTCCACGAGATCCGGAAGCGCACGAAGGGCTCGATGCTCTGGTTGCGCGCTACAGGCTCGACCGTCGTCTCACAACTCATCGATTCGTTCGTCGTGCTGTTCATCGCATTCTACGGCCCGTTGTCCGCGAGCCAGATTTTTTCGATCGGCCTCACCAATTATCTCTATAAATTCGCGATCGCGATCGCCATCACTCCACTGCTCTATCTCGTTCACGCGGGTGTCGACCGATACCTCGGGCACGAACTGTCAGCGGCAATGGCGAAAGACGCACACCCCGCGCCTTCCGGGCAGCAGCAACGGCCCGGGAATGCGTGATCTGCCACATCTGAATGGTGCCTGCATCATGACACGTATGATCCCGATGCTTCTTCTGGGAGCACTCCTCACCGGATGCGCTTCCTCATTCCAGCCCGTGACGGACTCCCTCCGTGCCTCTACCGACCTCTCCACGGCGGTCCTCCACGTCCCGAACACCATCAGGTTCCGGTCCCTCAACACGCTGGTGCCGATCGACACCACGACCCCGTTCCGGAACGATGGCCATCTGTATCTTGTCCTGGCGAAAAGCGATACCGGCCGCATCGCTGCACAGGGGCCCACGTGGCTCCTCGTTGATTTCGGCAGGGGCATCACCCTTCGCTTCGACCGTGCCAGCACGGGCGACTACCAGATGCCCGGGTGGGGGACGATCTCCGTGCACGGGGAGCGCTTCGACATGCAGCTCGGCATGCTCAGCGGCAAGGAGATCCCACTGCTCGTGGAACCCCTTCACCCCTGACCGCTTCAACGAAGCCGGAACCTGATCACAAAAGCCGTCCCCCCGGTCCGGTCCAGCGCCAGGGTGCCATGGACCTGCTTCGTCAGGCTCGTTACGAGCGTCAATCCCATCGTCGGTACCGCTTCCGGATCGAGGGAGGCCGGCAACCCCACGCCGTCGTCGCGCACCATGAATTCCGCGAACTCATCATTGAAGGGGTGGAGGGAGATGATGATGTGTCCCTTCTCCCTCCCCTGGAACGCGTGTTTCAGGGCGTTCGAGATGAGTTCGTTCACGATCAGCCCGCACGGCACCGCAACGTCGATGCCGATCGACACATGATCGCTCTCCACCTCATAGGTGATCCCGGGGCGGGTCACCAACCGCATGAGTTGTCCCGCAAGCCGTGAGATATAGTCGCCGAAGTCGATCCCCGCCAGATCCCCCGCGCTGTACAACTGCTCATGCACCATTGCCATGGAGCGGATGCGATTCTGGCTCTCGATCAATGCCTCACGGAGGACCGGATCAACGAACTCCTGCGCCTGCAGGGAGAGCAGGCTGTTGATGACCTGCAGGTTGTTCTTCACGCGATGATGGACCTCTTTCAACAGGACGTCTTTCTCACGGAGCGACTGTGTGAGGCCCTTCTCGGCATTCTTGATCGCCGTGACGTCGGTCGTGACGCAGAGCACGCACACCGAGGTGGTCCGCGAGAAAGTGAACGGGATCTTGATGGAATGCAACGTGCGCTCGGAGCCGTCGGCCGCCACGGCACTGGACTCCGGAACGAACCGTGGTACGCCGGACCGCAACACCTCCTGGTCTTCGGCGCGGTAGCGCGACACTTCCGCGTCAGTCAGGCCGAGTGCAGATTCGTCCGCGCCCTGGATCTCTTCGACGGTCTTCCCGTAGAACTCCGCGAAGGCGGCATTCACCATCAGGAAGCGTCCGTTCGCGTCCTTGACGAAGATAAGGTTCGGGACGAGGTCGATGATCTGGCGCTGGCGCTCCTCGCTGATACGCAGTGCTTCTTCCGTCCGGCGATGCTCGATCACTTCGGCTTCCAACTCACCGGTGCGGACGGCCACGCGATCTTCCAGGTCGCGATTCACCTCGCCCAGTTCATGCTGCGCGGCCGTCAGGCGGTCCAGCATGGCGTTGAATGCCTCAGCGAGTTCGCCGACCTCACCTCCCGGTCCCACCGGTGCGCGCACCGTGAGATTCCCTTCGCGCACCGCATGCGCAGCGCCGGCCATCGTTTCCAGGTGGGAGGTCACGACGCCGCTGACGCCGATGACGAGCATAAGCTCCACAAGGAGCACCCCGAAGATCACCAATGCCGTCTCGCTTCGTATGCGGGCTCCTTCCTGCCGGATGGCCTCCCGTGAAAAGCCCATGTGGAGGGTGCCGATCACCTCATCATGATGGATGATCGCTGTTTGGGTCTGCCAGATCCGGCCCCTGTCCATCTCCCGCCCATCGAGCGGTGTATGCCTGTAGTCACAGCGCTCGGCGTCCGCCTTGCCCACGGAGCCCCGCACCACTCCCTTCTGGTCGGTGACGACGGCGTAGACCAGGTCGGGACTCAACTGCGCCGTGCGGAGTCCCGTGGCGATCTGTTCGGAATCCGAGAACACGAGGGCGGGAAGCACGCTCGCCGCGGTCATGGTGCTGACGACACGGGCCTTTGCGATGAGCGCCCGCGTCCCCTGCTGCTCGATGCTCGCCGGGATGAATACCAGGAAGAAGCCTGAGATCAGCAGGAACACCACTGCCGTCGGGATGACGAATCGCCACCGCAACGGGAGGCGCCGGAGCAGGGACGGGGTCAGGTTCATTCGCCGATGACCTCCGCGATATGGAGGACGCGGGAACTCAGATCGAGACCGGCGCGCCGCGCCGCGGGCAGATTCACGAGGATGGCCGCCCTTCCGCCCCTGCGGGCGACGCCGAGCGGGATGCCTTCGTTGACATAGTCCGCAACCCCGGTGAATGCAGGGATCTGCTGTGCCGAGCAGATGTCGCAGAGGGATTGAAGATCGACCGAACGCAACGGGGCAACGTACAGAATGCGCACTTTCTTCTCACGCAACAGTTGTTCCGTTGCAGCACGCCCCTCCCATGGGATCCGGACGATCTGTGCCGGGCCTGCAGAGGCCCACTCGGCATGCGAGAGAAGCTCCTCCACCTCGTCCGCCGCACTCGCGGAGGCCCGGTACCGTTCCTGGTACAGAATGCCAATGGTCAGGCCGGCGCTCGCCCTTCCATCCATGGCGCGGTCAAAGGAGAACAACCGCACCATCAGCTCCACCTGAACATCGAGCGGGACGCTCATCTCCTGCGCCGCCACGGTCATGGCGGCGGCCAGGCCGGCCATGAGGAGCGCTCCGGCTCCCACACGGCACAGCCGGCACATCATCCTGACAGTATGTCGGATCCGGCACATCACCATCGAACGACCGCCTTCATCCCCAGCGTCCTGCCATCCTGTATGATCCTGTCCTGCCGGTGTTCCAGCCCGCCGGGATACGAAACACTCGCATCAAGGATGTTCCGTGCGGCAAAGCAAAGGTCCACGCGTCCGCCGATGCGCAGAACATTGAAGAACGCATTGACCACGACCGCAGCATCGGTCTCTGCCCCTGCGAGGGTCCACCGCCCCGATTCATACCGGGCTCTGACCGCGACCTCACATCGCTCCAGAAACTTCACGCTGGCACTGAGTCCGATGATGGTGCGCGGCGAGTTGACCAGTGCGGGTCGCAGGCCAAGGCCTTCGCCGTACTGCGTCCCGACGGTCAGTGATGCGGTATGCCCCGCGGGCATCCGGGTGATCATCTCTGCTTCGATGCCACGGGCGTGCACCGAACCGATATTCCGATGCTGGCCGACCGCTTCCGCCTGCAGCGTCGTTTGCTCGATGAGATCCCACATACTATACTGGTACACGGACAGTAAGGCATAGGTCACGGTGCTGAGGCGTTGCTCCGCCGACAGCTCAAAGGTCCGCACGCGCTCCGGACGCAGAGAAGGATTGCTGACGAGGCCGTTCCCTTCTTCGTAGTACAGCTCGTAGACGCTCGGTGCACGGAATGCCTCACCGTACAATGCCTTGATGGTCGTGCGCGAGCCGGGGTTGGCCACCAGCGTGAGGCGTGGAGAGAGCAACCACCCCGACACACTATGGTGGTCGGCGCGCAATGCAAGAGAAAGCGATACCTCGGGTATCATCTGGTAGGTATCCTGGACGAAGAGCGAGGCAACATCGAAAGGTGCATTGCGCGAGTAGTCATAGATCTCCTCCGTCCACACGCGGTAATCCGCCCTGGGGTTGTGCCTGAACTCGATCCCTGCATCGAACCTGTTGGCTTCATGGGTATCCCATTGCACATGAACCCGGCCGGTCCACCACCGTCCCGAGGAGCCATCGAACTGGAGATACTCGTAGGGATAGACCCCTCCGTAGTCGTAGCCATCGTACGAGAGCCTGCCGGAAAGACGGAAGGACGGTGAGAATTCGTGTGCATATTCCATCTGCGCTGCCCAACGGCGGTCCTCCGTGCGAGCGCGACTGTCACCGAACGTCGTTTCGTAGGATGCGGTGGGGATCCGTTTGGTTCTGTTGGAGAAGACACCCATCACGGTGAGGTCACCGAACGACAAACGCGCAGTGGCACCGATCGACTGTTCCCGATCGGCATCCCGGGCGACACCGTCATGCGTTTCGGGGGCATCGAATTCCGGGAAGTAGAGATCGAACCCGCGGCGGTCCACCCATGATCCGGAGAGCACGGCATCCACCCCGCTGGAGGTCTGCGTGCCATACACCACCGAGCCCCGGGCATATGCACCGGAGCCATACTCCCCGGAAGCTTCGACGCCATTCACTTCGGCGCCCGTCTTGCCGATGATGTTGATGACCGCGAGCATGGCATTGGCGCCGTAGAGGGGCGAACCGGGCCCACGCACGATCTCCACGCGCTCGACGCTATTGAGGTCCGGTGAGAAATCAAAACCGAGTGCGGAGGAGGAATACAGATTGTCATTCATGACGTGGCCGTTCCACAACAGGAGGATACGATTGTTGTAGTCGGTTGGCCGGCCGAATCCCCGTACACCCACATACTCGTAGTTCCTGTCATCGGTCACATAGAAGCTGCGCACATGCGACAGGAGTTCGGCGAGGGTGCGGATCTGGAACCGGGCAATGTCGTCCGCAGCGATGATCGAGACGGATGCAGGTGCTTCACGGGCAAGCTGGGAGTAGAGCGACGCGGTGCTGACGCGGACGGAGAGGAGTTCATCGAGCGACTGCACCCCCTCATCTGCCGGAGGGGCCTGGGCGAAAGCCGATCCGAGGCCGGACAACACCACCCCGAACAGCAGAATGACAATTGCAGAATGGTGCATGGAAGTGCAATCCGTTGACGTCTATGACCGTGTGGCGTTCTCCCGAAAGGCTCAGTTCGGGGCGTCTCAGCACGGTGGCGGATCCATCCGCGCAGAGTCCGTACACTACTTTCCTGCAACATCCACGCCATCCGATCCCCCGAAAATGCCTCAGAATAGCGCAAAAAAAGGCCGGGATTTCTCCCGGCCTGCACAATATCAGCCATTCATTCAAAAATCAGCCGATTAGCACCGCGTGACCTCTTTATATATGGCTTCCGTCTTCGCAGCAACGTGCTTCCACAGGAACTTGCCGGCGATGTGCTCCTTCAGCTTCGTGTCTTTCGCCGTACGGAGCGCAACCTCGATCCCCTGCCTGATGGATCCCTCGTCATCCGGCTCAACGTAGGTCGCCATTGCACCGAAGTAGTCCCTGGTGCCGCCATGCGGCGTGATCACGATCTTTGCTCCCGCGAGTCCGGCCTCGAGCGCAGCGATGCCCGGGGTCTCAAAGAGCGACGGAAGGGCGAAGACCTCGCAGGCAGCGTATGCCGATGCGAGCATCGCAGAGTCGTTCCCGAGCCCGTCGATGAGCCGGATGTGTTTGTGCTTCGCAGCTTCCTTCACACATGCATCACCATACGGCCCCTGAATGATCCGCCCGATGATCACAGCGGGATAGTCGATGGCACCCAGCGCACGGATAAGTTGCAGCACATTCTTGCGCCGGTGCCCGATGTGTCCGACATTCAGAATGAACTTCTCGATCCCATAGACTTTCCGGAAAAGGTCGGGATCGCCCGATGCAAAACGCTCATCCACCCCGTTGGGCACAACGCGTACGCGCTGCGGAGGCACACCATACCCGTTCCTGATCAACTCCCCTTCCGCCTCTGTGTTCGGAAGCACACGCTCCGCCCAAGCACAGATATCGGCACAGAGCGCGTAGTCGGTCCATATACCCGGCCCCACGCGCTGCATGATGCGTGATGCGGCACGGGCGCGGCGGATGAACGAGGAGCCGTGGCTTGAATACGTGATGGGCGAGACCACGAACGGGACGCCCAGGGCCTTGATCTCTCGTGCGATATGATACGTGCCGATGTTCGCGGCAAAGATGTGCGCGATATCCCCTGGCTCTGGCCGGAAGGGTGACCAGGGATCGAAGAACCGGACGCGGACGCCCTGCGTTTCAAGATGACGTGCCGTTTCGGTGATCTGCGTGCGTGGGCCGCCGTGCAGGATCGAGACGGCATGATAGGTGATCATATGAACGGTCACGCCAACCTCCTGAGCAACGATGTGAACATGTCACCAAATGTACGGCGCGGATCGAACTCTCTGATGACGCGGACATCGGCAGGAACGATGTGCTGCTGCCGCGGCGACCTGTCGACGGTCCGGAGCTCGATCGTGGACCCGGCCTCCACAAGAGCATCTTCACCGGACGGGAACACGATGTGGATCGCGGCATCAGCCTCGCGCATCCTCCCGGCCGCTGCGGCCTCCAGGATCCCACCGTCGGTCCGGAAGGAAGGGGTCAGAGCCATCCTGCCCGACCACCATTGCGCCATGGCATCCATACGGACCGGTGAGATGCCACGCGCGCGGATATGGTCGAACAATGCTTCGAAGACACCCGGGGCGCGTTGTGTCGGATGATGATAGAACGCCAACGGAAGGTCGCGTGCGAGCAGCGACTCGGCCGCGGCAACGAAGTATTCTTTCATATGAGGGATGCTGAAGCCCGCACGGCGCAAACTTCCGGTACTCACCGGGTGGATCGGAAGCTGCAGCGTCCGCAACGCACCACCCGGCACCGATGGCACCACAGGGAATGTATCATACGCGTACGAGAACTCGGACGAATACGACAGACCGAGCCGGTCGATCACCTGCCCCACTGCGGGCGACCACGCGCCGAATGGCGCCGCCATTCCGACGGGAGAGAACCCTGCGGCCCTGATCAGCGCAAGCCCGCGCTGCCAGTCGGATTCCTGATCGCGGAGATCTTCATGGAGCCGGTGCCGGTAGCAATGCAGCCCGATCTCATGCCCCTCACACCTCTTGAAATGGGCCAGCCAATCCTCATGTGCCGACACGTCGAGGAACCATGTCGCCGGCACGGAAGCCGACCGCAACATTTCGTACAGACCGTCGATGTCCGCCCGTTCCGATCCGTCCGTGTCGATGCGGAACGAGAGCACGTTGCGGCGCGTGCCGGGATAATACCAGAGGTGTGCGTACGGGATGGACCGTGCGTGATGCAGGAATGCCAGCGCATCATGGATGAGCGACGAGATCTCTCCGCGGGAAACGCGCGATACGCGTTCCGTCGGAAGCCGGTCATGCCGCGCGTAGAAAGCGCGGTCCACGGTGCGCGTGCCGAACAGCACCTCTCCGGGATCGAAAGGCAGAAGGACCGCGAAACCGCCGGCGAGAGGCCCGGCAAAGACACCAAACATCCCGCCGGGGGTCCGGAGGTGCCGTGCTTCACGCGGCACCTGGCCTTCCATGTCGAGGTCGATCAGCCGGACCGTCGGGAAGACCGGATCGCCATCGGACACGAGATACGCAAGTTCCTCCCTGCGCACCGTGGAGCCACCCAGGCCGGCAACATGCGCAGCGGCGGCGAGCACGGCCCCTCCGCGATGAAGGAACTGCGCAAGAGTATCCAGGCCGGCGCGGTCGGTCGGCGAGGTCACGATCACGACACTACATCCTTCCACACCGTCACCGGTCGTCAGATCCACATGGGTCCACGGGAATCCCTCCCGCTGGAGCATGTGTTCCCAGAGGGCCGAAGAGCCGGCTATGCCTGCGCACAGATTCACAGGAAGCGCTCCTTGAGATACGCCAGATCAGCGCCATTGAACACCTTCAAACCTATGGCGATCGCAGCGAACGTGGTAACGGCAACACCAGCGGCGACGGGAGCGGACCATCCCACAAGAGCGCACCCCGGTATCACCGCGCCCCCGGCTGCGAGCAGCGGCCGGAGGAATGCTTCACGTGTGAAAGCCTGCACCTCCTTCGATGCATACCTGATCATCAGGAAGACGGTCACGAGTTCGCCGAGAACGGCTCCCAGGGCCGTACCCGCGGGGCCCCACCATGGGGTGAACACCACCATGGCCGCGGCAAGAACAGTTGATCCGATGATCATCGCGCGGCTATAGATGCGTTCCCTTCCCAAAGCAAGGAGCAGACACACGGCAACGGAATTGACCAGCGTGAGTCCGACATAGACCAGGAGGATGCGTGCGATCATTCCGGCATCCGCATAGGCGTTCCCGAACACCATCTGCATCATCAAGGGGGCGATGAACATCCCCGGTACGACGATGAGTCCGGCAAGGGCCACCACGGACCTTGCGACAAGTCCGGAGACATGCAGCAGATCTGCGGGGCGCGTTTCACGAACCCGCGTCAATGCAGGGAGCAACAACGCATTCAGGACCCTGTCGAGCGCCAGCAAGAGGAAGACGAGTTTCAATGCGGCGGTATAGACACCCGCATCCGTCGTCGTCCGCATTGCCGCCAGCAGGATGGGAGGAAGGTTCATCACCTGCTGTCCCACGAACATCGCGATCCCGACCGGGAAGTTCTCCCGCAGGATGGACCTCCAGAGGGGAACATCGAACCTGAAATGCGGAAGCCCGAATTCCTTTCGCACGACCAGCCACAACACCGTCGCTGTCGCAAGGATCCCCGCACCATACGCAACCGGCGCCATCGCAGCATCTTCCGGTGCGCCGACCAGCAACCACACCACAGCGCCATACACCGCGTAGCCAAAGACCCGTGCCGTGCCCATGGGGCCCATCCGTTCGCGCCCCTGAAGGAACCAATCGGGCGCTATGGCAAGCGGCAGAAGCACCACGAGACTCCACACGATCACCGCCGTCGTTTGTGCATCCAACGGGAGCAACAGGGTCACGACCCCGGCAGGGACCAACACGCACACGGCAAGGAGGACGCGCACGCTGACGACGCCACCGAAGCGGACCGCGTCCATCATGCCCGGCCGCGCAGCGTTGCGCGCCTCGACCACCTGCATACCGGGACTCGAGAGCAACTGGGCATGGCCGAGCACCGCGAATCCGACGCCCACCAGTCCGTACGCCGCAGGGCCAAGGACCCGGGCAAGATACACGGTAATGAAGAAGCCGATCGCACGGCTTCCGAGATCGGACCAGGCGAGAGACAGGAGATTGCGCAGAGGCCGTTTCACGGACACAACTCCCCGAGCAGCGCGGCCAGTGCCTCACGGCGTTTGACGAGTGGGAATTCCTGCGCGATGCGTGCACGCGCACGTGCGCGCCTGTCGGTGGACGATCGGAGCCCTACACGGATGGCGGCGGCAAGTTCCTCATCGTTTCCGGCCTGCACGACGATGCCCGCATCGCCGATCGCATACGGCATGCCGCCGACATCCGTCCCGACCGGGATGCAGCCGCACAGCATTGCCTCGCACATCGCATTCGGGAGCCCTTCACTCAGCGAAGGCTGGCAGTACACCGACGTACGCTGGTACCATGGCAACAACTCCTCGCGTGCCACAGGGCCGTTGATCTGAACATTCGGAGGACGCAACGGTGCAAGGAGATGTTCGATCGCGGGATCGATACCGATCACCACAAAGCGGACGTCGGGCATCCCCTTCGCGACGGCAAGCAACCGGTCGATACCTTTCACCCTCATGCGTTCTTCAGTCTCGCATCCCGCAACGGTCAGCACGAGATCAGATTCCTTCTGGCCCGGAAGCCAGGAGGCCTCGTCATAGCCCGTCGGCATCACCGTGATGGCTTCGGGGCGGATGGGAGTCAAGGCAAGCGCTGCATCGCGCAGCGTGGGATCGACGGGAAGCAAGCGTGTGGCGTTCCGCAGCGTGCGGATCAGCAGCCATCGCTTCCATGGCGTATTCGCCAGTCCGTAGCCGATGGCCGGACGTGTGACGACATCCGCCCCGCCGAGGACGACAATGCTCGGTTTGCCCGACAGCCGGGCAAGCCCGACCACGGCGCTCGCATAGGTTGAAGCGAACCAGGTGAAGGTCACATCTGCACGGGATACCGCATGGGGAAGGTGGAGCAGGTCCGCCGGGGAACGTGTAAGGAGATGCGTGACCTCGCCATGGCCCCGCAGGATCTCAGCGTCTTCAAGAATGAACGAGGAAGTGAAGCTGGATGTGAAGAGTATCTTCCTGCGTGGCAATCGTCTGTCCGGGGATGCTGGAATGTGAGGATACTGCGAAAAGATACCGTTCAGCATGCACAGTTGCAACCGCCCGGCCCCGGTGGGACGGTTGCCTGCGGCGGACAATGCCTATTTCGGGGCGCCTGGGGCCGGCGTGAACTTCAGGGCAAGGGAATTGAGGCAGTATCGCAGCCCGGTGGGCCGTGGGCCGTCTTCAAAGACGTGCCCGAGATGGGAATCGCACTTTGCACAGAGGATCTCCGTCCGGACCATCCCGAAGCTCCGGTCCTGCTCCTCGATCACATTCTCCTTTGCCACCGGCTGGAAGAAACTCGGCCATCCCGTGCCGGAGTCGAATTTGGAGTCCGACGTGAACAGATCCAGGCCGCAACAGACGCAGGAATACGATCCGGCTTCATGATGCGACCAATACGCGCCGGAGCATGCCCGTTCTGTTCCACGCTGGCGGGTGACCTCGAAGACCTCCGGGGCCAGGATCTTCCGCCATTCCTCATCCGTCTTCTTCACCTTCTCCACGCTCACGAATCCTTTCGTTGCAAGAACAAAGACGCGGACCTTCTGGGCGGGAGCAGCGGTGACGCTGAAGAGCATCAGAGCAAGAAGTATCGACCCGAAACCACGCATACGCATATCTCCCTTTCTTTACCTAACATGCCGGAAGGGCACGGGGTTCCGCCGGCCGCCGCCCTGCTACGCCAGGATCTTCTCGATCGCTGCGAGTTCATCGGCGGTGAGCAGCGGGGCGTAGGCAACGGCAATATTCTCTTCCATCTGGGCTACGGTGCTTGCACCGACGAGTGCGGAAGTGACTCCCGGATGGCGCAGCACCCAGCTGAGCGCAAGCTGGGCGATCGACTGCCCCCTGCCGCGGGCGATGGCGTCGAGGGCGCGCACCTTCGTGAGCCGTTCATCGGTGACGTGCTCCGGCCGGAGAAATCCATGAGGCTTGCCCGCCCGCGAATCCGCCGGGATGCCGCCGAGATATTTCGTCGTCAGCATTCCCTGCGCAAGCGGAGAGAATACGATGCACCCCATACCCTCGTCGTTGAGCGCGCCGAGCAGATCGGGTTCGATCCAGCGGTTGAACATATTGTACACCGGCTGATGGATCACGCAGGGCGTGCCCATCTCGCGCAGGAGCGCGGCGGCTTTGCGCGTATGCTCCGCACCATAACTCGAGATCCCGGCGTACAGTGCGCGTCCGGACCGCACAGCATGATCCAGCGCACCCATGGTCTCTTCGAGCGGTGTCTCGGGATCGAAGCGGTGCGAGTAGAAGATGTCCACGTACTCGAGCCCCATCCGCTTCAGGCTTTGATCGAGGCTGGCGAGGAGATACTTCCGCGACCCCCACTCCCCGTACGGACCCGGCCACATCCAGTAACCGGCTTTCGTGGAGATGATGAGTTCGTCACGGTACGGCAGGAGGTCCTGCTTCATGAGCAGGCCGAAGGTCTCTTCCGCAGAGCCGGGAGGCGGGCCGTAATTGTTCGCGAGATCAAAATGCGTGATGCCGAGGTCGAAGGAGCGGCGGATGATCGCACGGGCGGTCTCCAGCGTGTCCACCCCACCGAAATTGTGCCAGAGTCCGAGCGAGATCGGCGGAAGGCGGAGCCCGCTCCGGCCACAACGGCGAAAAGGCAAGGTTGTGTAGCGGTCAGCGTTGGCGGTCCAGACACTCATGGTCACCTCCGGAAGTTCACAGGGCACATGATCGGACGAATGTCCGGTCAGTTCAGGATATCGGTCAGTTCTTTGCCGCGCATGAAGGTCACGATCGCCTCGATATCGCCCGACAGAGGACGGTCGCCGCGCAGCGGTGGCACGACCTCACGCAGGAGCTTAGACGCCTTGTGCGTACCGTCGCCCGGCCGCTCGGAGCGGTACCCGAGTGCCTCGATGGCCCCGTGCAGTTCGATGGCGAGCACCCGTTCCACATTCTGGATCACCTGCCGTGCCTGGCGTGCGGCGATGGTTCCCATGCTCACGTGGTCTTCCTGGTTCGCCGATGTCGGGATGGAATCTCCGCTGGCAGGATGGATCAGCACTTTGTTCTCGGACACGAGCGCGGCAGCAGCGTACTGTTCGATCATCAATCCGGATTCGAGTCCGCCGTTCACCGCGAGGAACGCAGGAAGCCCGCAGCTGTGCTGCCGGTCCATAAGCTTCGCCGTACGCCGCTCGGAGATGTTGCCGAGTTCCGCAACGGCAAGCGCGAGGAAGTCCATGGCCAGCGCCACCGGCTGGCCGTGGAAATTGCCGACGCTGAACACTTCGTTGGAGTCAGGGAAGATGAGGGGATTGTCCGTGGTGGAATTCACTTCGGTCTCCACCACGCCGGCCACATACTCGATCGCATCGCGCGACGCACCATGCACCTGGGGAGCGCAGCGGATGGAGTACGAATCCTGCACCTTGGAACGGGTGTCATGGTCCACACGGTCCACGAGCCGGCTGTTGCGGATCATGGCGCGGATGTTCCGCGCAGCGCGGGCCTGTCCGGCGTGCGGACGTGTGGCAAGGACCTTCTCGGCGAAGGGTGTACTCTTCCCTTTCACCGCCTCCAGGCTGAGGGCCATGGCGATGTCCGCAATGTCCGCAAGCCGGCGGGCATCATAGACGGCAAGCGCACCGACAGCGGTCATGGCCTGCGTGCCGTTGTTCAGCGCCAGCCCTTCCTTGGCTTCCAGGACCACGGGTTCGATCCCCGCCGCACGCATGGCTGCCTTGCCGGTCATGCGCTTCCCTCGATAGAATGCTTCGCCTTCGCCGATGAGGACCGCGGCGGCGTGCGACAGCGGGGCAAGGTCACCGCTGGATCCCACCGATCCCTGCTCGGGAACGACCGGATGGACACCGCGATTAAGCATATCGAGGAGGCGTTCAACGGTCGAGATGCGGATCCCGGAATGTCCGCGCGCAAGCGCGTTGGCCCGGAGCAACAGCATTGCCCGGACGATCTCTTCGGCGAAGGGTGCGCCGACGCCCGCACAGTGGCTGAGGATGAGATTGCGCTGAAGTTCGCGGAGACGTTCGGGGCGAACAGAGACATTCTGAAAGGCGCCGAAGCCGGTGGTCACGCCGTACACGACGGCATGATCGCGGACCGCACATTCGACCCACTCGCGGGAGCGCCGCATGGCAGCGCGCGTTGACGTGGCGAGGCGGGCAGGAGCACCGCCCCGCGCAACGGCCACCACCCGATCGATCGTCAGTGTCGCGCCATCAACCTGTATCGACCTGGCCATGCTCTGTCTCCGTTCAGCGTCCGGGATGGATGGAATGGCGCGCGAGCACGTCCAGGACGGTCTGCGCGCATGCGTCGACAGGAACGGTCACCTGCACCGTGCGTGTCTCCGCCAGGTAGGCCTCGCGGTCCTTGCCTGCGGCCGACTTCTTCTTCTCCTGCAACTGTCCGCCGAGGATCAGGTCCTTCACCGTCACCTCGCCCTTCTCGAACTCATTGCTCCCCATCAGGATCGCGACCGGGATACCGAGGCGGTTGGCATACTGCAACTGTTTCCCGGGGCTTTTCTCTTCGCCGAGATACATTTCCGTGTTGATGCCTGCCTGCCGGAGCTGGCGTGTCAGGCGCTGATAGTCCGCCAGTCGCGCCGGTTCCATGATGGTCACGAGGGCGTGTGCGGTGGCGCTCTGCGCGGGGAGGCGGCCAAGCTTCTGGAGCGCCGCGAAGAGCCGGTCCACGCCGATCGATGCACCGACAGCAGGGATCTTCCGCCCGAGGAAACGTTCCACGAGGCCGTCGTAACGTCCGCCGCCAACCACCGAGCCGATCTCCGGTGCATCGAGGAGCTGGGCTTCAAAGACGGGGCCGGTGTAATAATCAAGTCCGCGCGCGATGCTCAGGTCGAGCACAACGGTGGCTTCCGGGATCGCGAGAGCGTCGAGGGACGTGCAGATGAAGCTGAGGTCATTGACCGCCTCCTCCGCGGAGGGTACACCGCTGAAGAGCCGGGCGAGAGCTTCGAGGGTTGCGCTCCGGGTCCCGCGCGGGATCGCGAGGAACTCGCGGATGCGCGTCACTGCGCTTTCGGCCAGTCCGAGCCCGGGGATCTTGTCGCCCGACACGTCGATGCGGCCGGTCATCAGTTCTTTCGCGACGTTCTCGATCCCGATCTTCTCGAGCTTATCGAGGATGCGGAACACGCCGTGCGCCATCTCGCGCGGGATGCCGGCAAAATCCAGGAGACTGTTCAGGACCTTCCGGCTGCTGAAGCGCAGGATGAAGCGGTCGTCCACCAACGCGGTGAGCGTATCGTAGATGCCACAGATGATCTCCGCATCGGCCGCAAGGGACGATGAGCCGACGGAGTCGAGATCGAATTGTATGAACTCGCGGAAGCGTCCGGGGTCGGGTTTGTCGGCGCGCCAGACCGGTGCAACCTGATAGCGCCGGAACGGCAGAGGGAGGTCCGGGTACTGGGCGACCACCCGCGCGAGCGGAACGGTCAGGTCGAACCGCAGGGCGACTTCTTCTTCTTCGGGGTTCGTGAAGCCGAAGATCTGTTTGGTGTTCTCATCGCCATACCCCATGAGGGTGACGCGGTACTCCTGCGCGGGGGTCTCCAGCGGCAGGAAGCCGTAGCGCTCATACACCTGGCGGATGGTTGCGATGAGTTTGAGGCGGGCGTTCATCTGTGCGGGGAGATAATCCCGGAAACCGCGCAGGAGCCGTGGTTCTACGATACGTTCGTCGGGCATAGTGGAGCAGGACTGTGTGTTGCGTCAATTGTCCGCGGACAACGATCACCGGATCATGGTTGAACGTTGTCCAGGGAAGGAGTGAAAATCGCCATTTCATAACAATATAGCGGAATCGCGTGTGGCAAACAAGCGGACGCGGAGCCGGAACATTTCCTGATCAGCCGTGTTATAGTGAGTTGGCGGGTCATCCTTTCGCCATCACATTCTCCACAACACCACCGAACACCATGGCAGATCCGGAACTGCACCAGGAAGAGAGCCTTGACCCCGAGGATTGGAACGCGATCCGTACGCTGGGGAAGCAGATGGTTGACGACATGGTCGAGTACCTGCGAACGGCACGGGTGCGACCCGTCTGGCGACCGATCCCCGAAGAGATCCGGGATGGGTTCCATCAGCCGCTGCCGCACGGGCCGACCGATGCGGCGGAGGTCTACGCAAGATTCAAGGACACCGTCCTTCCCTATCCTACGGGAAACACGCACCCGAGATTCTGGGGGTCATGGGGAACGGCACCGTGACGGGAATGCTCGCCGAGATGTTGGCGGCCGGGATCAACCTGAATCAGGGCGGAGGGTCGCAATCGGGAAGCCTGGTTGAATCGCAGGTGATCTCGTGGTGCAAAGAGATGCTCGGCTTCCCAACCGGGGCGAGCGGACTCCTTGTCAGCGGTGGCTCGATGGCCAATCTTGTTGGACTCACGGTGGCGCGGAACAGCAAAGCAGGGTTCGATATCCGGACGGAGGGGGTCGGACACGCGCCGCGCCCCATGCGGCTTTACGCGTCCGTGGAAACACACAGTTCCATCCAGAAGGCCACGGAGCTGTTGGGACTCGGGCACCAGGCCTTGCGCATGATCCCGACACGCAAGGATCTCACCATTGACACGGCGGCATTGCGAACAGCGATACTCGAAGACCGCAAGCGCGGTGATCATCCTTTCTGCGTGGTCGGATGCCGGCACAGTGAACGTCGTCCCTGGACGGAGCCTTCGGAGCGCTTGCCGCGCTGGCGCCGGACCTGCGGCACCTCGTCAAAGGCATGGAGCGTGCCGATTCGCTGGCGTTCGACATGCACAAGTGGATGTATCTCCAGTACGAGGTGGGATGCGCGCTCGTCCGTGACGCGGACCTGCACAGGACGACATTCGCCCTCACCCCGCACTATCTGGAAGCGCGGCATCGGCGGCGGCGATCTCTGGTTCAGTGACTACGGGATCGAGCTCAGCCGCGGGTTCCGCGCACTGAAGGTCTGGATGGCGATCCAGGAATACGGCATCGACAAATTCGGCAGGATGATCCAGCAGAATGTCCGGCAGGCGCGGTACCTGGAACACATCGTCGCAAACAACCCGGACCTCGAATGTGTTTCCGATGTCCCCCTGAACATCGTGTGTTTTCGGTACCGGGGCGGACTCACGGATCCATCCGCGCTGGATGCCTTGAATAAGGAACTCCTCCTGCGCCTTCACGAAGGGGGCCTGGCAGCCCCATCGTACACGGTGATCGATGGCACATACGCCCTGCGGGTGTGCATCACCAACCACCGGACCACGAACCATGATCTGGACATCCTCATCCGTGAGACGGTCCGTCTGGGGAAGGACTGGAATTGGTCTGATGCCGCGGCTCCTTGACAGAGACCGCCGAATTTCTCATATTCTCGCAATCGTTTTTCCGGTCATTCCGTTCTTTGATGTGGGTCGCATTACCGGCACCGTCATCCACTCATTCGTAGAGTGCCTCTTGGCCGCACGACTCATGCTGCATGAGCAGTACCCTGCCACGGCTTTCCCACCGGGCCCGCGCACAGTTGCGCCACTCCCTTCACATTCATCTGATCTCACCACTCCGGAATCCCCGTCCCTCCTGATCCGGCACGACCGTTCACCGCAACGGAGGAGCCATGAAGCATCTCCCGGCCGCAGCCTTTCTGCTCACACTTCTCATCCCGGGCCTCACGCATACCCGATCCCAGACACTCCTGCCCGCTCCTGCGAAGCCGTTCCCCCGGACGCTGATCGCTGGAACGTTCAGGATCGAGGTTGAGCGCTACGATATCAATGTCGTGGCCGGCCCCCGGAGCGGCATCGGACGTGTACGGTTCAACTGCCTCCCGATCTTTCCACCCTTCCCATGGGGTAACATACCGCGCTCTCCGAGGACCTTTGCGGTGGTCGAGTCCATCGAGGATTCATCCCGCCAGATCCACATTGACGACGCACTGCTTGTTTCGCCTGAAGCCCGCATCGGCGAGAAGATACAGCTTGAGCTTCCGCAACGGTCCACGGCGGCGCAACTCCTCAAGGACAAGAATCACCTCCTCGGTATTCTCCATGACCTCAATGGGCCACAGGGAATACGCGTCCGGTTCACCGGCGCACAGTGGTCCGGCCCGGCCGCGGCCACGGTGGTGCTGACCGCCGGAGAAGCGGTCTACCCCACCTCACCGGCGATCCCCACACCGCCGGCGTATGTGATCGCATCCGCCGGATTCGGCCTCGCCATCGATTCGCTGATCATCACGCCGGTCCGCGCGAGCGTGAAGGGGAACATCCGCCTTCCGGTGTGCATGGTGAGTGCGGTCCAGTGCATACGGTCTGAGTTAGCGCTCCCATGGACACCGATCACCGTCCTCTGTGATCTATACCGTGAAGTGCCCGACTCTTCGTACGGCCCGTTCTATGTCGGCGAGACGGGCATCCAGGTGCAGGGACGCGGATACACGATCGATTTTTCGAACACACATTCCGACGCATCGGGTGCTCCACCCCTTGCGGCAGGGTGGAAGGGCGTCGTCCTGCATGCGGGGGAAACCCCGGACCCGCCTTCGGCACCCGTGATCTCCAACCGGGGCTACGTGAAAGCGAAGTACACGTTCACCCACGGATTGATCACCGGGGCCGGACTCTCTGCACGTCTCAACCTCGCGGCACCTTTCACCTTCGAAACCCTCGAGCCGCTTGGCTATCGCGTTGCCCTGCATCCACCCAACGGATCGATCCGGCTCGGATCGTGCGGGGTGCAGTCCGGCGAGTTCTTCGCCGGCGAGATCCAGCTCCCGTCCGCGGCGATCCGGGATGAATCGGGCCAGCGCGTGGTGGCCGCGTATGACACCCTGCTCGTCCAGAGCGACATGGACCTTTTCGGTGCTGTGACGGTGAGAGGGGGATTCACCTGGGGTGAGTTCTTCAAGACCTCCGGTTCGCCGCGTTACTATCAGCTCGGACAGGATCTCATCCTCGGGCAACCTGCACGCGGGTTCTGCTATCTTGCTGCGCGGCAGCGCGCACCGTACTACCCCACGGCCGGTGGGACGTTCCAGCGGCCTGTCACCGACACCGCGGACATCACTCTCGAGGCACAGGGTATCCAGGGCGTGACGCTCACGAATCTTCGCGGGCGGAAGTTCACGATCTGGACCCAGGACGTGCCGGGTGGGACGATCCTGCAACCGCGCAAACTCGACTTCGCGGACTCCAGCGTGATCGTGGATTGGATGAACGTCATCGGCACCGGGATCCACACGGAGGTGATCATTGCCAAGTTCATCGCACAGAAGGACGAGGTGAAGCTCGGTCCCACCTGGTCCACCGACCCCCGCTATCTCGGCGGCGGCCCGTTGCGTGTCTCATTCAAGTCCGAGCCGCGCTCCAAACAACGCCTGATGCGCATGCGATTCGTCGAGAGTGCGACATGGGACAGTAACTTCGACGGAAGGATCTTCCTCGGCGGCCCGGTCAACGATACGACACGCTTCTCCAACCTCGTCTTCACCTCTACGGCTGAAGCAGGGGGCGCGCAACTCGATCTCTCGCACACACTGAGCATGAAGTACTGGGGCGTGTCCCTCGTTCCGGAGGATTCCACACAAGCTGCGGGCGTGGTGTGCGTGAAGCTCGGCGTGATCTACACCACGGCAGCCGGCATCGCCGAACCGCGGCATTTTGCACGCCCGTTCTGGCTGACGTGGGGTGAGATCCTGGCCACGGGTAACCTCGGCAGGCTTTCCTTCGACTACAACGGGCGGAGCCAGTGCTTCGACAGGATCCCGTATGCACCGTCATTCGTCGGGCTGTCGGACTACAATCCCGCCGCTCCGAACGATTCCGGGTACCTCGTCACCTACGGCGATCTGGCCTTCAGCTTCTTCGGCGCAAAGCCGCTCTGGGTGTATGACTGGAGATCGCCGAATCGCCCGGACGGCGTCTACGCCGGGCGCACGGTGCGCACGCCGCTGAGTTCCTCCTATGGCAGAGGGATCTCCGACCTCCATCTGGCAAGGGACTGGGGTGATGGTGTCGCCGATCTGGACTTCAGGGTCGGGTACGACAGTCTGCAGCAGGACGGCTTCACGGGGCCCGGAACGGCGACGATCACCCGGTATGTCCTGTTCGACAGCCCGCTCCCCGGTCGCATCGATGTGAAGGCTGAACGATCATGCTTCTCCCTGAGCCGCGCATCCGAAGGCGGCGTGAATCTCGGCCCGCTCCTCACGATGAGTGCGATGAAGAACATCTGGGGATGTGGTTGCATCGTCGGTGACAAACTTGAACGCGTCGCGGTGGGTGGTGAACTGTCGGCGAACGCCGGGGCGGGGTTCAGCATCGTCGGTCGGACCGCCGGTGCCGTAAGCGTGGCCATCGGATACACGCCCTCGCGCACGGACATGCTCTTCGCGGGTGATGCGTATGCCGTTCTCTTAACGCGCAACATCGAGGTGATAGGCTACATCACGCTGTCGATCGATCGCGATGCCGACTACGCCGAAGGATACCTCAAGGGCATCGTCGACATGAACAGCCTCCTCGCGGGGACATCCGGTGCAGGCGAGCTGCAGTGGCACATCGGGGCCGACCACGAGACGATCCAGGGGCGCGTTGCGGTCTCGATGTACTCCATGGGCGGCGGTGCATCGGGTGCTTCCTCCAGCAACAAGGAGGCCGGCCTCTGGTTCGGGATCAACTCCAACAAGGACAACATCTGGGTGATGGATGGGATCAGCGGACGCTTCGGGCTGAACAAACAGGCGCTGCCGCAGCGCATCACCGGCGTGTACGCCTATGTGAGCTGGGGTGATGCGAAGAATTTTGGCTATGTCTTCTCCGGAGGATATCAGGCATTCGCCGCGCTCGGCGCGTTCGCGGGATATGGTGGCGACATCGGCGGTGGATTCGGTCTCATCGGCAATGTCGGGCTGTACCTCTGGGGGAAGATCCTGGGCGGGATCGTGAGCGCGGACGCATGGGGAAACCTGCAGCTCATCGTGGGCTATCCCCCCGCCTTCGCCGGGGAGATCGGCATGGATGCCTGTGTCTTCCTCGTGTTCTGCGGCGGGACGACGCTCCATTGCGGCTTCAATGCCAGCCAGGGATTCTACATTTACTGACGGAGATATCATGAACACTCGATCATATTTCGCGGGTCACGGTGCTCCGGCGGTTCGCTGGCGCACCGTGGTCCGCGGCGCAACGTTCCTGGCTGTGGCGCTTCTGGCCCTTGCCACTCCACACGCAGCATTCGCGCAGGACCTCAGCGCAGCCACGCAGCCGGCACCCGCGAAACGGGTACTGCTCACATGGAGCGCCGACTCCTCCGGCACGCCCATCCGGGGATACCATCTGTACCGCAAGCTCGGTGGAGCGGCAACATATCCCCCGTCGCCGCTGAATGCAGCCGTGATCGCGCCGGTCACCGACACGACGGCGTTCAAGAGCATCATCCCCCGTGATTCCGACGACTGGAACACGATCGCGTACGCGCTCGCGGACAGCACCGGCGCAGGCGGTGCGATCCAGCCACTGGCGAACGTCTTTTCGATCGTCCACTTCCCTGCCGGCTCGCCGCAGTGGCGGCGCGTCCAGATCCTCGCTGCTGCCCGTCCCGCTATTGCGCAGGTCATGGGACAGTCGTTCATCGACGGCAGTGTCGTGAACGGTACTCCGTACTCGTACCGTATTGTCCGCGTGGGCACCGGAGGCACCGAACTGCCGGCGTCGGGAGTGAACGAAACTGCTGTCACGGCAGGGATTCCAGCGCCCATCCCCGTGCCTGCGAACGTCCGGCCGGTCATCGGGGACGCAAAGATCCAGATCCTGTGGAACAAGCCACCTGCCGCGTTCTCATCGTTCGTGGTGGTCCGGTCGACGAGCCTCTTCGGACCATACCGGAAGGTCAACGACGCCGACGTGAGTGCCGAGATCTCCCTGGACCTGGACAGTGCCGCGGTGGCACCGATCGCTCACGGCTTCACGGACTACGAGCGCTGGGGAGCCCTCGGCGATCCTGAGCCGCGCACCGTTCCGGGCAATCCGTTCCCGTTCGCCGGCCCGGCCAATGGCGTGAAATACTGGTACCGCGTGCAGCTCAGGGATGTGCTCGGAAACACAGGGCCGCTATCGAATGCCGTGTCGGGCATACCCGTGGACAGGACGCCGCCCGCCGTGCCGGGAGACATCATGGTGGATGCCATCGAGGCCAGCAGCGCATTCAGGGTCCGCTGGTCGAAGGTTCGCCACGATGTCGACGGTCACCGGGAAGCCGTCGCATCGTACAGGGTGTACCGGTATACCCAGGGACAGCATCCCGATAGCGGAGCGGTGCTCGTCCCCCCGGTTGTGACCGCTCCGCTTCCCAACGACAGTCTCGTCTTCACAGCATTCGACAGCACAGCGGGTTTGCGGAGCGCATGTCTGGACAGCACCCTCTTCTTCCGCGTCGAGGCGCGCGACAACGCCGGCAACGTATCGCGGCGGTCCATCGCCGTCGGCGCAGCGCTCAAGGATATTACGCCTCCATCGATCGTGACCGGTACGACGGCGACGGGGTTCGATGACTTCATCCGGGTGAAGTGGGAACTCAGCACGGAGTGCGGGGTGGATCAGTACCTCATCTTCCGGTCGCACTGTGACCGCGGGGGGTGGTATCCCTGCCGGTCGGCGGCGGATGCGGGCGGCGTGATCCACGACATCTCCACGAATGGCAAGCGGGATTGCGGAGGCCCGTTCGTGCTGGTCGGCATCGTGTCCGCGTCGGATGCGAAGGCGCTTGGCAACCCTACGTACTTCGATGATCATTCCGTGCCGGCGGGGTCCCCGCTGTGTTATGCGTACCTCGTCAAGGCGCAGGATCATGCACAGAACATCAGCGGCAGACTCCCACTTCCACTCTCATCGGAGATCATCGTCTGCGAACATCTGCGCGACAGAACGCCACCCGAGCCCGCGATCGTTGCGGGGCTGATGGCGCGCGACAGCGCGATCCAGGTGGACTACATCGGCCCGCCGGTCCAGGACATTGCGGCGTACCATGTGTTCCGCTCGGAGTCGCAGGCCGGACCGTATGCGTGGGTGGGGGGCATGACCGTCGTGCTTCCTCCCGGCACGGGAAGCCGCTTGCAGGCGCCGTATGCGGCGCCACCCGCGGTAGGATGCGACAGCATCCCGCTGGTGAGCAATCCGTACATGAGTATCGGTTCGTGGACGGACAGCACGGCCGACCGCAAGCGGATCTACTGGTACAAAGTGCTGGGTGTCGACAGGGCGGGGAACCAGAGCCGCCCGGACAGTGCACTGGCCATCGGCACGTTCACATTCGCATCGAACCGTGAGACACCACCGCAGATCCTCGCCGTACTGCCGGCGGACGACCCGTGCGGACTCACGCTCGTCTGGACCCCGGGATACGACACCTCGAAGGTTCAGGGCTTCTTCGTCTTCCGGAGTACGTCGGCGAACGGACAGTACTATCAGATCGAGAGCCTGCAACGGTCCAGCAGTTATACGGACGTCTCCGTTGCGCGGAACACGAACTACTATTACCGGGTCGTTGCGCTCCGGCGCGACGGGATGTTGACGAAGTTGTCAGACCCGAAACCCGGCAATCATCCATAGGAGGCGTGATGAGGACAGTGCAGAGAGTGAGCCGCCTGTTGCTACTCGGATCCGCGCTGCTGATCATCGGGGGGAGCGCACGGTCGCAGAACCCCGATCCGGCCGCAGCAGAGAAATACAGCTGGGGGTTCCGGAACTTCACCGACACGTTGTTCACGTGGGACATCTATTCCCACTCCTTTTTCGGGATACCCGTAGATCCGGAAGGCACGTGGCTTTCGGCCACCTTCGACAAGCTCTTCTATGAGCAGGCGTTCAGGAAGAAGCTGCCCGATCCCAACAATGACGGGGGGCTTGGCAATTGCTACGGCATCTGCCTCCTGAGCCTGATGGTGAACAAGTTCGGGGGGTACTATGGCTACTGCGCTCCGACGGGCAGTTATCGGGGCGATACGGTCTGGTCCGGGGCGAAGGGGCCGGACGACCCCGGCTTGCGCAGGCTCGTCAACATCATGCACGGCCGGCAGTTGTCGCTTGCCTCCATCGAGACCTATCTCGACCAGGCGCAGCTGGGCCATTCGCAGAACTCGAACTTCGCGGTAGCCCTTGCGCGTCAGGCCATCGGAAAAGAAGGCCCGTGTATCATCTCCATTACGAAGACCACGAACCCGATCAGCGGCGGCGGACATTCGCTCATCGCCTATGGAGTAACGACCGACGGGTCCGGGAATTCGAAGATCTGGGTCGTGGATCCGAACCGGCTCTGGGCTGTGCCGTCATCCCGGGACCGCGGGTGGTACCAGGGAGACAGTAACTACGTCTCCTGTGCCCCCGGTGGGAGTTGGAACTTCACCATGAAAGGGGGGGAGGTCTGGCCTTCGTCCGGCGGCCATCTCATCATCATCCCGATCTCGATGATCGGCACACCCGGACGGGTGCCGTCGTCGCTGGGGCTTTCGGTAAGTGAGTTGCTGAGCAAGTTCTTTCTGTCGGGAGTAGCGAAGACTTATTGAAGATGGAGGATGGAAGATCGAGGATGGAAGATGGAAGTTGGAAGACGGAGGATCGAGGACGGAGGATTGTCCATATTCACAACACATACCCGGAGGGTAGGATGATACGAGCCAATACGAACAATGTGCAGTCGCTCATGACGAGCGTGATCGTGCTTGTGCTGTGTCTTGGTCTGGCCGGATGCAGCGGATGTCAGCAGCCGACCGTCGTTGACGCCCCGGCATCTGCGTTGGATCTCAAGATCTCGGTGCTGGATCTTGCCGAGATGCCCTCAGATGGCAAAGTGATCGTGGTGATGCAGTTCTTCCAGGGCAGCTCAACCGTGGAGTTGGGATCGGCGATCACGCTGAAATGCAATGGTGTTGTGCTTCCCTGGAACGGATTGATGTTCGGGCACGCCGAGCGGATCCCCATCCAGCCCTTCGGAGGGACCTATACCTGCACATTCACCCGGGGAGGTGTGACAACCACAGCGAATGTCACGGTGCCGGCGCGGCCCATATTCTCGTCCCCCACCCTTTCTGGCGCACTACTTGCACGTTCCACTACATTTTCCATACATTACATACCGGGGGGCGGGACGTCCGTCCGCGGAGGTGCGAACGATGCATCAAACGCCGCGAACAATTCGCAGCCTGATGACGGGATACACGACGGACTCGATGTCAGCGCCTTCGTCCCGGGGCCGGGAACCCTGAGCATCACACGGACGCTGGAGGGAGCCCTGTCCGGGACGGGCTTCGCATCGGCGAAGACCAAATACGACACGAACACAACTATAGCGATTACATGGCTGTGAGCATCGAGGATCGGAGAAGGAGGCAGGGAGTGCACGCGGACCGGAGAAGATCAGATGCCCCATGGCCACTCTCACCAGGAGGCAGGCATGCGTGGCACAATCCGGGGTGGCAGCGGATACATCCTTGCGGTACTCGTGGCGCTATGCGCGACCATGGAGGGATGTGTCGGATGTTGCACCCCATCGATCTATCATGGACCGGCGTCCGGCCTTGATGTACGGATCACGGTGCTGGATCTTGACGAGAAGCCCGGTGATGGCAAAGTAATGACCGTCGTTCAATTCCTCTTCAGCGGGAATCCGGTGCAGATCGATCCCGGCATCACCGTCCAGTGCAATGGCATCACGATGTCCTGGTACGGCTCGTTCTACGGCCATGCCGAGCGCATCCCGCAACAGCCTGCGAAAGGGTCATACGTGATCACGTACAAGGATGCAGGCATCATCAGCACCGCGCGCGTCACAGTGCCGGAGCGACCCGTCTTCGCCGCGCCCACCATCGCGGGCGCCACACTGTCCCGTTCGGACAAATTCACGATCCGCTATGTCGCGGGTTCGGGGAACACCGTGCTGGGGAGGGCAAGCGATGCATCCAGGAACGTCAGCAACTCCCAGGTCGATGATGGGAGCCTGGATGGCTTGGATGTGAGCGGCTTCGATCCGGGTCCGGGAAAGCTCAGCATCACGCGAACGCAGGAGTGGAGTGTGGATGACACAGGCTTCCACTCCGTGGACGCGACCTTCAGCATGAACAGACAGGTCCCCGTCACCTGGCGGCAGTGACACGGAGAACACCGGACCCGGCCCATCGTGAGCCGGGTCCGGAGTTGCACATCGATCCCGTGAAACGTACTTCATGAGGATCAATCTCCGCGTTTCAGAGAAGCCATCCACGCTGAGGCGGCAGAGGTAGACGTCGCTCGCCAGATCGCTGGCATTGCAAGCCGCCGCGTACACCCCGGGTTGCCACCGCCCTTCGTACAGATCCGCCACCTCGCGTCCCAAGACATCATACACCTTCAACGATGCATAACCAGCGTCTGCAATCCGGAAGACGATCTGTGTCGTTCCGTTGAGCGGATGCGGATAGTGCCATTCCAATCCTGTGATGGAGGGGCGTTCAGGGCAGGAGCTTGCGTCCGTACCCGTGCTGACCGAGGACGGCGGTGGGTGCGGAGAGAAGGAAGACGAGGAGCCACTTCTTCATGTTCGCTTTCGATGGTTTACATCAGGGGTACGAAGCACGTGCGGAGCTACGGAGAGAAGCACGTGTCCGGTTCAATATCACGCGTGGTTGCTTGAATGCCAGGGAATGGGGTGAACGGGGATCGTGGATGCTGAGTACAGGAATTGAATCGGGTAGTAAACGATTGAACCCGGCGAAGGGCCGGGTTCAAAACGGATGTGCTATCTAAGATGTGATCACATGGTCCGATGAGAGTTGAATGCTTTGAGGAGAACCCCTTTGGAGTATTTGATCGCCGGGAGGTCCGACACCAGGACCATCTCGATGTTCTTTGATCGAGCAAAGCTTATTGCCGGGACAAAGTCTGCGTCTGAGGTCGCGAGCAATATCCTCCCAACTTTCTTGTCAATCGCTAGCTTCGCCACATCCAGGCCGATCTTCATGTCAACCTGCTTCTGGGACAGCACCGGCACAAAATCCTCGTCTGTGAGGGGTCCCGGCTTCTTGATCAAGCGATCGATCGATTCCTGCTTGAGTTGCCACCCATCAAATGACAAATGACCAGCCCGATACGTGAAAAAGGGGTTATGCTTCAGATCATGTTGGAATGCTTGTGCTCGGTGATAGACGCGAGTCGACGAGAAGTCAAAGTCTCTACGCGACACCGGAAGGGGCCTGGTCTCTGCGAATGGGGGGCAATCGTAGAAGTACACTCCCACAATATCCTCCCCCAGGTGGCCCAGTCTCTTACAGGACACTTCAAGTTCGGCCACTGACGGCCGATGGCCGATCTTGCGCTCGAGAATTCGACGGGTGAAGTCCCCGTCAAGCAATATAGCAATCTGCATTACTCCCCCCAAAAAATGTGACCCCCCGGCACGAATCGTGCCGGGGGGTCGGTGCCGGCCTACCGGCGTATCGGATTATGAAGCTGCTCAAATGTACCTATTGCGCCTGCATTTGTCAAGGTAAAACATCGCCTTCATCGGCACCTGAGAATTGGCGTTTCTGAAGTACTGGCGACTGGATTTGAACCAGTGACCCCCAGATCCACAATCTGGTGCTCTAACCAACTGAGCTACGCCAGCAAAATCCCCGTGAGGGGATAGATAATATACTCAATCCCCTCGATATTTTCAACTGCTTCGCGCCCTCATTTCACCGGTGATCTTCCGGTGTTGCCGAATCGCTTCACCATCGTCACAGAAGTCCCCACCAGGCCTACAGGCGTGAAGCCCGCACGCAGATACAACCGCTTCGCCGGATTGTCGTCATCTACGCTCAGAGATACTCCCGGAAATCGCTCCGCGGCTTCCTCAAGCACACGCGCCAACAGACCGGTCCCGATCCCCTGGCCCCGGTATTCCCTCACCACCGACATGGCGAGTTCCGGGGTCTCCTCATCAACATACCCGAATCCCTTTGGTTCGCCGCCCAGCAGCCGTGTCCACGCAGCACCGACCACGCGTTCGCCCTCACACGCCACAACGCCGAGGTCGCCTTCCCTACCCCATGCTTTCGCATACTGCCTGATGGCGGGGATATCAAGAATGTCGCGCGGGTACGGCGGCTCGCCAGGCGGGACATGCACAGCAAGGTATGTGAATTCCCAGAGCAGTGCAGCGTCCCCGGGTTCCAGCGAACGGATGAATATCGACATCTTTTCTTCCAGCTTCGTCGTGTTTGCTGCACGTTGCGATCGGGCCCTCATAGGGGCCAGACCACCCCCGCCGATCCAGTTGCATTTGAAGCGCAGTCCTCGTACTTTCGTCGCAAAAGAGAGCCTGATGCGAGCCGAATTCGAACACTTCATCAAGATCGGTGCGTTCTTCGTAGGATCGATCCTGCTCTTTCCGGCCTCACGAAGCAATGCCGGACCGGACAGCGTGCAAGCCCCCACGGCAAGCGCAGTCCGTTACGCAGCGACCGCGCTCTTCGACTCGGCCCGCTTCACCGCAGAAACCGACCCCGCAACCTCTCTCCGGTGTGCACTCCGCGGACTTGCGATCTCCCGAACCAATGGCGATCTCCGGCTTCAGGCACTTGGATGCCAGCTTGCCGGCGAGGCGTACTTTCAAAGCGGCGCGAACGATTCCTCCGAAGCGTACCATCTCCGCGCGCTGGACCTCGCACGTTCTGCAGGCGACGACTCGCTCATAGCCGCAGCGTTGAACAATGCCGGGTTGATGGCATATACGCGGGGCGACCCCACCGTCGCACTCCAACAGGGATTCGAAGCCCTGACCATCGCACGCCGGGCCGGCCACCTCGTGCTCGGGGTGCGTATCGACAATCATCTTGGACTTGCCGCACGGGACTTCGGTACCTCGGTGAGCGATATCGGGTTCTTCCGTCGCGCTCTCGCCGCCGCCATGGCCCTTGGGGATTCCGAGGGCGTCGCGATCACCCGCAATCATCTCGGAAGCTGGATGGCCAGCCGCGGATCTCTCGATTCCGCTCTCATCTACTATGAGGCATTACTGGCCTATCGCACAAGGACGAGCCCCGGGTCCAATAGTATCGCTGTCCTGCTCAATAACATCGGCAATGTCTACCGGATGCAGCGACGCTACGGGGAGGCTGAGGAGAGCTACAGGAAGTCCCATGCCACCAGTATGCACACGGGAAGCGGAAACCTCATCGCGACAACGTACAAGAACATGGCCATCCTCGCCCGCGAGAAGGGCGATCATGCACGGGCCCTCGCCTGCGCCCGCAAGGCTGAGGCCATCAGCCTGTCCATCGGCCTCTCACGCATCGCCATTCTGAGCGCACAGGAGATCCCGCTCAACCTTGCCGCCCAGGGGAACTACCGCCTGGCATACGACAGCCTCGTCGCCTTCATTCGCCTCAGAGATTCCCTGGACAACGAAAGGAACGGACGCCACCTTGCCGAGCTCCAGGTCCGCTTCGATTCCGAACGGAAGGAGCAGATCATCCAGCAACTGGCCCTCGAACAGGCCAGATCCGTCAGGAACTACCTCATCGCGCTGGCCGCGCTGAGCCTCCTCCTGGGGCTCGTCCTGTTCTTCCGCTACCGCGAGAGAAGCAGTGCGGCCAGAGAACTGGCGGCACGTCAGGGGGAACTCGAGCATCTCAATGCGGCATTGGTGGCGCGCAATGAACAGCTACAGTCTTCCGAGACCCACCTGCGCGATTCACTGCAGGAGAAAGAGATCCTCCTCAAGGAGATCCATCACCGGGTCAAGAACAATCTCCAGGTCGTCTCCAGCCTTCTCAGTCTTCAATCGGACAATGTCATCGACGAACACTCACGCGGCCTCATGCTCGAAAGCCAGGACCGGATCAGGGCCATGGCGCTCGTTCACGAGCGACTGTACAGGACCGGAACGTTCATGGGGATCGACCTCGCGGATTACCTCGCGGACCTCGTGAATCATCTCCAGAGCTCGCACGGGAGCCGCCGGGTGCGCATCGATGTGTCGAGCGATCCGATCTCCGTCACCCTCGATGTCGCTATCCCGCTCGGACTGATCGTGAGCGAACTGGTGACCAACGCATTCAAACATGCATTCCCGGGGGATGCGGAAGGAACCATCAGGGTCACCGCACGATCCTCCCCGGACGGAGAATGTGTGCTGACCGTTGCCGACAACGGGCAGGGGCTTCCCCCCGCACCGGAGAACGCAAAGGGCTCAACACTCGGCCTTCACCTCGTGGAGATCCTCGTGGAACAGATCGAAGGCCGGTGTCAGATCACGACCGCCGGTGGCACACGATTCGATGTGCGGTTCCCGCTCACTCACGGAAGCTGACAGCGCGCCTGCCGGACCGCTCAGGCGAGCCCCTGCAACACCTCCCAGAACCGGTTTCGGAATGCCCTGTCGTTCTCGACGAACCACGAGCGCGCCGCTTCACCGAGACGCTTCCGCTCTTCGATGGGCATCGCGAAGATCCCGCGCATGGCAACGGCAAGTTTCTGCTCATCCACATAGAAGTTCGTGCCTACTGCCTGCGGTGCAACACGATCGTAGCCGACCAGGACGCCCCGCTCATTCGTGACAAGCTCGTTCATAGGCGGCGCGTCGGTGCTCACGACCAGTGCACCGCAACTCATCGCCTCCGCAAGATAATGTCCGTATCCCTCGGCCTCCGACGGGCACAGGTGGATCCCGCAATGATTCTGCGCCTCGTGGATCACACGCTCCGTCAGGAATCCGCGCTCGAGGCGAATGTTGGAAGCCCCGATGGGCCGGGCCGAGGGTTCGTACCAGTACATTTCCAGTGTCGGGAAGGAAGGGTTGTCGAGCCATGTCCGGTTCACGGCCATGCTCCCCTTCTGGAGGCTGCTCCCCGCGACGTGAATGCACGCGCCAAAGTCCTTCCGAATGCCCGGGTTGTACCGGTCCAGTGTCGTGAACCCCGTGTAGATCGACCGCAGACCGAGTTCCGCGAACAGCCTCTCGGCAAAATGCGTCTTGCTCAGGACCACATCCAATCGCGACAGCAGCGCACGGCTTCCTTCGCTCAACCACTCCTGATGCGGCATCAGGCAGTTCACGCGTGCGAACGGCAACCACTGTTCACTGATCTCTTCCACGAACACGTTGATGTCGTACCGCTTTCGCGGAAGCAATGTATAGATCGCACGCCGGACCCCACGCCGGAGACGCGGAGCGAGGGCGGGATCGAAAGCCGTGATCGTCAGTTCAACCGGCCTGCCGCGGAGGACCGCACGAAAGACCCGGAGGTCACGCCTCAGGCCAACGGTGTGCACATGAAGGAGGATGTTGACACGTAGCATGCGAAGCCCCCCGGGCTCAGCCCCCCTTCTTCATGAACGCAGGCAACTCATTCAGAAAATGTGCCGCGGTGCGGATCCCGCCGAAGAAGTTCGGCAAATGCATGAACTCGTCCGGGGCATGGGCGTTCTCATCGGGCAATCCGAACCCGAGAAGCACCGTATCGATCTTGAGCAGCTTCTTGAATTGCACGACGATCGGAATGGAACCGCCTTCGCGTTGATAGAGCGGCTTCTTGCCGAAGCCCTTCTCCAGTGCCGCGTACGCAGCACGCACGCCCGGACTGTCGATGGGGGTGATCGCGGGCTCACCGCCATGCAGCGACTGCACGGTGACCGTCACGCCGGGAGGCGCGATCTTCCTGATGTACTTCGTGAACAGCGCACTGACCTTCTTCGAGGACTGGTCCGGAACGAGGCGCATCGAGATCTTCGCCGACGCCTTGCTCGGCAGCACGGTCTTTGCACCTTCACCCGTGAAGCCACCCCAGATCCCGTTACACTCCAGCGTCGGACGCGCCCAGAGTCGCTCCAGCGTCGTGAATCCCCTCTCGCCGTACAGCTCCTTCACGCCGAGATCCTTCGCGTACTTCCTGTCGCTCCACGGCAGCTTCTTGTATGCGTCTCGCTCCTTCTTTGAAAGCGCACGGACATCATCATAGAAGCCGGGGATGGTGATGCGCCCCTTGCCATCATGCAGCTTCGCAATGATCTCCGCAAGTGCCTGAATGGGGTTGAGGATCGACCCGCCGTACGACCCCGAATGCAGGTCACCCTTCGGCCCTACCAGGTCGAGCTGCATGTAGGCGAGTCCGCGCAACCCGTAGCAGATCGACGGCACCCCACGGGCGAACATGGAGGTGTCCGAGACCATGACGAGGTCCGCCTTCAGGAGGTCCGCGTGCGTCTTGACGAACTCATCCAGATGCTCGCTCCCGATCTCTTCTTCACCCTCAATGATGAACTTCACATTCACCGGCAGCGTCCCCGTGGTCCGCATCATGGCCTCAATGGCCTTCAGATGGATGAAGACCTGCCCCTTGTCGTCCGATGCGCCGCGGGCATACAGGTCCTCGCCCCGCACCGTCGCTTCGAACGGCGGCGATGTCCAGAGCTCGAGCGGCTCGGGCGGTTGGACGTCATAGTGCCCGTAGATCAGGACCGTCGGCTTCCCCGGAGCGTCCATCCATGCCCCATACACGACCGGATGCCCGGGCGTTGCCATGATACGCACATCGGGTATGCCGATGGAGCGGAGGTGGTCCGCAACCCAGTCCGCACACCGGCGGATATCGCCTGCATTCTCGGGGTTGGTGCTGACGCTCGGAATGGCCAGGAACTCGGTGAGTTCCTTCAGGTAGCGTTCTTTGTTGTTTTCGATGTAGCCCAGGACATCCTTCATGGGAGCCTCGTTTGACCGGGAGAGTGACAAATATTTAACGAATATACCACAAGATTACGGCATGTTCAAGGAGACGGCGCGGGCGTCGCGTGACTCTGCCCGCCGATTTCCGTAGATTTGACCATACACTACGGGAGGCATGTCAATGCACGTCCAGGTCCAAACAGCACTGCTGCATGTGGTCGAAAAGGGGGATCCTGCGGCACTCCCCATCATCTTCATCCATGGCTTTCCCTTCAGTCACAAGATGTGGGATGCCCAGGTGGCCGCCCTGAACACACGCTATCGCACGATCGCCTACGACGTACGCGGGTTGGGTGAGAGCAGTATGGGAGATGGCCAGTACACGATCGAAGGGCACGTGGACGATCTGCTGGCGGTGATGGACCATCTCGGCATCGCGAAAGCCGTGATCGCCGGGTTGTCGATGGGAGGGTACATCACCCTCCGCGCACTGGAGCGGAACCCGGAACGGTTCCACGCGGCGATCCTGTGCAACACGCGGAGCGAAACGGACGGGAACGATGCAAAGATCATGCGCGCGCGAACCATGGCGGCGGTGAAATCCCGGGGTTCGAGCTGGTTCGCCGACGATTTCATCAAGAAGGTGTTCGCCGAATCGTCGTTCACGCGCGTCCCGGATGCTGTCGAACACATCCGCACGACCATCGCACGCACGCCGCCTCTTGCCATTGCCGGCACACTGCTCGCGCTCGCGGCAAGGAGCGACACGACGGCCGCACTCGAGAACATCAAGGTGCCGACGCTCATCATCGTGGGGGAGCACGACGTCACCACGCCTCCCGACGCATCACGCGCGATGCACGCGAAGATCCCCGGTTCCGAACTCCACATCATTCCTCACGCCGCGCACATGAGTGTGCTGGAGAACCCCGACGAGGTCAATCGCGTGATGCTGGCATTCCTGGCCCGCGTGAAGTAGCCCGGTGAGAAGCCCGTCGCACCAAGGGAGCCCCCCCGTTCTCTCAGAATAAGGTGTAGATGAACGGCGCGAGCGCAGAGCCGCTCGTGAGCACCACGAGGAGCCCGAGCAGCAGCAGAATGAGGATGATGGGGCCAAGCCACCATTTCTTGCGGACCTTCATGAAGGCCCAGAGCTCGGAGAGGATGGATACACGGCTGTGGGATTTACGGGCCATACCCTTTGCGTCCTTGTCGTGACTGCTGTGCGTGCTTTTCAACTCAGAAGAGATTCTCGAACCGCGAACGGTCCGGCGCCGGTCCTTCGCGCCGTTCCCAATAGGTCGCACTCCCCTTCTCGAACCGCCGCCCGAGCTCATCGCGCCCGAACAGCCTCATCACCAATCCGACCGGCGTCAGCACCAGGATGAAGAAGACCGAAAGCAGGATCCGCGTGTTCACCCATCCGAGCACCCCCGCGAATTTCATCCACCAGAGGTGGGGGAACCGGAGGAGCGAGGGCGCCAGCAGTCCTGTACCACCGAAGACCACGGCCAGAATGGCCCCCACCCACCAACCCTGAGAACCCTTCCAGAAGAGGTACCCTGCCACAAGGGCGAACACACCCAGGAACAGGAGTCCGAATTTCCGCCATTCGCGCGGACCGGTCGGGATCACGTCAATCAAGGGCGAACTCCTTCCGCCAATCGCTGTCGTTCGTCAACGGCTTCTGGTCCTTCTTTGCGAGGATGAAGTTCCCGAGCACGAGATAGTCCATCTCCGTGCGCATGAAACACCGGTAGGCATCTTCGGGCGTGCACACGATCGGCTCCCCGCGTACGTTGAACGAGGTATTGATGATCACGCCGCATCCGGTCCGCTTCTCGAATTCTTTGATCAACCTGTAATAGACCGGATGATCCGCTTCTGCAACGGTCTGGATCCGCGCCGAGTAGTCGACGTGGGTGGCCGCGGGTATGGTCGAGCGGGGCACGTTGAGCTTCTCGATGCCGAAGAGCTTCTCCTGCTCCGCCGTCATCGGAATGCGAAGCGATTCCACCACGGGGGCCACGAGCAGCATGTACGGGCTGTCCACATCCATTGCGAAATAGTCCGGCAGGCGTTCACGGAGCACCGAAGGCGCGAACGGACGGAAGGATTCGCGGAACTTGATCTTCAGGTTCATGGTGGACTGCATGGTCTTCGAACGCGCATCGCCGATGATGCTGCGCGCGCCCAGTGCACGCGGACCGAATTCCATCCGTCCCTGGAACCATCCTACCACCGCACCATCCGCCATGTGGCCCGCCACGCGACCCAGCATATCATCCGTGGTCGTGTGCGTCGACACGGCCCCATACTTCTCGAGTGTTGCCCGGATCTCGTCGTCCGAAAATGCAGGGCCGAGATACGATCCTTTCTGCGCATCCCTTCCCGGCGTCACCGTACGCGCCCCATCGAACCAGGAATGCCATACCGCAAGGGCAGCACCCAGCGCGCCACCGGCATCGCCGGCCGCAGGCTGGATCCAGATATTCCTGAATGGCCCTTCGCGCAACAACCGTCCGTTGCCCACGCAATTGAGCGCAACGCCTCCGGCAAGCACCAGAGAGTCTTCACCCGTCTCTTTGTGCACATGCCGCGCCATGCGCAGCATGATCTCCTCGGTGACCTCCTGCACGCTGCGCGCAAGGTCCATCTCCCTCTGCGTGAGGGGCGATTCCGGCGCGCGCGGTGGTCCGCCGAACAGCGCATCGAACTTCCCACCCGTCATCCTGAGCCGGTGCCCGTAGTCGAAGTACGCCATGTTCATCCGGAACGACCCATCGGGTTTCAGGTCGATGAGGTGGTCGTAGATCGCCTGCACATACGTCGGCTCGCCGTACGGCGCAAGGCCCATCACCTTGTACTCCGCAGAATTGACCTTGAACCCGGTGTAGAAGGTGAACGCAGAGTACAGGAGTCCGAGCGAATGCGGGAACCGGAGATCACCGAGCAGCGTGAGCCTGTTCCCTTCACCGCGGCCATAGCTCGTGGTGGTCCACTCCCCGACACCATCCATCGTCAGGATGGCGGCGCGCTCGAAAGGCGATGGGTAGAATGCCGAGGCGGCATGGGATTCATGATGGTCGGCGAAGAGGAGCTCACCATCAAAGTCGAGTTCCGACCTGATCCGCGAAGGGATCCACAGCTTCTCTTTCAGCCACACCGGCATGGCGGTAAGAAACGAACGGAGACCGCGCGGGGCGTACCCCACAGCGGTCTCCAGAATGCGTTCGAACTTCAACAGCGGTTTGTCGTAGAAGACCACCGCGGCGAGGTCCGCGGCGGTGATCCGTGCCTCCTGCAGGCAGTAGCGGACCGCATGCGAAGGAAAGCCTGCATCATGCTTCACGCGTGTGAAGCGTTCCTCCTGGGCCGCGGCGATGATCTCACCATCCCTGATCAGCGCTGCTGCTGCATCATGATAGTAGCACGAGATGCCGAGGATATATGTAGTGCCGGTAGACATGTCCTATGGTTACGTGCTCACTTCTGTAAGGAACAGTGCCTCTCACAAAGGCGCCAAGGCGCAAAGACATAAGGATGCTTTCCCTTAGCGCCTTTGCGCCCTGGCGAGAGGCACACAAACCCCAGGATCGTGGATCCCCTATACCTGGAACGAGCGGATGAATTCGACGAGGCGTGTGCAGTCCTCGAGCGTTTCCAGCTTGCGCGAACCGCCGCCCTGCCGTGCCAGCTCGTGGTACTCCTGCACGCTCATCACCGAGAACGTCTGATTCTTCATCTGCTCGATGCTCTTCGCCGCCGATGCCGCCGCCGAGAGCGTGGTCAGGAACGGCACACGGTACTCGTACGCCGTACGGCCGATCGCATGCTCGTCCTGGCGCGACACCTGACCGAGGGGTGTATTGATGATGAGCTGCACCCAGCCGTTCCGGATCACATCGATGATGTTGAGCGTCCCTTCGCTGGCCTTGAGCACGGTACGGTTCCGGATGCCCTGCGCCGTCAGGAATGCCGCGGTCCCCTCGGTGGCAATGACCTTGAAGCCGAGCCGCACATATGAACGGACGACGTTGACCGCCCGCGCCTGCTTGTCGTTGTCGTTCAGGCTCACAAAGACCGTCCCGCTCGTCGGGAGTGTCGTCCCTGCGGCCAGTTCCGCCTTCGCAAAGGACGCACCGAAATTGTCCGAGATCCCCATCACCTCGCCGGTGGAACGCATTTCCGGTCCGAGGAAGTGGCGGGCCTGCGGGAATTTGTTGAACGGGAAGACCGATTCCTTGATCGACACGTGCTTGGCCCAGGAGTACCCCTGGATGCCGAGGCCCTTCAGGGTCTTGCCGACCTTGAGTTTCGCGGCGATCTTTGCGAGGGGTACGCCCGTGGACTTGCTGACGAACGGTGTCGTACGCGATGCGCGGGGGTTGACCTCCAGAACACTCACCACACCATTCTGCATCGCATACTGGATGTTCACAAGTCCGACGACGTGCAGCGCGAGTGCGAGGCGGCGGGTGTGCGTGACCAGCTCATGGAGCTGTGCCGCGGTGACCGCGTACGGTGGGAGGACGCAGGCGCTGTCGCCCGAATGCACACCGGCCTCTTCAATGTGCTGCATGATGCCGCCGATGTACACGTCGGTGCCGTCGCAGAGCGCATCCACATCGAATTCAAATGCATCTTCGAGGAACCTGTCCACCAGGACAGGGTGCTCGGGGGAGACGTTCACCGCTTTGCCCATGTACTCCCGGATGCCGTCATCGGAGTAGCAGATCTCCATGGCGCGGCCGCCGAGCACATACGACGGACGGACGAGCACCGGATAGCCGATCCGTTTGGCGATCGCCAGTGCACCATCCAGGTCGAACGCCGTTCCGTACGGCGGACAGGCGATCTTGAGTTCGTCGAGGAGCGCACCGAACCGCTTGCGGTCTTCAGCAAGGTCGATGCCTTCGGTGGTCGTCCCGAGGATCCTGTAGCCGTTCGCCTCGAGCGCTTTCGCAAGCTTCAACGGGGTCTGCCCGCCGAAACTGACGATAAGGCCTTCCGGCTTCTCGAGATCGCAGATGTTCAGCACATCCTCGAGCGTGAGCGGCTCGAAGTACAGTTTGTCGGTGGTATCGTAATCGGTGGAGACGGTCTCAGGGTTACAGTTGACCATGATGGTCTCGTACCCCTCTTCCGCGAGCCCCATCACACCGTGCACACAGCAGTAATCGAATTCGATGCCCTGTCCGATACGGTTCGGGCCGCCGCCGAGGATCATGACCTTCTTGCGGGGGGTGCGGACCGATTCATTCTCCTGCTCGTACGTTGAGTAGTGGTACGGGGTCTCGGCATGGAATTCCGCGCCGCACGTATCCACTGTTTTGAACACAGGAATGACGCCGGCGGCGATGCGCTGCTTCCGCATCGCGGCTTCGTCCGAGCCGCGCAGGACCGCAAGCTGCTTGTCGGAGAACCCGTACTCCTTCGCCGTGCGCAGGAGCACCGGGTCGAGCGCCGGTGCGGCCTTGATCTTCTGCTCCATCACCACGATCTGGCGGATCTGTGCCAGGAACCACGGGTCGATGCCCGTCAACGTATGGAGTTCAGCGTCCGCCATGCCGAGAAGCATACCGTACCGCAAGTAGAAGAGCCGGTCCGGACGCGGGAGAGAAATGAAATCCCGCACCTTGGTCCGCCATGCTTCCTGTTCCGCCGGGGAGAGCTTCGGCGGCTCGCAAAGATCCTTGCCGTCGCTGCCCAGCCCATGCCGGCCCTGCTCGAGCGAGCGGAGCGCCTTCTGCAACGCTTCCTTGAACGTCCGCCCGAATGCCATGGCTTCGCCGACGGACTTCATCTGCACGCCGAGCACTTCATCCACGCCCTTGAACTTCACGAAGTCCCAACGCGGGATCTTGACCACGGTGTAGTCGATGGTGGGTTCGAAGGATGCGGGTGTGAGTTTCGTGATGTCGTTCGAGATCTCGTCCAGCGTGTACCCGACGGCAAGCTTCGTGGCGATCTTGGCGATCGCAAAGCCGGTGGCCTTGGACGCGAGCGCCGAGGAGCGCGACACGCGCGGGTTCATTTCGATCACCAGCCGGCGGCCGTTCTGCGGGTTGACGGCGAACTGAATGTTCGACCCGCCGGTCTCGACGCCGATGGCCCGGATGATCTTGAGCGCATCGTCGCGCATCGATTGATACTCTTTGTCGGTCAGCGTCTGCTGCGGTGCCACCGTGATCGAGTCGCCGGTGTGCACGCCCATCGGGTCGAGATTCTCGATGGAGCAGACGATCACCACATTGTCCTTGAGGTCACGCATGACCTCGAGTTCATATTCTTTCCATCCGATCACCGACTCTTCCAGCAGGACCTCGTGGGTCGGACTGGCTTCGAGGCCGTGCATCACTTTCTCTTCGAACTCGCCCGCGTTCATCGCCGTACCACCGCCCGTGCCGCCGAGCGTGAAGGACGGCCGGATGATGATCGGGAAGCCGATCCTTTTCACGAGCTCTTCCGCTTCTTCGAACGAGTGGACGAATCCACCGCGTGGTGTTTCGAGCCCGGCTTTGTCCATCGTCTCTTTGAACAGCTCGCGGCCTTCGGCCTTTTTGATGGCCTCGAGTTTTGCGCCGATCAGCTCGACGTTATACTTCGCCAGCACACCGCTTTCCGCGAGGGCCACCGCGGTATTGAGAGCGGTCTGGCCGCCCATCGTTGGCAGCAGTGCGTCAGGACGTTCGCGTTCGATGATCTTTTCGACGAACTCCGGGGTGATCGGCTCGATATAGGTCCGATCCGCCAGGTCCGGATCCGTCATGATCGTGGCCGGGTTACTGTTAATGAGGATGACGCGGTACCCCTCGTCACGCAATACTTTGCACGCCTGGGTACCGGAATAGTCGAATTCGCAGGCCTGCCCGATGATGATGGGGCCGGATCCTACAAGGAGGATGGAGTGAAGGTCAGTCCGTTTTGGCAATGAAGGGTGGTCCTGGATGGTTTGTCAAATATACAATAATGGGGGGTTTTCTGCAATGATTCCTGGAAGGCTTTTGAGGTCATGCTTTTGGAAGGAGGACGAAAGAAGGCAGGAAGCGGAACCCCACAGATGGCCGCTGCAACCCATACACATCCCCCGGGTGGTGCAGCGGTCATCGTATTCCGGGTGTGACCGGATCTCTCCGGATCACTTCGCCTTTGGGAGAAGCTCCAATTTCTTGGGAGCGTTCGCTTCTGTGAGCGAGGTGAGGTGGAAGGTGCCATTCATATCTTTTCCGACGGCGATGAAAAACAACCCCTTGGAAAGCTTCGACTTCTCAATTGCCGCGTGGGCGGTCGCGCTTCCCGTGGAATCGAATTTGTAGTACTTCCCACCTGAGAATATCCCGTACCCGCTCTTCACACAATCTTCCATCAGGGCACATTCCTTCGTATGTGCGGCCGCTTTATCCATCACATCCGCTTTCGTGCCGATGGTCGCCGCACATTGCTGGTCAACGACGTACCCGCTCAGCGTCGTGGTGCCGGTTTCCTGTGCGACCACCGTCATCGAGGTCAACAGGAGGAGCATCGAAAGAGCCAGTATCGTTTTCATATCGTTCCCTTACATCGTGAGCATAGAACAACGTTTAGCTGTACCAGTAAGACGCTTGCGCGGGGAGTAACGTTCCATGCCGGGGTGGTAGGGTTGCGTCTTCGCGTAAAACAGGCTATTTTTCGATGAACTATCGGAAAGCGATGCAATGAAGATCGTGGTGCTGGACGGATACACGCTCAATCCGGGCGACCTGAGCTGGGCGCCGCTGCAGGGACTCGGGGATGTGACGGTGCACGACCGCACCCCGGCTGATCAAACACTTGCGCGCGCAGCCGGGGCAGAAATACTCCTCACGAACAAGACGCTCCTGACGTGCCCGACGATCAAAGCACTTCCTTCTCTCCGCTACATCGGCGTGCTCGCAACCGGGTATAACGTCGTGGATCACATCGCCGCTGCGGAGGCCGGAGTTGTCGTAACGAATGTCCCGGCGTACAGCACGATGTCGGTGGCACAGGTGGCCTTCGCGCATATCCTGAATCTGACGCATGGCATGGGGCATCACACCAGCGAAGTGCGCGAGGGGCGGTGGTCATCCTGCGCGGACTTCAGCTTTGCAGACACGCCGCTGGTGGAACTCGCCGGGAAGACCCTCGGCATCATCGGGCCGGGGCGTATCGGAGCCGCAGTCGCAAGAATGGGATTGGCGTTCGGAATGGAGGTGATCGCGTACAGCCGGTCGGGCCGGGTGCCCATGCCGGAGATGAAGCCGGTGTCATTGGATGACGCCTTCGCCCGGAGCGACGTGCTGAGTTTCCACTGTCCGCTGACGCCGGAGACGAAACACATCGCCAATGCGGAACGGCTGGCCATGATGAAGCCCACGGCGTTCCTCATCAACACCAGCCGTGGGCCGCTCGTGGACGAGCGGGCGCTCGCCGCGGCATTGAACGCAGGGGAGATCGCCGGCGCAGGTTTGGATGTGCTCTCCGAGGAGCCGCCGCCGCCCGGCAACCCGCTCCTCACGGCCCGCAACTGTCACATCACGCCCCACTTCGCCTGGGCCAGCACCGCGGCGCGCGAACGGCTCATGCACGAGGTCACGGAGAACGTCCGCGCCTTCATCGCCGGCACGCCGCGGAATGTGATCCCGGGTTGACAGCCGGTGAAACGCGACCAGTTGCCTCATCGTCCGGAATTCAGTAGTATACGTGTGCTTCGGGCCCCACGGCCCGACCCCCTCGCACCCTAGTGGAGATCATCGTATGCTTAACGCCGCACTCTTCGGCGTCCTCGGCGCCGCCTGGTTCATCATTATGTATCGCTGGTACGGCAACGTCATCGACCGGCAGATCATCCATCCCTCTGATGACGTGCCCACGCCCGCCCACACACTCAAAGACAATATCGATTACGTACCGACACAACCCGCGATCCTGTTCGGGCACCATTTCTCCTCGATAGCCGGAGCGGGACCGATCGTGGGACCGATGCTGGCGTACTCGCTCTTCGGTTGGCTGCCGGCGCTCCTGTGGGTCCTGCTGGGTTCGGTATTCATCGGTGCCGTGCATGACTACACCGCGATGATGATCTCGGTCCGCCACAAGGGCGTGTCCATCGCCGACATTGCCGAGCAGCATGTTTCACCCATTGCCCGGTGGATCTTCTCCGCGTTCCTCTGGCTCGCACTTGTCCTGGTCATCGCGGTCTTCGCGGTCTTCACCGCGCAGACCCTGGCACAGGAGCCGGCGATCGTCATCCCGACCGTTGGCCTGATGCTCCTTGCCGTTGCCTTTGGCATCGGCGTCTATCGCAAGGGGCTGAACGTCTGGGTGGGAACGGCGATCGCGCTCGTGATCCTTGCCGGGCTGGTCGTCCTTGGCAACTACTATCCGATCCCTGCGAGTTATGACTTCTGGCTCGTCCTCTCGCTCATCTATTGCTTTGTTGCGGCAACACTTCCGGTATGGGTTCTTCTCCAGCCGCGCGACTATCTCTCCATGTACCTCCTTGTGGCAGGACTTGCCCTGGGGTTCATCTCGTTGATCGTCATGCATCCGACCATCAATGGCCCGGCATTCACCGGCTTCGACAGCGCGAAGGGCCCGCTCTGGCCGATCCTCTTCATCACCGTCGCTTGTGGGGCTGTCTCCGGGTTTCACTCGGTGGTCTCCAGCGGAACCTCTGCGAAGCAGTTGAGGCGGGAAAGTGACGGCCGCAAGGTCGCTTTTGGCGGGATGCTGACTGAAGGGGCGCTCGCCATGCTGGTGATACTGCTGATGGCCAGCGTGCTGTACTGGGCCGCCCCTGCTGCTGGCGAGACACCGGGATTCGTGTTCCAGTCATTGCTCTCCGAGAAGGGGCCGAACATCACGTTCGGAACAGCGATGGGGCGGGTGATGGAGAGCATCGGGATCCCGCTTGTGTACGGGATCGCGTTCGGCGTGCTGATGCTGAATGCATTCATCCTGACCACACTGGACACCTGCGCACGGCTCACGCGGTTCATCGTCAGTGAGACCGCCGGCCGCAAGGTTCCCGTCCTCGCGAACAGGTATGTCGCAACCCTCATCGGCCTTGTGGCTGCCTACTTCCTCACCACCGGGCACAGCGGCGAGACTCTCTGGCCCGCCTTCGGTGCCGCGAATCAGCTTATCGCCGCCCTCTCACTCCTCGTTGCCAGCGCCTATGTGTTCGGATTCAAGGGGCGCACGGCGTTCACATTGATCCCGGGCATCTTCATGCTTGTGACCATCGAGGGAGCCCTGTTCTACCAGCTCGTGTGGCAGTATATCCCCACGGGGAATGTCTCACTCGGCATCGTCGCGGCCGTTCTGATGGCCCTCGGCCTTATCATCGCATTCGAAGTCTACAAAAGGTTCAACCGCCCTGCACAAGCAGTCGCGGCCTGATCGCTCAGGCACGGACCATCTCAGCGGAACGCATCCCGGAGGAGCCGGATCTCCGGCTCCCCGGCATACAGGCGAATGGCAACCACGTCGAAGCGGCATACACGGTCGTGCAGGCCACGCACCGTGATGTACCCGAGCGCGATCTTCCGGATCTGCCGTTGTTTCAGCGCGGTCACGGCGAGCTCGGGAGCCCCGTACCTGTCGTTGGTGCGCGTCTTGACCTCGCAGAACACCAGGACATCCCCCTCCTCGGCGATGATGTCGATCTCACCGTGATGGAACCTGTAGTTCATCTCCAGGATCCTGAAGCCTTCACGGACGAGGAATGCACGGGCGAGTTGCTCTCCATACCCCCCCGGACCATTCACGCTGCGCCGTCCCCTTCCACGATCGTGACCTCTTCCTGTGACCGGACGCCGGCCAGGATCCCGGACAGAAATGTGATCCGGTGGATCGCGCACGGGCCGTGCGCAAGGATCGCCGCGCGGTGCTGCGCCGTGCCGTACCCTTTGTGCCGCGCGAATCCATAGGCCGGATACAAACGGTCATAGTCGCACAGGAGCCTGTCGCGCGTGACCTTGGCAATGATGGACGCGGCGGCAATGGAGTGCGACAGGGCATCGCCGTCCACGATCGTGGTGAATGGAATGCCCGTGCCCGCGAATCGGTTCCCATCCACGAGGACGTGCCCGGGGTGACGCTCCAGCGCCGCCAGCGCCTGGTGCATCGCGCGGTAGGTCGCTTGCAGGATGTTGATGCTGTCGATCTCTTCATGGCCTACAATACCGGTGCCCGCGGCGACCGCGGAAGCGAGGATCGCGTCGTACAATGCCTCCCGTTTCGCGGCCGTGAGCTTCTTTGAATCATCCACGCCGGGAATGAAGAACCCCTCCGGGCAGGATGACCGCAGCGGCAACGACCGGCCCCGCGAGCGGGCCGCGGCCCGCCTCATCAACGCCCGCCACAAGCTTCACACCTCGTGCATACAGCTCGTTCTCATACTGCAGCGTCGGGCCTGTCCGCTTGCTCTTCTCAGAAGTCACCGATCACCCCCACATGGATCTTCCCCTGGGCGAATGAATCACCTTTGCCGAGGGCGAAACTCACACCCATATTCCCGAGCGGCGTGTCGAACCGCAACCCGAGTCCGTAGCCATAGTGAAAGGCCTCGGTGGAAGGCAGCGCGGTGCGCGTGTCGCCGGGCCGGAAATAGTATCCCGTATCGATGAAGCCGTACACGAACGATCTCCGCCCGAGCAGGAAGCGGTACTCCGTGTTCGTCCACGCCACACGGGAGCCAAGGAACTGATTCTCCCTGTATCCCCGGAGCGTCTGTGCGCCACCGAACCTGTACATCTGACTTTCATCCACGCCACCGCCCTGCGCCTGACGCCCGTGCACACCCACGGCGATCACCTGTCGTGCGAACGGCGAGACGTACACTTCGAGGTCCAGGCCGAATCGTTGCACGTTGGCATCGACACCCGGGGCGAACGCCGTCGCGGCAATGCGTTTGCGCGCATAGTGATAATCCGCGCGGTAGCGTGCGCCACCCTCCAGGGCTATAGCTATCGTCCCGTGTATCGTACAACACCTCCGCGCCGCCGCCGAGCGAGGAACTCCGGGGAACCCGCGCCGTCACGGTATCGGATGACGGGATGACGCTTTCGGTCGTGCCGGACAGGCTGAGCGAGAGTTCTTCCGACGCCATCAGCTCGACGGTGAATGTCCCCGCCTGCCGTACATACGTGCTGTCCTGCCGCCGTTGCTGAAAATCCGCGCCTGCGTTGACCGGGAAACCGAACAGCCAGGGCTCGACGTACCCCACCGACAGGTCCTGCGAGAACCGGTCCTCTTTCTGCCACCGGAGGTTCATCTTGCGACCGGTACCAAAGAGGTTCCTCATCCCGATCGTGACCATGCCTGTGAAGTATCCCGCATCGCCGGGGTTGAGGCCGGGCGCATACCCCGCGATCCCGTCAAAGGTGTTGGTCTTCCCTTCTTCGACGCGCAGGAGCAGACCTCCCCAGGTCCCGACCATGTAAAGTTCGGGTTCATCCACCCGCGAAAGATGGAAAGCCGGTTGAGTCGCGAGCGGATGGCCGCGACGCGTTCGGGATGATACACCTCGCCCGCCCCGATGCGGGTCTCGCGCAGGATCACGCCGTCTTTGTCTCTTTGTTCCCCTCCACCTCACCTCGTCGATGACGACGCG
>JADJHP010000004.1:300000-557486 GCA_016707525.1 Ignavibacteriota bacterium
CAGACACGGTGATCGTCGCACCATCGGCCTCGGCTGAGGTACCGGAGACCGTGGTCGCGCCGGCGAGGATCGGCGAGGTGACGGCAGGCGCGGTGGTCACGCCGAGGACGGTGACTTCGTTGGAGAACCCACTGACGAGCTTCCCGCTGGCGAGGGCCGTCGCCTTCACGAGGTCGCCGGACGCAAGAGCCATCATGCCACCCATCGTCCATACGTTCGACGCAACCGTTGTCGTGCTTCCGAGCGGCGTGCCGTTCACATAGACCTGGATGGTCGTTCCATCAGCTTCAGTCGATGTCCCCGACACGGACGTCGCGCCGGCAGCGATAGGCGTCGAGATGACCGGCGCTGCGGTCGATGGAGTCGAGACACCTAGGATGAAGTCACTGAAGGAGTTCATCCCCGTGAGACCAACCGATGTTGCCGTGCGCGCACCGACGGCCGGGTAACTCCAGATGCTATCGTACTTGGCACCCACGAGCTGCGCCACATTTACACCGCCCTGCACATCTGACGGTGAGAAATTGAACACGGCGTCATAGGAGCCTGCCACGCCATCATTCGTGAGCGTCCAGGTCCGCTTGACATTCTGAACGGGATCGATGGTCGACGTTGCGGCGGACGGAGGGATCGCCGGAACGGTGTTCCCGGTGATCGCGCCGGCCGACGATGCGTTGGGGAATGTCACCTGCACCGGTGCGTACACTGCACTATCACCGATCGCAAACTCGATCACCGAAGCACCCACAGGCACCGGGCGTTGGAGCAGGCCGGCGACATATGACAACGAATCAGCATCAGCCACCGGCCCCTTTGCGACAAGCGTGTAGCTGCCGGTCGACAATCTGCCGCTCGTAAGGGTCAGTGCTCCCGTAACCGCAAGGGGGCCGCCCAATGAAGCGCCGGCAGGATTGTTCACCGTGAGTGCCGAGAGACCGCCGATGCTCGACGGAATGATGATACCCGCCGCAGTTCCGGCAACGGTCAGCGTTGTGGTCGTATCTGCCAGCAGATTCGTGGGGGTCCCCGCGATAGGGTTCCGGAGGGTGAACGCGTGGGCACCAACACCCAGCTGTCCGGCCGTCAGCGTGAGTACCCCCTGCAGATCCATGTCACCCTGCAGCGCACTGCCATTCGCATTGTTCAACGCCAACCCATTGAGTACTGTGATATGCGGGGGGATGACCACCCCCGCAACCGTTCCGCCCAGCACGACAGAGGATGTGCTCCCTGCCAGCAACCCCGTCTGTGTCCCGGATACCGGATTGCTCAGGCCGAGGGTACGGTCCATCACATTCAGTGTTCCAGCGGTCAGCTGGAGGGTGCCGTTGACATCAAGATCTGTTCCCAGAGACACACCGCTCGCAGCCTTGTTGACCACGACATCGTACAGCGTGGCCTTCGCTGAACCCGCGACCGATTGCGCTGCTGTCCTCGAAAATGTGACCGTTCTCGCCTGAGGATCGATCGGTCCGTTCACCGTCAGGTTACTCGTCAGCGAGATATTCCCGCCAAGCGATACACCTGCAGCATTGGATACGGTGAGGGCATTGTATGTGGCAAAACCTGCCGGGGCGGTCTGGACCGTCGTGCCGTTGTATTCGATCGTGGACCCGGTGAGCGTGTGACCTGCCGCGCTCCCGGGAGTGAAGACCCCCGCGATACGGACCGGGCCCGCGGACGGAAAGGTCTTGTTCGCATTGCTGAAGGTGAGGTTACCGTAGTCGCCCTTGACGATGGCCTGACCCGCGGCCGCCTGATTGTAGTTGACCGTCGCACCCGCCACACTGGTGATACTTCCGGTCGTAACACTGACCGCACCATTCAGCGTAAGCGATCCGCCTGCCAGAGCGAATGGTGTCGCACCCAGCGTGCAGGTCCCGCCTACCGTCAACACACCATTGAGAGAAATACCTGACGCGTTGTTGAACGTCGCACTGGCAAGTGTGATAGCGGACGTCCCGCCAATGGCCTGCAGAGCGGTGCCGCTGAACGTCATGGCAGCTCCACCCACGGTGAATGTGCCGTTGTTCGTCAGATCAGCCTTGAACGTCTGTGACCGATGGTGTGAATGAGCCATTGTTACGACAGACCCATTGAACGTAAAGCCATGTGATGGACCGAAGCCACCGGACGTGATCGTGAAAGAGCCGTTGACCGTCGATGCGTACGCTGTGGTCACTGACCCGCCGCCCGGTTGGTAACGATGTTGCCCAGGGGGGGGCCGTTGTGATTGATGAATTGCGAACCGGTTCCGTTGAATACGACCGTCGTGCCGCCCTGGTTGAACCCGGCCGGACTCGTTGAGAACTGCGTGTTGAAGTTCCCACCGAGGAAGATGTTCGATGTCCCGACCAGGAACAGTCGGGTGGAGAGCGGCCCGAGCAGCGTGCCTGCGATGGTCCTGTCTGCTCTCAACGTCCAGGTGAAGGCCCCACCAGCATTCAACGACAGGTTGTTGTAGTTCCGGTCGGTGATCACATACGGCGTGGTTCCCGTCCCTCTGTAGATCACGGTTCCGGCAGAACCCAGATTCGGGAGGGTCCAGGAACCTGTGCCTGCATTCCGCAGGGACGACAGCGGTCCCGGTCCGAGGGCACCCATCGTATCGATTGTTGCATTGGACGTGATCAGGTTTCCGTTCGTGCTCATGGTGAGTGTTGTCGTCCCAGACCCGCCGGACTGCAGAATCCCCAGAGCTCCGAGGTCGAGCGTCCCGTTCACCGTGACCGTCCTCCCGGAGCCACAGCGGGTGTATAAGCCGCTGCGGCATTGAACTGGAAGGTACCCGTAACTGTCAGCGAAGAGAGCGTGCCACTGGCATTCATGCTCACCGTGTGGCCGTTAGCGATCGTAACGGCGTCGCCAAAGCCAGGGACAAACCCCGAATTCCAGACCGTCGGATCGTTCCAACTGCCGGTCTTGGTACTTGTGATCGTGGCCGGAGCCCTTGTCGTGAAACTCCACGCCGTGGACCACGCGCTCGTGCCGCCTGCATTCGTCGTGCTCACCCGCCAGTAGTGTGTCGTGGTCGCGGCAAGAGGCGAACCAGGGGTAAGGGTCGACACCCCCGCCACGGTCGTATCGAGGACGACCACGGTGAATCCTGCATCACTCGCGATCTGCACCCCGTAGGCCACCGCCCCCGGAACGGCGGTAGGATGTCCCGGCAATACCAGGCACATCCAGAACGGGCGACGCAAAGCCGGGGTCCTGCGACACCTGGACCCGGTAGGTCGCAGCGCCGACCGACGCATTCCACGTCAGGGTCGGCTTTGTCGCAACGTCCGTGGCACCATTGGCGGGAGCGACGGTGACAGGAGCCGGGGGGATGGCAATGATGGTGGTGTAACTCCACGGGGTCGACCAGTCACTCGTTCCCGCGGAATTGGCCGCATTCACCCGCCAGTAGTGGGTAGTGCTGTTGGCCAACGGCGAGGGGATCCCGAAGGCGGTGCCAGAGATTCCTGCCTGACTGAGAACGATGTTGGTAAAGCCTGCATCCGTTGCTACGTTAATGCTATAACTCGTCGCACCATACACGGCATTCCACTTCAACGTGTCGATCACCGGACGGTCAATGGATGCGTTCGCCGGTGCGACCGGTGCGGCACCGCCTGGCGTGGTCGGGATCACGGTACCAACAGCGAAATCGCTGAATGAGGTAAGTCCGGTCGCCTGGGTGCTCGTCGCCGTGCGCGCACTGGTTCCGGTCGTGGACCACACCGCCCCGTCCTTCTTGCGCACTTCGAACGTATTCGGGTCGGCAAGCGGATCCACATCCGATGCGCTGAACGTGAACGCAGCATTGTAGTTCGTGAACGCGACGCCGTTGTTCGTGATGGTCCAGGAACGGTTGACATCCTTGCTCGCATCCAGACCCGAGTTTGCAATATCCGGATGCTCTCCGGTGGCGGTGGAGGCGACGAGGTTTCCTGCAGTGGACACCGAGCTGAAGACCACCGTCGCGGGAGCGTACACGGCACCGGATCCGATCTCAAACGTCCGAGTGACGTTGGCTCCCGTGGCAACGTTCTTCTGGAACCGCCCGTTCACATATCCACTGGTGCGGGAAACGCTGCCGGTCGCCGCCAGGATCAATGTGTTCGGACCCGTAGCAAGTGCGCCATTCGTCAGCGTCAGAACATTGGCAACCGTTGCATGTTGGGCGAAGCGTGAGCCCTGCCGCGTTGTTCAGCGTGAGGCGATAGAAGGATGTCGGGAACGCACCGCCTGAGGTCTGCGCCACCGCGCCGGCAAAGCTGACCGTTCCACTCCCCGCGCTGTAGGCCGTCGCACTGGCGTTGTTGAGCAGATCACCTTTGAGCGTCAGGGTGCCCGTCGATTGTGCCACCGATCCACTTGTTATGGTCAATGCCCCATTCACCGTCGGCGCCGTTGTGAGGGTAAGTGAATTCCCCGCACCGAGTGCGACGGTCAGATGATTGAATGTCGTCGCTGCCGTCCCTGCAATGGTCCGGTTGGTGTTACCCCCGAAGACCACCGTACTGGTTCCCGGACCGAACGCCGACGTGGAGGCGCTGTTGGTCCAGTTGCCGTTCATCGTGATCGTGAACGCTCCGGCATTCAGCACGGCGGCTGCACCGGACAGCGACAGGGTCCCGTTCACGGTGATATCGCGGTCGATGGTGACCGTCGTTCCGCTCACCGTAAGATTGTTCAGTACCGCCGTTGACACCGGGAGCTCGTTGCCCGGCGTGATCGTCGGCATGGATACACTGTTTCCGTAGGTCACGTTGACCGTCCCGGCGAACGTCGGAGTTCCACTGAGGTTGCCGGCACCATAGCGGAGAACGGTGCTACCGGTGGCCATGGTCAAAGGATTGGTGAGGTTCAACGCACCCGCGGTCAGCGTCAGCGTGGAGGATATCGTCAGTGCCCTGTTCAACGTGACCCCTGCTGCGTTGTTCACGTTCAGTCCGGCGAAGGTCAACGCGGCCGAGCCGCTGATGGTCTGGGGGGTTGTCCCGCTGAAGGTCATCGTGCCCGCAGTAAAGCGTGAACGTTCCATTGTTGGTAAAGTCACCCTTGAACGTTTGATTTGCCTGTGGTGCGAATGTCCCGTTGTTGGTGAAGGACCCGTTGAAGGTCAATGTCTGCGGGGAGAACGATCCGTTGTTCACCACCGGCCCGTTGAAGACGAACGCGTGCGTCGGGTTGAATGTACCCGCCGTGATCGTGAACGATCCGTTCACCGTGGATGCGATGAATGTCGTCACGGTGCCTGAGGATTTATTGATGACCACATTCCCCAATGGCGGTCCGTTGTGATTGAGGAACTGCGCCGCGGTCCCGTTCAAGACGAGGGTCGTGCTTCCCGGGTCGAATCCGGCCGGGCTTGTTGAGAACTGGGTATTCAGATTCCCACCCAGAAAGAGGTTCGACGTTCCGACGAGGAAGAGCCGGGTCGAGAGGGGCCCGAGCAACGTCCCCGCGATGGTACGATCAGCGGCAAGCGTCCACGTGAAGGCACCTCCGCTATTGAGGGTCAGGTTGTTGTAATTCCGGTCCGAGATCACATAGGGAGTCGTCCCCGAACCCTTGTACGTGACAGTACCTGCGGTCGAGATCGAGGCAAGCGACCACGTGCCAGTGCCTTGTGTCCGCAAGGATGATGTCGCCCCCGGGCCAAGTGCACCTGCGGGATCCGCTGTCGCATTGGAGCTGACGAGATTACCGCTCGCGCCCATCGTCAGGGTGGTGGTTCCGGTCACTCCCGAGAGCAGGGCACCAAGGGGGCCCAGATCCAGGGTCCCATTCACCGTCACTACGCCTGACGGTTCAAGCGTAAGGGTGAACGGGTTCGAGGTGCTGTTGAATTGCAGTGTGGCTCCGGAGTTCACGGTGAGCCCGGTGAGACTCCCGCTCGCATCGATGCTTACGATATGAGGCGACACGATCGTGACATTATCCGCCACGCCGGGGACAGATCCACCGCTCCAGACGGTGGGATCATTCCAATTTCCCGTCTTCGTCGAACTGATGTTCGCGGCAATGGCGTCCGTGCTCCCCAACCCCCACAGGGCTGCGAAGAGCACCGACAACCAAATCACGCGAGGCGTCCGCAAGTTCCTGTACACGCGCATGTATCCCTCGAAAAATGTGGTACATTGATGGAAGTGAATTTGTCAAGCCGACAAACCGATGGAGAGAACGATTTGCGACACCCAACGAGACAGAGTTGCCCCTCCAGACCCCGATGGGATGGTCAATCCGGAGAGATCGGTCTGGCCGCATAGATCCGGATCCGGCCACAGAGCCGGACCCGGTAGGGGTAAGTCTAGTTCGTTATGAAATACAGGCGCGTATAACTGAATGACTGCACCAATGTAGGCTTTTCTATCCCCTGATCAGGAGGCACGTTCGTCAGCCACCGACACCTCCCCCTCAATGTTCCGATCCAAGCTACTCAAGCTTCCAGCACCGCAAGGTTCTCTTCACCACGAGCCGCCACACGAACCTGCCTTCGTTCGGGTTGGAGATTGTTAGAAGGCTACCGCATGGCGCACACAGCGGGACAATTGACGGAAAACGACTCTGTCCATGGCTGGTTTAGGGAAAACATTTCGCATCCAACATCATCAGGTCGAAATTGTGGCGGATCTCTACACTCTGTGTCCGCCATCACATTCCATCGCACATCGCGCTAGGTCCTCGTGTGACGGATATCAAGCATCGAGAGCGGTTCAAACTGCGGAAAGGCGGAGGCCGTTACAAAGCCTCCGCCCTTTCGACGCAACACTGGTCCGGTGACGGACCCTCCCGATCCAACACCTCTAATTACTTCACCATCATCATCCGCTTCGTGATCGTCGCCCCTGCACTCTCAAGTTTATAGAAGTACAGGCCACTTGGCAATCCGCCAGCATTCCAGACCGCCTGATGCTGGCCGGCAGGAACGACCTCGTCAACCAGCGTGGCGACCTGCTCACCAAGGGTGTTGAACACGCGCAGGGACACCTTCGCATCCGCGGGCACGGTGTAGGAGATCGTGGTTGAGGGATTGAAGGGGTTCGGATAGTTCTGGCCGAGACCGAACTCGTCCGGGGCCGTCGCGGCCTCCTCCGACTGCACCTGCGCCCCGGTTTCATCACATGCAAAACCGAAGAACACCGGACGAACGCCATGCTCGCGCAGATTGTGCTCAACGAACCGGAGCGTGGCCGCAAGCTCGCGTTTGTAATCGGGTTCCACGACCGCGATCGCTGCCTGCAGGAATCCGGCAACCTGTTCCGGTGTGACCGTCACATCGACCCCCTCCACATTCGATTCGATGAGCATCTCGGCGACCGGAGCTGTCTGCGCCGCAAGCATGGCGATGGTCTTCGGTTCGGCAAGGGTGAACGCCAGGCCATACTGCGTGATGAGTGTCTTGTACTCCTTCTCCGCTCCGATGATCAGCGCCCGGGCATCCGCCTCCGGGATCCCCGTGGCTGCCGCCAACTCGGGACCGTAGGTATTGGCAAGCAACTGAGGCACATCCGCTGGACGGGTCTGGGCGGCAGCCATCATCCGCACACCCACCACCCGATCCAGATTTCTCCGGACAAGGAGATCCACGGCCGTCTCGCTGAGGTCGTGGCCCATCTCCGGCGCGAGCAAACCTGCGATGTAGTCAGCGTCCGGGGATGGCACCCCGGCGTTGTTAAGGATCTGCACGAGCACCGGAATGATCTGCGGAGCCAGCACAGCGCCCTTCGCAATGGCATATCCTTCGCCCGGCGAGCTGAACGCACTGTGGTGGGCGGTGTAGTCCGCACCCCACGTATCATTGTGCGATACGAAGCCGAAACCGGTCGACTTCAGTGACGGTTTCCATGCATTCTGATAGACTGGCAGGAAGCGGTGATGGGTGGCATCATACAGGAACTGGCCGTTGGCGTCGAAGATGAAATTGAACGCGTCGGGCAGGACCGCCCCGTACATCTCATGGGCATTGGTCAGGCCGAACCGTACACCCAATTCCTTTGCAAAGTACACATGCGTTGCATTCCCCCACGAGAATGCACTCTGTGCTGCGACAAGCAGCATGACCGAAGCGACGAGCAGTTTCTTTGCAGTGTCCATGATGATCCTCCTTGTTGGTGGTGTGGTGTGGACAACACAAAGATAGTTGATCCTCCTCCGCACATGTCACAAAGTTGTCATAGCCATGCAACAAATACCGCCGCGCGAAAGGACTCCCTTCCGCGCACCGCATCACCGATCCGACCGCGCCCGGTGCAACGGTTCCGTCTGTGCCGCGTACTCACGGCCGGCTGGATCGTATCGTCACCGGGCCCAGCAGCCCCGACGGCATGAGCGCATCGGAAGGTTGCGCCGCGGGAACAGCGACCCACGTGCGGCGGTCCTTCACCGGCAGCTTGCTGTCGCCAATAAGCCGATTGGCCCAGGTATTCACCACCTCGATCTCGATCGTATTCTCCCCCTCTCTCGCCAGGTCGCCGATGCTGACCCTCCACGGCGGGGTCCATACGCCACCCGCGGCCTTCCCGTTCACCCGCACCTCGGCCATCACACCAACGCTTCCAAGATCGAGGTACAGCATCTCCCGTGTATCACGCGCGGGGAGGACGACACGTGTCGTATACGTCGCGCTCCCCGAATAGTACCGGATGCGGGCATCACGACTCTGCGCCCAATCCGTTAGAACCGGCATGAACACCGGATCCGCCGGACCACCCCTGTCCGCCTCAAACCGAATGGTCCATGGACCGTCCACACGGGCGACCGTCTTCAGCGCAGGGAAATTCACCGCCTGTGGATCATGCTGCGCCGTGTTCATTCTGTTGAAGATCACAAATGCGCTCCCGTAAGGATCCAACTCCATCAGAACGTTCGTCCGCCCCTCTCCCCCCGTGAAAACCGGCAGGTCGCGTATCATGCCCGTGACCGCGTCCCATAGTTCGGGCTGCTTGCCGGACACCCGGAATCCGAGATCCACCTGCAGCAACCGGTCGCTCTGGTTGGACACAAAATAGATGTCGCATGTACCCAGCCGGCGGTGCGTCCAGACAACAGGAGTGCTGTCCGGGAATACGAGGTCCGGCTGGATCCCTGCCTGGTCCAGAGCAAGACGCATATCCTGTGTGTTGAAGACGCGCCCCTTGCCATACGTCCCCGCGGCGGGTGCGGCCCCTCCCACACCGTTCCACAATTTCGAGGCGATCGATCGTACCTCGAGGTCCGATCGCGGATAGTCCTTGAGGCCCGGTGCTCCGTCCACCGGTGCACCGAGTATCACTGCTCCGTCCTCCACGAGGGATGCGATCTTCGCAAGCACTTCCGGCCGCATGGTCTTGACGGGCGGGAGGACCATCATCCCGTAACTCATCCCGTCGGGCAGGATGAGCCGGCCATCCTTCACGGCAAGCCGTTGGAGGATCACTTCGGCATTGATATAGTCGAACGAATACCCCGGCGGCAACTCCGGGACACGGATACCGGTCATCTTCGGGGCATCCTCGCCGATAAAATAGCACACATCATTGACCGGCAGGCCGCGCTGCAACATGAACATGCACCGGCGCTGGTAGTCGATCCATTTCCGGGACTGCTCGAACCAGGTGTTCTTTCTATTGAACTCCGTCCCGAACCATGCATTCACCCCCGGGTTCCGCTCCTCGTAGGGCTGTGAGATGCAGACATGCAATACCACATGGTTGATCCCTTCGGTGTAACTCCAATCTCCACGTTTCTTGAGCAACGCCGGGTAGCGCCGGAACGGAAGGCCCGCAGCGGTATACGACTCGGCCGACACACGACGCATACCGTAGATGTGTGCGGCCGAAGACGCCGCCCGGCATTCGATGTTGCCCAGCTCGCCTTCGTTCCAGAATTCTCCCCCGATATCATGGCTCTGTCCACCATACATCAGGAACTCGGACGGGAATCCCCAGTGCCCATAGTTCTCGAGCCACACCCGCAACCCGTGTTCGGCGCTCATATCACGGAGCCCGCCAACATAATCGTACGCAACGCGGTCTGCCACCAACCGGCGCAAGTCCCACAGGAACCGGTCCGACCGTTCGGCGGATCCGACCACTCTCCCCGTGAGGACCGGGAGCCACGGGACCGGATCATACCCGTATCGTTCCTGGAAATCCTCCGTGAGGCCTTCCGTCCAGTTCTCAGACCCTTGTTCATAGCTGTCGAGCACCACGTGCGTGAATGCGGTCCGTTCCTCCGCCGGCATGCGCCGCAGGAGTTCACCGATGAACGCGTCGAAATGTTTCTGCAGGTGCTCGCGGCTCATCTTGTCCACTTCCGGCCCGCGGCCATGTGGTACCGAAGGACTATTCTCCGTACCGGTTGGCGATGCACCGAGACGCATCACCAGCCACTCTCCTGCCGGAGCATCCCAACGCAAGGTATCGCCACCAACCAGATCCTGTGAGATATCCAGCACACCCGCCGGATCCACATACAGCGAACGGTCGTCCGCTTCTTGCTGGACGGCCCATTGGTACTCCGTCCACAACGGGAATGGGGTCTGGTGCATCTTGCCCAACTGCTTCTCGACATAACGTTCCAGTCGCGGTGCCGCCGTGAGTTCGATCTCCGCAAGCGATGCATCGGCGGCCTTCCGGCCGGAGCGCCCGGCGAAATTGCTGAGCACGAGGCGGAAATGCCGGGCCGTCACCCCGGGGAACGAGACGGTCACGTTGCCCAGTGGCATCGGCCCGACGCTGACACTCATGTTGCTCCGGTCGAACAGGAACTCTTTCACGGTGCGGAATGAATCATGATCGGCGATCTGAAGCGCGCAATCGGCGGCCCACGGCTTTTCCCCGGGCACGAGGGTGAGCGCACGGGCGGTGAAGGGGGCGCCTGTCACAAGGTCGATGGTCACGCTCTTGCTGTCGCCTGCCCCGGCAAAGGTGCACACACTCTTCCTGTCACCATCGATCGATCGTTGCGCATCCTTCAACACCGGCGATGTCGAGATCCGTGGCCGCCGGAGAGTCAGGGTCATCGCATCAGAAGGAGGCAACGGAAACGCCAGGACCCGTACATCCTGGAAGCGTTCTGTCGCGCGGGAGAGCTTCAGCACCACCGGCTTGCCGCCACTGACGCGGGTCTCGGTGCTCACAAGGTACCGCATGGCTTCGGTGCTCTTCACCCACGGCCCGCCGGATTGGCTCCACCCCGGGCAATTGAACATCCCGATGTTCACACCGACACGCTTCCCTTCCCGGATCGCGTGTTCCACCAGGCCCCACCATTCTTCACTCAACACCGGCACCTTCCCATAGGGAATATCGTCCAATCCGATGTTGCCGATGAATGCCTCACCGATCCCGACGCGAGCCATCGCTTCAAGATCGCGCGTGATCCCCTCCCGGGAGATGTTGTCGCTGATCCAATACCAGTACACCCACGGCTTTGTGGCATCGGGCGGGTGGACGAAACCCTGCGCAAGGTCCCGCGCTGCTACGGTATCGCCCTCCGCGGCATTCACTGTGCACCCGCTCATGAGCATGAGAGAGAGGATCGTTGCGAGGATACCCAACACCATGGCTGGCATGAGGATCTGACGATGGATCATAGCGTGTGCTCGGCTGATAGGTGAGAATTCCGGGACCCCTCTCCCGCGGGCAAAATACTGATTTCCGTCGGGAACCGCCACCGTCCGTTCGCCAGGGATGAAACATGCATATGTGGGGCGTTCACTGCAGGTTCTCTCCCCGAACCCACTGACCCCGATATGACCATTCCATGACATCCTCGCGGGCCGCATCGCGTACGTTGCATCAGAAACCAACGGAGGAGATGATGCACACGACAGCGCATTTCACCAGGGCCATGCTCATCACGATGAGGCCGTATTTGTTGTTCCTTTCGGGCATCACCGGCCTCGCCGGACTCGCCGCCGCAGGGCACGTGCCACCGGAGGTGACCATACCCGTCTTCATCGCGTCATTCCTTTCCTATGGATTCGGGCAGGCACTCACCGATTGCTTCCAGACGGACACCGATGCCATCTCCGCACCGTACCGGCCATTGGTGCAGGGGATCATCAGCCGGAAGGCGGTGCTCATTGCGAGCCTGGTCGGACTCACGATGTGTTCTGCCCTTTTTGCGGCGGGCAACACGATCAATCTTGCATTTGGCGCACTGGCGGTCGGTGGCCTCGCAACGTATACCTGGTTCAAACGCCGCTGGTGGGGCGGGCCGTGGTACAACGCATGGATCGTCTGCGTCCTCTTCCTCATGGGATACTTCGCCGGAATCGACGGCGATCCCATCGCATTGCCCGGGAGGATCATTCCTTTGATGATCATCGCATTCAGTGGCTATGCGAACTTTGTCATCGCCGGGTATTTCAAAGATATCGAGGCCGACAGGCAGACGGGCTACAACACCTTCCCGGTCGTCTTCGGACGCCGCCGGGCATCCCTTGTCAGCGATCTGTTCGCAGCGGCCGCGGTCACCGGACTCATCGTTCACCTGGGTATCGTGCAGAGCGCATGGACCTCAGGATGGGATGCCGTACCGGCGATCATGCTCGCGGTATGGGGGATCATGCTCAGTGTGCGGGCGCAGATCCTGCTGCACAGGAATACCGACGACCGGACGGCACACGCGCCTATCAGGCTCGTTGTGGAGAGCTACATCATCATACTGTCGGCCGCGATCGCCGCCATGCATCCGCTCTGGACGGTCCCGTTGCTCCTGTTCTACGGAGCATTTCAACTCGTCCTTCACCACAGGACGGAGGTGAGCCAGATATGATCGTGTTCGTCAATCCCCGTTCGGGATCCGGATCGGGCCTGGTACGGTGGCGCCGGATCGAACATGAGATGCGCGAGCGGTTCGGCGGGTTCCATACCGTCGTCCTGGATTCCCCTGATGCGATCCGCCGGGGTCTCCGACTCGGGAGGGTTCCCGGCGATGGCCGTGTCGTTGCAGCCGGAGGCGATGGTACCGCAAATGCACTCGTTCACGCATTGCTGAGCGCACCTCCGTCGTATGCGGCAACGTACATCCTCGGCGCGATCGGTCTCGGTTCAAGCAATGACTTCCACAAGCCCTGGAGCGACACGGCATCCATCGGTGGACTCCCGGCACGACTGGACTTCGCACGTGCATCGTGGTGCGATGCAGGACGCCTCGTGTTTGGATCGGACGGCACAATGTCCACCCGGTACTTTTTCCTCAACGCAAGCGCGGGTATCACCGCGGAGGGGAACTGCCGGTTCAACCAACCCGGACCTGTGCTCGCAGCGCTGAAACGCCTGAGCGTTCCTGCGGCCATCTTCTATGCCGCGTTGACATCACTCCTTGTGTACAGGAATACCCCGGTGACCATCACTCTCCCCGGATCGGACCCGGTTGCAGTGCCGCTGACGAATATCGGCATCCTGAAAAGCCCGTTCTTCTCCGGCGACCTGCACTACGATATCGCGCGCAACCACGAGAACGGCAGGTTCAGCGTGATCTCCTGCGAGCGGATGACCATTCCCGAACGGATCCAACTCTTCCGCTCCCTGATGCGCGGAACGACCGACGGGCTCCCCGGGATCCGTTCCTGGTCCACGCCATCGATCACCCTGGAGTCTGCCAGCCCGATGGCCATCGAATTCGATGGGGAAACCGTGCTTACGGCATCGGCCCACTTTGAGGTTGTCCCACACGCACTGAGGGTATGTCCATGACAACGACGGTACATGAACTCGCGATGATCGAATCGCTCACGCGGCATTTCACCCGCTCCCCCCGGCAGCTCAACGGACTCCAGGAAAGCGATGCCGAACTCCTCCGCCTCGGGAACGAACTCATACTGGCGGTCACGACCGACACCATTGCCGAGGAGATCACGGCCGGGCTGTACGCCGACCCCTGGCTTGCAGGATGGATGACGGTGATGGCGAATTTCAGTGACATCGCCGCGGTCGGGGCGGAACCGCTGGGGATCCTCATCGCCGAGACCATCCCCGGGGGAACGGATCCGACGGCCATCTCCCGCATGCAGGAAGGGATCCATGATGCGTGCACGACCTGTGGGACCTGGGTACTGGGTGGCGACACGAATACCGGCGATCGACTTCAACTCACCGGCACGGCGGTCGGCGTGATCAGCGGCGGCACCGCTCTCACCCGAAGGGGCATCCGGCCGGGCGACGGCATCTACTGTACAGGCCCTCTCGGCGGAGGGAATGCCTTCGCAGCGGCGGTCCTCTCGGGAGCGTCAACGCGCCCGTCATACATGCCCACGGCACGATTGCACGAAGGGCGTGCACTCCGCTCCGTGGCCACGGCATGCATGGACACGAGCGACGGACTCCTGGCAACCCTGGATCAACTCGGGCGGGTCAACAACATCGGATTCGAACTCCAGCCGGATTGGGAGGCGTTCCTCGGCACCGGGGCCCTCTCGTGCGCCCGCGCGATGGGGCTGCCTGCATGGCTCTTCCTTGCTGGTCCTCATGGAGAATTCGAACTTGTCTTCTCCGCACCGGAACCCTTCTCCGCGGGTGGCAGGGGTTCTCTGACCATTGGTGGCAGAGCCTGTCCGCGCATCGGACGGGCAACCGCAGGCGACGGGATCGTTGTACCCGGCGTGGGGTCGTTCGGGGCCTCCCAGCGTGCGGCCATCCGCAACATGGACCCGCCGGATGGCAGCAGCATGAGGGCGTATGTCGCAGAGCTCATGAATATCGCCGCTTCTGCACAGTATTCTACACCTTCTTGACAAAAGCATGACATGCCGGGTGCTTGCGCCGGGTATATTGCACCAGGTTGAACAACAGGAGATCCGATCATGACACACGAGCAGGAGTACCGGGGTGGGGAGAACTTCGATCTGCGGGAGATGCTTCTCCGCGGGCGGCATATGCGGCTCACCGACCGCACACGGTTCTTCGGTGGGTTCCTGAGGGACCTGGAGGAGCACGGTGAGCTTCTGACACGGCGTTGCATCGCTTCAGCGGCCGACCGCGAAGTGCTGGTGGCCGATCCGGTGACAGGCGTGGCCCGGCCCATGCTCATGTTCGGATCCAATAATTATCTCGGCCTCGCAACACATCCACACCTGCGTGCGCGGGCAGAGGCGGCGCTCCGCGAGTTCGGGGCAGGCGTGGGTGGCCCGCCTCTGCTCAACGGCTACACCACGTTGCACCGGGAACTCGAACGGCGCCTGGCAGCACTCAAAGGTGCCGAGGATGCACTCGTGTTCGCCAGCGGGTATGCGGCCAACGTCGGATTGGTGGCCGGGCTCATGCAGAAGACCGACACGGTGTACTACGATGCCTACAGCCACGCCTCCTTCTGCGACGGCATGAAGATGACAGGGGTCCAGGCACATTCCTTCCCGCACAACGATGTGCATGCCCTCCGCGCCATGCTGGCGGCCGCAGGCAACGAGCGGACCGGTGACCGGTATGTTGCGGTGGAAGGCGTGTACTCCATGGATGGCGATCTTGCACCGCTTCCTGAACTCGTGGCCCTCTGCCGCGAATTCGATGCGATCCTTCTTGTCGATGACGCACATGGCACGGGCGTCATGGGCGCGAACGGCGGAGGGACCGCCGAGCATTTCGGCATCAAGGGCGATATCGCCATCAGCATGGGCACCTTCAGCAAGACCTTCGCCGTCACCGGTGGCTTCATCGCCGGCCCGAAGCCCGTGATCGACTATCTGCGATACTTCGCACGGCCGTACATGTTCTCTGCCTCGCTCTCCCCCGTGGTCGTCGCAACGGTCCTGGCCGGCCTCGATGTCCTCGAGGAGGAACCGGAGCGCCGCTGGCACCTGAGGCAGAACATCGCCTATGCCGCAGCATGCCTGCATCGCATCGGATTCGAGGTGCACCCGGAGACCGCGATCATCCCGTTGATCGTGCCGGAGTGGATGGACATCCGCCGCGCATCGCGGATGTTCCACGAGAAGGGGATCTTCGTGAATTCGATCGAGTACCCCGCGGTACCGGTCACCCAGCAACGCTTCCGCATCAGCATCATGGCAACGCACACCGGCAATGACATCGATCGGCTCACCAGGGCCGTGCGCGAGGTCTGGGATGCATGCCGGCACGACCAGGAGGAAAAGGACCATGACACGACACAGCTCCACGCAGCCTGAGCGCATGACGATCCAGATCATCGTCCTCTTCCAGAACCTCGGCGAGGACGATCCCTACTACGCGCAGAGTCCGGCACCGCCGCTCCCCGGGCTGCTCCTCGCGGCACTCACGCCCCCGATCGTGGACGTGGAGGTACTCCACGAAATGGTGCGACCGATCGATTACACCACGGCGGCGCAATGCATCGCCCTCAGCTTCATGGATTACCTTGCACCGCACGCGTATGAGGTCGCTGCCCGGTTCCGCGCCATGGGCAAGACCGTCATCGGCGGAGGCAAGTTCGCCTCGACCTTCCCTGACGAGGTACAGCCTCACTTCGATGCGATCCTCGTGGGTGAGGCACAGACGATGTGGCCGCGCATGGTGGAAGACCTCGTCGCAGGCCGGCTGCAGCCCCGGTACGATGCGCCACCGGACAGTTGTCTTGCGGATATGCCGCCTCCCCGGTACGACCTGGCAGAGTCCGCGTACATGACGCCGATGGTCACCGAGGCCACACGGGGGTGCCCGCATCCATGCACGTACTGTCAGCTGAACATCCGTCGGGCCCCCCACCGGACGCGGCCGGTGATGGATGTCATCCGCGACCTGACCAACACGCGGGGTCTGCCGTGGTACAAGCGGAAGATGGCGATGCTCCTCGACAACAACCTCGGCGGCGACCTGAAGTACGCGAAGGAACTGCTCGGCGAGATCGCGAAGCTCCGGCTGTGGGGGCTGGGTGCCCAGTTCAGCATCGATGCGTTGCGCGACAAAGGGTACATCGACGCGCTTGCGGCCGCGGGATGCCGGATGGCATTCCTCGGGATGGAGTCGCTTTCACCGGCGAGCCTGAACGATGTGCAGAAGCGGCAGAACAACGTGGAGGAGTATCGCGAAGCGTTCGCGAAGCTGCACCGGCTCGGCATCCTCACGTTCACCGGGCTCATGTTCGCGCTGGACGAGGACACCGAAGAGTATTACCGGCGGCTTCCCGTGCTTCTTGATGAAGTAGGAACGATGGTGATCCTGCCGTCGATCGCGATCCCGATCTACGGCACGCCGCTGTACAGGAAGGTCGTACAGGAAGGCAGGCTGGTGGATGCGGATCTCTCACACTATGAGGGCGATCACCTGGTATTCCGGCACAAGCAGCTGACCCCGGAGCAGATCCACGAAGCCTACCGGACGGTCGTGCTCGGCTTCTACCGCTGGCCCTCGATCCTGCGGCGGTGGTGGCGGTTCATGAGGATGCAGGAGCGGCACGAGCCGCTGCCGCGGTTCCTCTTCCGGCTCGTGATCTCGTCAGGGATCTACTTCAAACTGTCCATCTTCCAGCGGCATCATGCGCTCATCCGGATCGCGCAGGGCCCGGGCCGGTCGTCGGTGGGCCATGCGGACGGACTGCGTGCGGTGGCCTGAGGGAGATCGCGGAGCTCAGGGCGGGGAGCCCCGTCTGCCCTTTCTGTCATCTTTGTCTTTGACGAACTTATACCCTGCTGTATGCACCGTCAGGATGTGCGCCGGCGCCGTGGTCTTGCCCTCCAACTTCTTCCGGAGCGCAAGGATGTAATTGTCGACCGTCCTTGTCGTCGGGAACTGTTCGTATCCCCAGACATCGTTCAGCAGCATGTCGCGCGTGACCACCTCGCCCTCGTGCATGATCAGGTACTTCAAGACGGCATACTCTCTGACCGAGAGTTTGACCGGCTTGCCATTGAACTGCGCTTCCTGCTTCTTGAAATCGACGACCGCTTTGCCGAAGGCATACTCTTCCAGATCGCGCTTGACCCCCCGCTCCCTCCGCAGGAGCGCCCGCAACCGGGCGAGGAGCTCCCGGACGCTGAAGGGCTTCGTCATGTAGTCATCCGCGCCCTTCTCCAGCCCCATCACTTTGTCCATCTCCTGGCTTTTGCTCGTGAGCATGAGGATGGGCGTGGGAACCCCGGCATCGCGGAGTTGTTGACAGACATCTTCTCCATTGATATCGGGCAATCCGAGATCCAGGATGATCACATCCAGGTTCTCCTTCTTGCCCAGATCCAGGGCCTTCGTACCGGTTGCTGCGGTCAGGACCTGGTAGTGCTCTGCGGCCAGAACCTCTTCCAGTCCGTTCCTGATCGCTGCATCATCTTCGACGACGAGTATGCGCTTCATGCTGTAGGACTCCCGGGTGTGCGCTGTGTAGGGGGAAGAGAAGAATGAATTCCGAGCCCTGTCCGGGCACGCTGCGAACCTCCACACTGCCGCCGTGCGCATCCATGATGTGTTTCACGACGGACAATCCTATCCCCACGCCCTGCACCTTGCCCGGCAATGAGGGGTCGCGGTAGAATGTATCGAAAAGCCGTGGCAGCACGTCCTGTCTGATCCCGATCCCCCGGTCCTTCACGCCCAGGGTGACGGCGGAGCCGGTTCGTGCAGCGGCAATGGTGATCCGCCGGTTGTCCGGCGAGTACTTCATGGCGTTCGTCAGGAGGTTCAGCACTGCTTCCCTGACCGCATCAGGATCGGCACGCACAGAGAGCGGGGCCCGGCCGGTGGGGAGCTTCACTTCCACGGTGAAGCCATCCTTGCTGAACTGATAGGACATCAGGCGCAGGACCGACCGGATCACCTTACGCAGGTCGACCGCCTGCATGGTATACTGGACCGCTCCCCGCTCGATGCGTGCGGAATCCAGGATGGTCGTCACCATGCGGTTCAGCCGGTCCGCTTCCCCCTGGATCACGGCAAGATGGTCCTTTGCCTTGCGGTCCAGCCGTGGCAGTTGCGCCTGGAGCAGTTCAGCATACATCTTGATCGATGTGAGCGGCGTGCGAAGGTCGTGGGAGACATACGATACGAAATCCGACTTCATGGCGTTCAGCACCTTCAACCGTTCTTCCGCCTGCTGGAGTTCGAGGTAGGCCCGGGTGAGCAGGATACGCTCGATCTCCGTCCCGGCACTCCCGCAGACGGTGGTGAGCAGGTCGACGTCCTCGTTGCTGTAGCGGGTGCCTGCCCGCTTGGGTCCGCAGATCAGAATGGCGGTGAGCGATGCTTGTTCTTTTGCGACCATCGGGATCGCCAGGACGATACCCCATCGTTCGCGGACCTGCGGAGGGAGGGGTGCACACGGGAGTCCCGGCTCCACGTACTCCGCACATCCAAGCGGCCCACGCTCGCCGGACCAGAGGTCCTTCGCCCGTGTGGGGACATCGCCGTCGCTCTGATATCCGGCCCACGCGAGCTTCTCGAGCGTGTCACCCTCCTTGTGCGTGAGGAGCAGTGCGATCTTCTCCATGGGGATCACGCCGGGCAGATCGGTGATGACGCGCTCGCCCAGCGAATCCAGGGAGTGCGACCGCACGATCCCTTCGAGAAGCCGGCGGCCTTCCAACCGGAAATTATAGCGCACCCTGAAGTAGCGGCGGTCGACGCCGTTCTGCACAGCACGCCGCAACGGCTCAAAGGAGAGCGCCATGACGATGGCAGCAAGGGCGGACACGATGGCAGATGTCTCGTGTGCCATCTCCGTTGCCAGAGCCGCGGCTCCGCCGACGATCACGGCGTAGATCAGGACGAGCGCACCCATCACGACAGTGTACACCACGCTGCGTCCGAGCAGCATGTCGATGTCCATGATATGATACCGCACGATCGAGATGCCGAACGCCACGGGGATGGCACCGGATGCGAGCAGCATGACCTCTTCGGGCACGAGGGCATAGGAGAGAGCGATCGAGGGGATCACCCAGAGTCCGACGAACGGGATGAATCCGACGAAGAGCCCCCAGACCACCCAGCGGAGCCTGCGGCGTTCAGGCTCTTCTCCTGCATGGACGTAGGAGTGCCGGATGCCGATGAGTCCTGCGAGGACGAGGGCGATCAGGAAGTAGCGCGTGATGGTAAAGATCCGGAGATGGATGTGGAAGTCAGAGACCAGCCCCGTTTCTGCCGCGTTCACAAAGGAAGCGCTGCTTGCTGCGGCGAGCAGGGCGGCAAGGACATAGAGTGCTCCCTGCACGATCCGGCCGGCATGGAGTCCGCGGGGCCTGGGGAACAGGCGGATAAAATGGAAGAAGAAGACGGGCACGAACGCGTAGGCGGACGAGAACACCACGCGGAGCACGATGCCGGTCACTTCCGGAAGCGGCCCGACGTGGCCCCACGTGGTGGAGAGCATCACGGCGGTACCGACCGATCCGGCGTGGTACATCCGCGCGGCCGGGTCGTCCGGCCGGCGGGAGCGGACGAACACGCCGACAAGATAGAACAGGCCGCTGACCAGGATGACGATGATCAGGTAGGACAGTCCGTAGTACGGAACGAGGGGGACGCGGATCGTTTCGCGGCTCGCGGCGCGGTCCACCGTACACGAGACGGTGTCACCGCTATGGCGCGCATCGAGAAGGAACTCCACGTCCTCGACGAATGCAAGGGTCTGCCCAGCGATGGCGACAAGGCGGTCCCCGGCATGGAGCATCGGATGTGCGTGGACATCGGTGACACGGTCCACGAACACCTGATGGGAAGTCTCGATGAGGCCGATCCCCAGGCCGGCTTTCTGCTCGATATGCAGGATCCCCGCACAGCAGACGACGAACGCGAGAAGATCGAGGACGATGACCGGCCGGCGCAGATACTGGGACAGAGGCATAGGATGCTCTCCGGTGGTTCGGGAATATACGGTTTCTCATCATCCCGCGCCAGAGGATTGCTTTTCCTATCGGATTTCGGTATACTATGCGGGCAAAAACCGACGGGACGATGGCAAAGAAGGAGACGGCGGAAGACAGGGCCGTCGCGACCAACCGCAAGGCCCGACACGAGTACGTTGTCCTTGATTCATTCGAGGCAGGTATCGTGCTGACCGGAACGGAGGTCAAATCGCTCCGTTTGGGGAATGCGAACATCGCCGAAGCATGGGCTCAGATCAAGAACGGCGAGGTGTGGCTGAATGATATGCACGTCAGCCCGTATGAACAGGGGAGCTACGCTAATGTCGACCCCCTCCGGAAGCGGAAGCTTCTCCTCCACAGGAAGGAGATCCGCAAGATCAACGGACGGCTGGGTGAAGCGGGGCTGACCCTTGTTCCATTGAAAGTGTATTTCCACAACCGGCACGCGAAGGTCCTCATCGGGATCTGTCGCGGCAAACGCGAACACGACCGCAGGGACGATATTGCGCGCCGGGAGGCAGAGCGGGACATCAGAAGGAACTATGCACGGTAGATGATCGAGCAGTTTCCACCTCTTAACGAGCAGATGGATGAGATCAGGCGGGGCACTGCCGAGATCATCCGTGAAGAAGACCTCGCCAAAAAGATCGAGTCCTCTCTCCAGGCCCACAAGCCCCTCAGGATCAAGCTTGGCTGTGACCCGAGCAGGCCGGATCTGCATCTTGGCCATTCCGTTGTTCTCCGCAAGCTCCGTCAATTCCAGGACCTCGGTCACCACGCGATCCTGATCGTCGGCGATTTCACCGGGATGATCGGCGATCCTTCCGGCCGCAACAAAACACGCCCTGCCCTGACCTCGCATCGACACGCAAGAACGGTCAGTCCTACTTCGAGCAGGCCACGAAGATCCTCTCCGCAAAGAAGATCGAGATGGTGTACAACTCCGAATGGCTCGGCAAGATGAGCTTTGCGGACGTCATCAGTCTCGGCGCCAAGTACACGGTGGCGCGGATGCTGGAGCGCGACGATTTTGAGAAGCGGTACAAGGCCGGTGAACCGATCAGCATGCATGAGCTCCTCTACCCTCTCGCGCAGGCCATGGATTCCGTGGCGGTACGGTCGGACGTTGAACTCGGCGGGACGGACCAGAAGTTCAACCTGCTGGTAGGCCGCGACATTCAGCGCGAGTTCGGGCAGGACCCGCAGGTGACGCTCACGATGCCCATCCTCGCCGGCACCGACGGTGTCGAGAAGATGAGCAAGTCGCTGGACAACTATATCGGCATCAGCGACGAGCCGCAGCAGATCTATGGCAAGACCCTGTCGATCCCGGACACACTGATCTACGATTACATGCTCCTGGCGACCATGATGCCGGCCACGGAGCTGGCGGAAGTGCGGCAGCAATTCGACAAAGGCACGGCGAACCCCCGCGACCTCAAGCGCCGGCTTGCACGTGAACTTGTAGCGTTGTATCATTCCCCGGCGGCAGCGACCGCGGCGGAGGAAGAGTTCGACCGCATCTTCGTCAAGAAGGACCTGCCCGATGAGATACCGGAGATGCGATGTGCCGGATCATCGGCGGGGATCCTGCAGGTCCTCACGGACACAGGAATGGCCTCATCGAAAGGTGAGGCCCGGCGCCTGATCGAACAGGGAGGCGTCTCAGTGGATGGCCAGCGTGTTGCCGACCCGGCGGCTACCATCGATTTCAGCAAGGGCGTCATCGTGAAGGTCGGGAAGCGCAAATTCATGCGCGTCCTGCCCGGTGAACCATGATCATTGACATCACCATGTGATAGAGAGAAAGGGAGATGAGGAATTGTACGTCCCGTCAAAAATGTTCTTCACCAAGGGGGTAGGCCGTCACAAGGACTATCTTCAGTCCTTTGAATTGGCATTGCGCGACGCCAAGATCGAGAAGTGCAATCTCGTTACCGTGTCCAGCATCTATCCCCCGGGGTGCAAACGGATCCCGACGGAAGACGGACTGAAGCAGCTCCAACCCGGGCAGATCACCTTTGCCGTGATGGCGCGGAATGCGACCAACGAACCGAACCGCCTCGTCGCGGCATCGATCGGCGTCGCCACGCCTGCCGACATCAGCCAGTACGGATACCTGTCCGAACACCATCCCTTCGGTGAAACCGACGAGAAGGCCGGCGAATACGCTGAAGATCTGGCCGCCACGATGCTTGCCAGCACGCTGGGCGTGGAGTTCGATCCTATGCTTGGCTGGGATGAACGCGAGAAGGTTTACAAGATGAGCGGCAAGATCGTCAAGACCTATAACGTGACACAGTCGGCGGAAGGCCACAAGGATGGGATCTGGACCACCGTTGTGGCGTCTGCGATCCTCCTCCCCTGAGAGGCGAGTACCACGGGGGTGAACACGAAGGCCCGGAGACAGGGTTGGCGCGCTCGCGCTTCCCTCTCTCCGGGCCTTCTTCGGAGCTCTTCCGGCTCACTGCCCGCCGCCGCGTTCACCGGACGACAGGGCGCTGTCAGTTCAGCATCAGGCGGTAGTCATCGTAGTGCGCCATGACGTTTTCCACGTACTTCACGGTCTCCCGCGCATTCCCGAAATATCCCGCCTTCGGCTTCTCCCCATTCCACACGCTGCGGTGCAGCGAATCGTATCGTCGCGAGAGCAGCGGGAGCATATCACGGATCGACTCCCACGCGAGCGGATCCTCGTGCAGATACGCCGCGAGTTCCTGGGCATCATAGACACGTCCGATACCCGCATTGTAGGCAGCGAGTGTCAGCTTGATCCGGTCTGCTTCCGGGGCGCCCTTGAAGAGCCCGTACAACTGGCGCATGTAGTAGACCCCGCCACGAATGTTATTGCTGGGGTGGCTCAGGTCTTCGATGGACAGATCACGCGCGATATCCTCGCTCGTGCCGGGCATCAACTGCATGAGGCCATACGCACCTCGGCCACTCTCCGCGGTGGGAGAAAAACGTGATTCCTGCTTCATGGTGGCAAGAACGAGCCGCCAGTCGAACCCATGGCGTTCAGCATTCTGTTTGATCGTGGCACCGTATAGCTGCACGATCGCAAGTGTTGAGGCGTCGATCAGGGGGGCCGACTGACCCGCATCCTGCAGCGAAGCTGCCGGAGCGTTCAGGTTCCCCTGTGACCGATCCAACCCGGTCTTGCGCAATCCACCGTCGCCGAACGGCGTACAACCGGCGAGGAGCGCTGCCGAGCAGAGGGCGATCAGTATGCATTGTTTCAGCATAAGCTGTCCTTCCGGGTCGATGATGTCGTTCGCTGTGATCGAAGCGGTCCCCATATCCCCGCACCACGGAGATGCTGTCCGTCCAACTCCTTCTTTCGGAAGTCGTTACCAAAGAACGGTGACCCACAGCTTCCACAGACCGATCCTACTTCACTTATATAACACCGGTATGGGGGGTAAAGTTGCACTGCGACTGAACTTGCAAGCGCTGTGCCACGAAAAAAACTCCCCTTTCCGGTCCGGATTCTGCATTCGCAGATTTTTTCAGGTCGACTATTGTCCAGATGAACACCGGACTGACCCCAAAAAGAAGGAGACCGATCTCTCGACCGGTCTCCCGTCACATCCACATTCTCTTACACGAACACCCAATCAGGGGCGATACTTCTTCTCCACACCCGTGATCTTGTTGACGCGCGCTTCATGCCGCCCGCCGGCGAATGGCGTACGGAGGAAAATGTTCACGATCCCCTTCGCCACTTCGCTGCCTATCACGCGGCTTCCCAGCGTGAGGACATTTGCATTGTTGTGCTCGCGTGCGTTGCGTGCCATGAACTCGTTCACGCAACAGGCGCCAAGGATCCCCGGAACCTTGTTCACCGTCATGCACGACCCTATGCCCGCGCCATCGATCATGATCCCCAGACCCGCCCCGCCACCAGCCACGCGCACAGCCACGGCATGGGCGAGATCGGGGTAGTCGCAGGGATCGGCGCTCCGCGTCCCGACATCCTCCACACGTACACCCATGGCGTTCATGAATTCGATCAGCTCCGCCTTCAACGCGAACCCGCCATGATCCGAACCTATCGCAACGGAGGGCATATCCGCGGACGCGGGAGCGGTTCCCCCGACGGCAGCCGACGGGACCACCGGAATGGTGTCGGTGCGCTCGATCGTGACCTTCTTCTCCTGGGCGGCGTCCGCCGCAAGAGGGGTCACGATCGTTCTCCGCGGCACCGTCAGCCGGGTCTTCCCCTGCGCTGCGGCGATGCGGACATCCTGTTCGGTGAGGAGCTGGCGTTTCATTCTGCTATCGGTGTTCCGGGTGAACCGAGTTCGAGCACCTCGAGGCGGACCGGCCCGGTGCCCTGTGCAATGAGTCCAATGCGCTGTGCAGCCGCGAGGGAAAGGTCGATGACCCGGTCGTTCTTGAACGGCCCGCGGTCATTGATCCGCACCACGACCGATTCTCCCGTCTGCTGATAGGTCACGCGAACCAGCGAATTGAACGGCAGCGTCCTGTGCGCTGCCGTGAGTTGATGCATATCGTACACTTCCCCGTTCGCCGTCGGCTTCCCATCGAACTCGTGCGCGTAGTATGATGCGATGCCCGCAAGTTGATGCACCGACCCGTCGCGCGAGGGCGGAGGGGTGGACGACGTGAAGCGGGGCGACGTGGTACCGCAACCGGTCAGGAGCAGGACGCACACCAGCACACTTGTCCGGAGGCCGCGCCGCACCATGTTCACAGGTAATCGTTCATCTGCTTGCGCTTCAGGTAGTCCGCGATCTCTTTCACTTCCTGTGAGCGCTCGCGCCTGCAGATCAAGAGTGCATCGTCGGTGTTCACGATGATGAGGTCCTCGACCCCGATCGTCGCAACGACCTTGCCCGGCGAGTACACATAGCAGTTCTTCGTGTCCTTCTGGATCACCGACCCGGTGATCGTATTGCCGCCGGAATCCTTGCCGGAGATCCGGTAGACCTCATCCCAGGACCCGATATCGCTCCAACCGAAGTCGCCCGGGATGCAATACACACGTTCCGACTTCTCCATGATGCCGTAGTCGATGGAGATGCTGCGGATGATGCCGTAGGCCTGTTCCACTGCCGCAGCATAATGCTGGGTCCCGATGGTCTGATCGATCTTCATCAGCTCGGCATACAGTTCCGGCAGCAGGCGCTCGATCTCGCTGAGGATGGCATCGGCGCGCCAGACGAACATGCCGCTGTTCCACAGGAAGTCGCCGCTCTCAAGAAAACGCTGTGCCGTCTGAAGATTCGGCTTCTCGGCGAAGGTCTTCACCTTCATCACCCCGCGTGCAGCGTACGGATTGTGGGCGCCGGCCTCGGTGAAGATCTGGATGTACCCGTACCCGGTCTCGGGGTGGCGGGGCTTGATCCCGATGGTCAGGAGGCTCGATGATTCATACGCCGTTTCGGAGGCAACACCGAGGATGCGGAGGAACTCCTCGTCGTTCTGAATGACGTGGTCCGCGGGCAGCACGACCATGACCGCATCGGGATCGGCGCGGCGGCAATGCAATGCCGCGAGGCCGATGCACGGCGCGGTGTTGCGGCCGACGGGTTCGTCCAGGATGTTGTCTTCAGGGACGTAGGAGAGCTGTTTCGCCAGGAGGGCCCGCTGCATCTTGTTCGTGATGATGAACAGATTGCGGGGATCGATCATCCGCTTCAGACGTCCCGCGGTGCTCTGGATCATCGTTTCTTTTCCGGTGATCTCGAGCGCCTGTTTGGGCGTCTTCTCTCTGCTGCGGGGCCAGAAGCGGGTACCGACCCCACCGGCCATGATGACGCCAAAGACTGTGGGCATGCCTATGAGTTCCGGATGGAAATGATGGGATCAGGACACGCCGGCGACGCGCAGACGGTTCATTGCCCGGTGGAGTGCCGCTTCAGCCCGAGCGGCGTCAACTTGCGCTTCACGCTTGTGCAGACGCTCTGCGGCACGGTCGCGGGCTGCCCGCGCACGCGCCACATCGATATCCTCGGCGCGCTCTGCACTGTCCAGCATGGCGATCACGTGATTCTCCCGCACCTCCAGGAAGCCGCCGCCGGTCGCATAGATATGCGTGGCGCCGCCGGCCTCCTGCACCTGGACCTTGCCCGGTCCGAGTGCTGCGAGGAGTGGTGCATGGCCATAGAGGACCTGAAAGCCTCCCTGGACCCCGGGCGCACTGATGCTGACGGCCTGAATCTTCAGCACGGTCTGCTCGGGGGTGATGATCTCAACTGCAAATGGTCTGTCGAACATGCGATACGCTCCTGGATCAGGCGTTCATGATCTGCTTGGCCTTCTCCTCTGCCTCTTCGATCGACCCGACCATCAGGAATGCCTGTTCGGGAAGATGGTCGTACGTGCCTTCACAGATCCCCTTGAAGCCGCGGATCGTGTCCTCGAGTTTCACATACTTCCCTGCCTGTCCCGTGAACTGCTCGGCCACGGAGAACGGCTGCGAGAGGAACTTCTGGATCTTGCGGGCACGGGCCACGGTGATCTTGTCCTCATCGGACAACTCGTCCATGCCGAGGATGTTGATGATGTCCTGAAGGTCCTTGTAGGTCTGCAGGATCTCTTTCACGCGGCGCGCTACATCGTAATGCTCCTGGCCGACGATCGCCGGCTCGAGGATGCGGGAGGTTGAATCGAGCGGGTCCACCGCAGGATAGATACCCAGCGCGGAGATCTGGCGGCTCAACACCGTGGTGGCATCAAGATGCGAGAACGTCGTTGCCGGCGCCGGATCCGTCAGGTCGTCTGCAGGGACGTAGATGGCCTGCACGGACGTGATGGACCCCTTCTTCGTGGAGGTGATGCGCTCCTGCAACTCGCCCATCTCGGAACCCAGGGTCGGCTGGTACCCCACGGCCGATGGCATGCGTCCGAGAAGTGCGGACACTTCCGAACCCGCCTGCACGAAGCGGAAGATATTGTCGATGAAGAGCAGCACGTCCTTCCCCTCTTCGTCACGGAAATATTCGGCCATGGTGAGGGCCGTGAGACCGACACGCTGGCGTGCACCCGGCGGCTCGTTCATCTGTCCGAAGACCAGCGCGGTCTTGTCGATGACCCCCGACTCCTTCATTTCCATCCAGAGGTCATTGCCTTCACGCGTGCGTTCGCCGACGCCGCCGAACACCGAGATACCGCCGTGCTGCTTCGCGATATTATTGATGAGTTCCATGATGATGACCGTCTTGCCCACGCCCGCACCGCCGAAGAGGCCGGTCTTCCCGCCCTTGCAATACGGTTCGAGAAGGTCGATGACCTTGATGCCGGTCTCGAACATCTCCTTCTTCGTGGAGAGGTCTTCGAATGCAGGAGCTGCACGATGGATCGGGTAGTGCTTCTCGCACTTGATCTCCCCGAGGCCATCGATCCCTTCGCCGGTGACGTTGATCAGCCGTCCGAGCGTTCCGGGCCCCACCGGCACCGTGATCGGTGCACCGGTGTCCACGCATTTCAGCCCACGGGACAGACCATCGGTCGAATCCATGGCGACGGTCCGGACGCGATTGTCGCCCAGGTGTTGCTGTACTTCCACGACCAGGTTCTCGTCCTGACCTTCCGTGCTTCTGCGGGCGATGGTGACGGCGTTAAGGATGGAGGGGAGGGCGCCGCCGGAAAAATCGATGTCGACAACCGGTCCGATGACCTGAACAATCGTTCCTTCGTTCATTCGTAGTCCTCAGTTCTGATCCAGTGGAACAGGGAAAGCTGCATATTGACACCAAAAGTACGAAAAGGACATGCAAGAATCAAGAAATCCGGTTCCGGCGGGCCAGGATCGCCCGGGCGATCGTCTCCCCGTGCAGGCGGCCGTTCTCCACGAAAATGGTGTTCGTATTCTTCCCGGCAACGACGGATCCGGCCACGAACAGTCCGGGAACGTTCGTCTCGAACGTTGCATCCGCCACACGGGGGGCCAGCGATACAGGATCCAGGTCCACTCCAGCCCGGCGAAGCAGGCCGGAATCAGGCCCGAATCCCACCATCACAAACACGAAGTCTGCAGGCATCGATCGTTCCACGCCCCCCACCTCAACGACCACCGTGTCCGGAGAGAGAGAGCGGACGGTCGCACCAAAAACGGCCTTGATCTGGCCCGCCTTGATCCGATTCTCGCAATCGGGTTGGATCCAATACTTCACACCCGTACTCAGCGAAGGGCCGCGGTGTACAAGGGTGACGTGGGCATCATGGCGGTACAGATCCAGCGCAGTTTCAACGGCAGAATTCCTCCCGCCCACGACAACGACCCGCATTCCTGCGTAGCGGAACGGCTCATCATAATAGTGCATCACGTGGGGCAGGTCTTCCCCGGAAACGCCCAGGCGTACCGGCTGATCGTAGTACCCCGTGGCGATGACCACATGCGTCCCCTCGATCTCCTTTCCCGCAGCGGTGTGAACAACGAAGCTCCCCGCCTCACGCCGCTGGATATCCGTCACCAGCTCATGCGTGAGGATATCAAGTCCGAACTGGCGTGCCACCCGCAGATAGTAGTTGAGTGTATCAACCCTTGTGGGGCGGACGGTCGGAATGACGAACGGCACGTCCCCGATCTCGAGCAATTCGGGGTGGAGAACCAGGTCATCTGCACCGGGAATCGGCGGATCGCATCGGCGACACTCCCCTGTTCTACGATGGTGCAGCGGAGGCCGGCACGCGTTGCAGCGATGCCGCACGCGAGGCCCGCCGGACCTGCACCTATGACAATGACATCCTTCATGCCGATACTCGATCGTGGTCAGTTGAAATTGAAGCGGGTGACGCGGTGAACGTGAATAGGATGCCGGCCCGTCGTGTCCGGTTCTTCGACGATGCAGACCGGGCACTCCTCTCCCGGAGAAAAGGGAATGAGAAGGTCGGCCATCCCCGCGGGAAGCTCGCCGTCAAAGAGTTCCCGGGCAAGGCGATCGGCAGAGTAGAATGCGTAGTGCACACCTGCAAAGTCCTGCGCCTCGCGATAATCATCGGGGAAGAAGACCAGTGCGCCGCGATCGGTTCCCTGAGAGGAAGAACGCCCGAAGTCGTCGAGGAGTTCACCGGCATGTGCATAGACCGCAGCGCAGAGATCAGGATAGGTCATGGACAGAAAGGACGGGATATCGTGTGGTATCGCCGGGGTTGTGACCGTGCACGCGGGTCACACAAAGCCAAACCGCTTGAGGTGAGCTACCAGGTCTGCCATCTGGATCGGCTTCACGAGATACGCGTCGCACCGCTGGATGGCCTCCATCACGGTTTCGCGGTCACCGAGCGCAGAGACCATGATGATGCGGGCACGCTTCCCATCGGGGATGCCATAGTCCACCTCCATCTGGCGAACCTCCTTCAACACCGCCTGGCCGCTCTTGCGCGAAAGCATGATATCGAGACACACGAGATCGTAGTGTTGCTTCTTCTCCAGTGCAGCCTTGAACAGTGTCACGGCTTCCACGCCGTCGGTGGCGACATCGGTCGTGCCAAACGACAACAAGTATCGTTGTATGACCATCCGACTGGCAAAATCGTCATCTACGACCAACGCATTCATGAATGCTCCTGGATCCTACGCTGTTCCATGGAAAGACACACTCCGCTTGGTCCTGCTCACCGCGCAAGGCCAAAGCGTTGAAGATAAAACATCAGATCCGACATATGGATCGGCTTCACGAGGTATGCGTCGCACATCGCGATGGCCTCGAGCAGGTTTTCCTTGTCATCGAGCGCGGTCGTCATGACGATCCGTGCAGCCGTGTGCTCGGTGAATCCCCGCTCCTTCTCGATGGCCCTCATTTCCCGGAGGACATGCTGGCCATCCATTCCCGGAAGCATGATGTCGAGACAAACGAACTGGAACGATTCTCCGCGTTCCACCGCGTCCCGGAACGCCTGAACAGCCTGCAATCCATCGACCGCCGTGGTGATCTTTCCGAAGGGCTTGAGATACCGCTCCAGCAGGGCAAGCCCGGTCGCGTCATCTTCAACAATGAGACAGTTCATTCGTCCGGCGATCAACGTGAGAGCACAGATCGGTTATCCCGATCCGGCACTTGCCCATCAAGATAGGGTGAAGAGAGCCCAGAATCAACAACACGCGGGCATCGACGTGAATTCCCTTCGTCAGCGGACAACATAGCCGCTTTCTGCAAGATAGGCCCCCACCCTTTCCTGCTGGTCGCCCTGGATCTCGATCGTGCCCTCTTTGACGGTTCCCCCCGCCCCACAGTGCTGTTTCAGGGCCCGGGCAATACGTTCCATGGTCTGGGGGTCGTGCCCCAAACCGGAGACGACCGTGACCGCCTTCCCTTTCCTCCCACCTGTTTCGAGGCGGATGCGTACCTGCCGTCCTTTCCCATCGGTCACGGTACCAGGACGCTTCCCCTCCGGTGCCGGAGCCACCTTCCCGGTGTCGGGGAGGAGTGCCTTGAGGTCTTCGAGTGAATGCAGGCGCTTCTGAACAGCCATGGCGAACGCGATCCTTGAGGAGAAGGGGTTCCGCACCCTACGTCTCTATGGCGATGCGGTGGTCACAGGGAAAGTAGAAAACCTGCCGGAGAAGGGCAAGCGTTCACTGCTGGTGTATACAATGGATCAAGCCCCTGCCACGACGGACAGGGGCTTGATCGGTCGCTCGATGATCAACACCGGTCAGGCGCGCGACTCGACAAGCGCACCTGAGGACCTCACAGCCACGCCGGAATGCGCGTGACCGTACCCATACCCGGGGCCCTGGCCATGGCTGGAGCCATCGGAGCCGGTACCCTGAATGTTGAATGACTCCACCGCTGAACGCAACCCGCTGGCGAGCCGGTCGAGGTCCTCGGATGCCCGTGCGATCTGCTGGATGCCCAGCGCCGTTTCGTTCGTGACGGAAGTGATCGAAGTGACGTTCCGGGCGATCTGTTCTGCCGCGGTGCTCTGCTGCTGGCTCGCTGCCGCGATCTGGGTGATGAGTTGCTTGACCTGGTCGGACGTCCCCAGGATCTGCTGCAGGGACGCATCGGCCTCGGTAACGAGGTGCTCTCCGTTCCTGACCTCCCTCGTCCCCTGCTCCATCGAGGCCACAGCCTCGGCGGTCTCACGCTGGACCTGCTTGATCATGTTGGCGATCTCTTTCGTGGCGTTCGTCGTCCGCTCCGCCAGGCGCCGTACTTCGTCCGCTACCACAGCAAAACCGCGGCCCTGGTCACCCGCCCGCGCAGCTTCGATCGCGGCATTCAAGGCGAGGAGATTCGTCTGATCCGCGATGTCATCGATCACGCTGATGATCTCTCCGATCTGGTCGCCGGTCTTCCCGAGCTTCTCGACCATTGCCGACGACTGCCCGACGACCGTGGTAATGCGCTTCATCCCCTGCATCGTTTCGGTGACCACGCTCCGGCCGCGCACAGCAGCGACCCGGGCCTCTTCGGCCGTATCGACGGCATGTTGTGCGGTCTCGGAGTTCGTTCCGATCGTCGCGGCCATCTCACCCACGGCGGCGGCGACCTCAGCCGACTGCGTGGACTGTTCCTGGGCCCCGGCGGCCATTTCCTCGGTACTGCTGGTGATCTCGGACGCGGCGCTGGCAAGCGATGCCGTTCCCTCATGTACCCGCAGGATGGAGGCGCGGATCGTACCGACGAAGGTGTTGAACGAACGCTGCAGATCGCCGATCTCATCCTTGCGCCGCCCTTCGAGCTGCGTGTTCAGATCCGCATTTTCGATCATCGCTTTGATGTCGGCAAGCGGTTTCTGGATGATCCGGGCGGTATAGAGATTCAGGACCGCGACGAGACCGACAAGGCCGACGAGCATGGCGACGTTCCACAACGACCGGCTCGCGACAACATCGTTCACGTTCCTTTCTTCCTCGGCCGTCCATGCGGCTGCCAGACCGACCACCTGTTCCACCGCCGCGAGATGCTCCTGATACGAATCACGAAGCTTGCCTTCGAGCATACGAGCAGCACCTGTCTGGTCACCCCGTTTCAGCAACGGAATGTATTCCTGGCGTATGATCGTGAACAATTCGACACCATGCTTGTGGGCATTGTTCACCAGAGCGTCCCGCAACGGGCCGCTCTCCAGGGTCGTTTCCCAGTGTTTGTTCCTCGCTTCAAATTGCTCCTCGAGCAAGGTGAGCCTCTCCATGTCTTTCGCGAACCGCGCAGGATCCGTCTCGTCCAGCATTTCGTGGATCAGCAGATACGTTTCGATGAGGAAGGCCGGCGGAGGAAGGATATCGGCCGTAAGATCCTTGCCCTTGATGATCTCAGTGTAGAGTGGCCCGTTGACGCGTGTCAACGATATCGTGTCAATGACGAAATAGGAGACTCCGCCCAGCAGGACCCCAAGGACAGCCAACAGAAGGACGAATTTCCCTCTGAGGCTCAGATCGTTGATCCAGTTCATCGTATCGTGCTTTCCTCTGATGTTCAGCAGAAGGGGTACAAAACCTATACCAGACGGGATCAGCGAAAACGCGCTCTATTCGCAGGATTTCGAGAGGGCGGCACGGAGGGGGGATGCATCATTTGCGCCACTGCATAATAGTGAACTCTTGTAACCGATGTCCCGCCCACCCCGCCCCGGAGGAACGGAAATGGGCGGGATGAGGCATCTCATTCCGCGAAAGTGAGTCCGTTCAGTTTCTTCCAGGCACCACGGGTGAAGTCCGGGATGCTCACCGGCGCCGAGCCCTTCAGGACCGACTGCTCGGAGAGCGGTATGATGCTGGACCATTCCGCGGCATCATACACATCCTCATCCAGGGGCAGGCCATGACGCAAGCAGTAGATCAGGCGGTAATCCATGATATAGTCCATGCCGCCATGCCCACCGACCTTCTTTGCGATCTCACCGATCTTCGTTACGAACGGGTGTTCATACCGCTTCAGGACCGAATCGCGCCGGGCCTGAACAAGGGCCTTGTGCCCTTCCGGCTCCAACGCGATCTGCTGCACCGGATACTTCTGCGCGAAGCCCTTGGTCCCGCTCACGAGATGGATGCGGCTATAGGGACGTGGACTGGTGACATCATGCTGGACCATGATCGTCTTTCCCCGCTCGGTCCGGATCAACGTGGTATTCATATCGCCAAGCCGGTACGGGATCTTCGCGTAGGCCGACGTGTCGCCAAACTTCTCCTTTGCGTGCGCCGTGAGGCCATACTGGTCCGTCGACATGGAAACCAGGCTGCTCATGCGGTCGCCACGGTGAATGTTCAGGACCTGGCAGACGGGCCCGAGTCCGTGGGTCGGGTATGGATCGCCGGTGTGGGCGGTGTTGTACTTCAATCGCCACATGTCCCAATACCCGCTCTTCTCATCGAACATCAGCCACCGGAGGTCGTGAATGTACGCGCCTTCGCAGTGCATGATCTCGCCGAACACCCCCTCCTGCGCCATGCGGAGCGTCGCGAGTTCGAAGAAATCGTAGCAGCAATTCTCCAGCATCATGCAATGCCGGCGCGTCCGCTCGGCCGTGTTCACCAGCTGCCAGCATTCCTCGAGCGTGAGTGCGGCAGGGACCTCGACCGCAGCGTGCTTCCCGTGCTCCATGGCATAGACGGCGATGGGCGTGTGGAGTTGCCAGTGGGTGCAGACGTAGACCAGGTCCACATCCTCCCGTTCGCACAACCTCTTCCACCCGTCCACACCGCTGTACGCAGCCGCAGCCGGCCTGCCATGCCTCGCCAGGATCGCCTGGCATGAATCGACGCGCTCGGGCAGAAGGTCACACAGGGCAACGACCTTCACGCCGTCGATGAACATGTACCGCCCCACCGCATCGCTTCCCCGCGATCCTAGCCCGACGAATGCGATACGCACGGTATCGATGGGGGGGCAGGCAAGCTTCAGGACGTCGGTCTGGCCTTTCGGCCGCGGCGGCACGCCGGCGGAGTGCTTCTGTGTCAGCGCGGTGGCAGCAAGGAACACCAGGCAGCATAGCAGGACAGCGATCTTCTTCATGGGGGGTCTCCCGGATACATGGAAAGGCGCGTGATGCTCCGAGTGTACCACAGATTCAGCGAAGAATCAAGATGCAGGACGGGACCAACGCTGCACTTGACATTTCCTCCGTCAATATGTACGTTCTCCCGTACAACTGCCCGCTCCTTCTCATTTCATTACCGGCATCGCCCGTGAATGCAATGGCCGCCCTTCCGCCCCAACATCAGGACACCGGGACCGATCCAGAAGTTGTCCTGGGCTTTGAACGTTTTCTCTCCGATCTTTCCGCCCGCTTCATCCGCGCGCGCGGAGAAGAAGTGGACCCCCTCGTCCTCGATGGACTCCGATCGTTCACAATACTACTCTGCGTTGATCGCTGTACGCTGACGGAAGTGGAACCGCGCAGCGGGCATACGTTCACGCGCTTTTCCTACGCCGTTGACGGCTGCACGGCGATCCCGCCGATGCGCGCGGATCAACTCTTCCCCTGGACAACGGCGCAGCTCCTGCAGAACCGGGTCATGATCCTGAACTACCCGTATACGTTCCCACCCGAAGCCGCAACGGACAGGGAGAACGCCGCCCTGGGTAAGTTCCGCTCCAGCGTTCATATCCCCATCGAGACCGGCGGTGCGGTGCGGTTCATCCTGAGCGCAGCCGCGATCCAGGAACACCGGCTGTGGCCGGAATTGCTCATACCACGGCTCCGACTCCTTGGCGAGGTCATTGCCAACGCCCTCATCCGCAAAGAATACGACGACACCCTTCGTTCCATGAAGGAGTCCCTTGAGAGCGAGAATGTCTCTCTCCGCGAGGTCGTCAACTCCAGCGAGGAGTATGCCGACATCATCGGAAAGAGCGAGAGCCTGATGTACGTGCTGTACCGGATGGAGCAGGTCGCTCCGACCGATGCGACCGTCATCCTGCGGGGGGAGACCGGGGTCGGCAAGGAACTCTTTGCCAGGGCGATCCATCGCAGGAGCAGCCGGAAGGACAAGCCTCTCCTGAAAGTGGACTGCGCGTCGCTCTCCCCATCACTTATCGAAAGCGAATTGTTCGGTCATGAGCGAGGAGCATTCACCGGTGCTGTCACCTCCAGAAAGGGGAGATTCGAACTCGCTGCGGGCGGAACGATCTTTCTGGATGAGGTGGCGGAACTTCCTATCGATCTGCAGTCGCGCCTCCTCCGCGTGCTGCAGGATGGGACCATCGAACGGCTCGGCGGCGGAAAACCGACCCGGGTGAATGTGCGCATCATCGCCGCCACAAACCGCAACCTCGAGTCGGACATGCGGGAAGGCAAATTCAGGCAGGACCTCTTCTACCGGCTCAATGCGTTCCCCCTCACGATCCCTCCGCTGCGCGACCGTCACGGCGACATCCCTCTCCTCGTTGACCACTTCATCCAACTCTTCAACACAAGGCACGGGAAGCACGTGACCCGCATCCCGGCCGCAACACGTGAGATGCTGTCACAGTACCGGTGGCCAGGCAACATCCGGGAGCTGGAGAACGTGATCGAATGCGCCGTGATCTCGGCATCAGGAGGGCTGCTGTCGGTCCCTTCCCTCACGGTCCCTTCTTCCGGCCAACCCGACGTGCTCGCTACGCTGGCCGACGTCGAACGCACCCACATCCTCGCGGCACTCGAGCACACCCTCTGGAGGATCGAGGGGAACGCGGGGGCCGCGGTCATTCTCGGGCTTCATCCCGACACCTTGAGGTACAGGATGAAGAAGCATAACATACAAAGGCCACACCCGCCGCGGTCTTGAGGACACGGTCTCTCCTCCCCGCACCATTGCGGGAAACCCGAACTATTGCGGGGTGTGACTCCCGCGTGCATCAACTTCCTGAACGCCGCCCTCCGGTATCCTCCCTCCTCGCAACGACTTGCGCCGCCCCCCGCGTTGCACCGCGCTTTGGTACACCTCTTGCACTGAGTTCGTCATCTGAAAATGACCATCCAACACACTGCGCCGACAGTATGATAGAACTTCACATGCGGCTGAGGATTCGTGAGTCGAAGGAACCGGAGATCCGGCAGACATTAAAGAGTCTCGGCAGAATGGTTCGCGCAAGGGCGGGGTGCTCTCGCTACTCGTTTTATGTGCGCGCACGCGAGAGCAAAGCCACGGTGGTGCAGGTATGGGACGGGCGGGTATCGCTGAACGGCTATCTCCGTTCACACGAGCACAAGGTCCTTCTCGGGGCGATCTCAACGCTTTGCGCGGGGTGCACCGTCCAGTTCCGCGGACGCGGAATACCGGTCCGCCGATGACCCGTCGCTGACCGCCTGTCAGCCTGAACCAGCACACCACACCACATCACAGCAGGGAGGAGCTCATGCAGAGGAAGGTCATCCATCTCATCGGATCCATAGCCGTGGCTGTAGCGGTTGTTACCGCATTTGCCAGCAGCCCGGCCGCCAAAGACGAGAAGAGCGGCAAGAACGAGCTTGTGGAACGCGGCCGGCACCTCGTCATCATCGGAGGCTGCGACGATTGCCACTCACCCAAGGTGATGTCTCCGAATGGGCCGGTCCCTCACCCCATGAAGATACTCTCCGGCCATCGGGCCGAAGCCGGGACACCGGCTGTGCCGCAGGGCGCTCTCGCTCCCGACCGTTGGGTAGCGATGACGACAGGCGACATGACCGCATGGGCGGGGCCATGGGGAATATCGTATGCAGCAAATCTGACGCCGGATCCGGCCACCGGCCTCGGTGGATGGACGGAGGATCTCTTCATCAAGACCATGCGCACAGGGAAGCATCATGGTACGGGCCGGCAGATCCTCCCCCCCATGCCCTGGATGAATCTTGCACAGATGACCGATGAAGAACTGAAAGCGGTCTTTGCGTATCTCCGGTCGATCCCACCGATCAAGAACCTCGTTCCACAGCCGGTGCCGCCCGGGAAATAGCAGGACAGAGGAAGAGGGTCAAAGGAAAAGGGGGCAAGGAAGCGCGCAGGTTGTGGGACGCGTGAGGGAGCGCTTCCTCCCTTTCCTTTCTCACGACATCACATGGGATCCCAGGGGGACAGGAAAGAATACTTCTTCCCGTACTCCATCATCTGCCCGATGAAGTCGTCCGGATAGGTCACCTGAACATCGGTGATCTCCCCATCCCGTTCGACCGCTGTGAACACCGGATTCATGAACCCGCCGTACGGTGCGAGGTTCAGCTTCTTGTACCGGGCAAGCAACTCGTGATGCAGCACGGGGTCCACGTTCACGCCGTAGGATTCGACGAGTGCCTTCGCGCCCTCATAGTCCCCTTCCGATCTGACCCGCTGAACTTCTTTCAGGAGTTCACCGAACAGTGCGCGCAGGCGTCCGAAGTCATTGATGCGGAAGTAGGTCTTACCTTCGCGCTGCACCATTTCGATCACACGCTCCCCTGCCCCCTTCTCATAGCACCACCGGGCGATCAGCTGCCTGTTGCGCATGTGCGCTTCCTCGATGTTCTTGCCCGGCTCGATGCGTTTGAGCTGCGTGAACAGCCCATTCAGGATCTGCTCGATATATCCCGCCTTCGCCGCATCCTCTGACGGCAGCAAGCCCCATTCCACGAGCCGCGGATCCATCAGGTAATAGAGTGCGAACAGGTCCGCCCGGGCCTCTTCGATCGGTGCAGTATAGTTCTTCAATGCATCGGCGGTCACGCCGGGCATCAACTGCCCCGATGCATGGCCGACACATTCATGGAGGTCGGTATGCAGATTATCCACCAGCGCACCGTACTTCTCCAGCAGGCGCACTTCCTCCGGCGAACTGCAGAATTCCTCGTTGAATCCGTCCCCCAGTGCCGCCTGATCGTACGCGTACGTGATGTTCTCCAGGGTCACGGATTTCGAACCATGTGCGGCACGGATCCAGTCCGCATTCGGAAGGTTAATGCCGATCGGCGTGGTGGGATAGCAATCGCCGCCGAGCTGCGCGACCGTGATGACCTTCGCGCTGACACCCCTGACCTCCTTCTTCTTGAAGCGTGGATCCACCGGAGAGTTGTCCTCGAACCACTGGGCATTGGCGGTGATCGTCTCCGCGCGGCGCGTGGCGACCACATCCTTGAAGTTGACGATCGATTCCCACGACGCCTTGATCCCGAGGGGATCGTTGTAGGTCTCGATGAAACCGTTCACAAAGTCGACGCTCGAAACGGTGTCCTGCAGCCAGAGGATATTGTACGCATCGAACTCGCGGAGGTCGCCGCTTCTGTAGTAGGCAATGAGCGTATCGATCGTCTGCTTCTGCCGGTCATTCTCCGCAACATCCGATGCCCGCCGCAACCACACGATGATCTCGCGGATCGCGGGACCGTAGACCCCGTCAGCCTTCCATTGCTTCTCAACGATCCTGCCGTTCTCCTTCGCCAGCGTCGTATTGAGGCCGTATGACGGCGGTGCCGGATCCTTTGGATCCTTCCTGCCCTCATAGTATGCCACTGCTTCCTTTTCGCTCACCCCCTGATAGAACGTCACCGCCGAGTTCTGCACCATATCCTGCGACGCATCCTGGCTGACCTTCTTCGGGAGGATCGCCGGATCGAACATCACCGGGCAGATCTCATCGAGGAGCGCATCCACCGTGCCACCGGAACGGACAGGGAGGAGTCCCGGATCGCACGCGGCGACCGCAACGCGGAACCACGCCTCGGTGAATCCGGGCGTGAACTTGTCGTTCCCGTAGTGATGATAGATCCCATTGGCGAACCAGACCTGCTTCGTATACGTCATGAAGGCGGACCACGCCGGTGTGTTACGGTCGGACGATCCCGAGGCTACGACCGCATCGAGGGTCTTCCGGATCGCCAGGTTATATGCGCCATTCTGAGCGAAGAGAATATCACGGCCGCAGAGTGCGGCCTGACTGAGGAAATAGACGAGCTTCTTCTGCCGGAGCGAGAGATCAGAGAACCCCGGGACCTGGTATCGCATGACCTTGATATCCGCGAAGCGGTCAGCGGCCCAGTGGAATTCCTGTTTCTTTTCCGGTGCGGAGCAGGAGGCAACGAGCATGGCGGACAGAGCGAAAGTGAGAGGGACGGTGGTGAGCTTCACGACGATGCCTTTCCTTGTATCAGACACTGTGAAGAAATGTACGGAATGCCATTGATCGATCCAAGAAGGGTGAAAAGGAGGGCTCATGCCACGGAAATGCGATGGATCGCTGAAGCGCGCGACGGATGGCGGACGGAACATCAGCCCCTGCCGCCGAGGGGCTCGCTGCGCTGCCGTGGCCACCCGTTGTCGGGCCCCGGTGGCAGGTCCTGCCGGCTCCGGGAGTTTTCTGCGGACACTCACAAATGTCTTGAATATCTTATAGTATTGCTATATTGGTACGAGTGGTCATCATCCCGTCGGTGGACAAATCCTCAGCCACCACCGCTCTCGCACGCCCGGTCTCAGGGGAGGTCTCATGGTCAGAATTGGTGGGGTCCGTTCGCTTCTTGTGCTCCTCAGTGTCACCTGTGTGTGGACCACGGTCCTCTCGCAGACCTCCTTGTTCACCAACGGCAACTTCGAATCGGGAACGACAGGCTGGACGTTCTCCAGCACGGGGACGGCGACATTTCAGGTTGTCACCCCCGGTTACCTTTCCCCGCATGCAGGCCGCGTTGCGATCACCCGCACGGGCACGACGATGCTGCTCTACCGGTCAGGCTTCTCGCTCACGGCGGGGACACGGTACCGCATCACCTTCGCAGGGTATTCCAATACGGCACGCGATGTCGCGGTGAACCTGCAGAAGAACTCCGCTTCCACCTCCCTCGGACTGGCCGCAACGCGTATGAATCTTACGACGAGCTGGGGCATGTTCTCCGTGGAATTCGTGGCCAGCGGCTTCACGGGAACGACGACAGATACCAGACTCCGCTTCAACTTCGCCTCCTATGCCCGTGCGGGCGACAATTATTTCCTGGACAGCGTGTCGATCGCTCCGGTGGTGACGACCATCCCCCCATCGATCACCGCCCAGCCGCAGACACAATCGATATCGGCTGGCCAGACCGCAACCTTCTCCGTAACGGCAGCAGGGACAGCACCGCTGACCTACCGGTGGATGAAGAACTCCGTCACCATCACAGGCGCCACGACGTCCAGCTACACCACACCTGCCGCATCGGCTGCCGACAGCGGCGCACAGTACACGGTCACGGTAACGAACAGCTATGGCAGTGTCACAAGCACCCCCGCACTTCTGCTCGTCAGTTCGAGTCCGCCCGCGATCACGTCTCAGCCTGTCGCCCGCACGGTGGCCGACGGCGCAACAGCTTCCTTCAGCGTCACCGCCACCGGACCCGGGACACTCGCGTATCAGTGGCAGCGCAACGGTTCCATCATTGCCGGTGCAACCTCCTCTTCCTATTCCATTGCCGCGGTCGCGATGGCGGATAGTGGGGCGCTCTTCCGGGTGATCGTCTCCAACAGCAACGGATCCACGACGAGCTCAGAAGCACTCCTGAGCGTCGTGGCCGCCGCCCCGGCGATCACCATCACAACCTGCGGCCGTTTCCGTCAATCCCGGTGCTTCCGCGACATTCGCAGTGGCAGCAGCAGGTACCGCACCTCTATTATATCAGTGGCAGAAGAACGGCGCCGTGATCGCCGGTGCGAATGCATCCTCGTACTCCACGCCGGCTGCGACGGCCGCGGACAACGGCGCCCTGTTCCAGTGTGTCGTTTCCAATAGGGCGGGGTCCGCCACCAGCAACGCGGCCATACTGACGGTAGCAACGGGCGTCGTCGTTTCCGACGACTTCAATGCCACCACCCTCGACGCCACGCGGTGGCATGCCGTACTCCCGGGCACACCGTCCACGGTGAGCACAACGGGAACTGGTACATCCAATGCGCGTCTGTCGATCCAGATCCCTGCCGGTTCTGCTCATGATGCCTGGCAGGGGACGAACGGGGCCGTGCGGGTGCTGCAAACGGTGAACAATGCCGATCTTGCCCTCGAAGCGAAATTTCGAATCGACCCTGAGCCTGCAATACCAGTTCCAGGGCATCATTGTGGAACAGGATGCATCGAACTATGTCCGATTTGATTTTGTCTGTGAAGGAAGCGTCCTGCGTGTCTTTGCCGCTTCGGTGGTCGCAGGCACACCGACCGTCCGCTTCGACGCTGCCGTGACGAAGACCGTCCCCATGTACCTGCGCGTCACCCGCGCAGGAAACCAGTGGACGCAGCACTGGTCATCGAACGGGACCACATGGACCCAGACCGTGAGCTTCACCCAGGCACTCACGGCGACCGGCGCGGGTATCCTTGCGGGGAACGCAGGCGATGCCCCTCCGGCAACGACGATCCTGGTGGATTACTTCTTCAACCGCAATGCCCCGATCACTTCGGAAGATGCCGGAACGGCCCCCGTCATCACTGCCGGACCGGCGAGTGTTGCAGTGAATGCCGGACAGACGGCGACGTTCACCGTCGCCGCTACCGGGACAACGCCCCTCTCGTATCAATGGAGCAAGAACGGCACCACGATCGCCGGTGCTACATCGTCATCGTATACCACCCCGGCGGTCGCCACGGCGGATAACGGAGCGCTCTTCCGATGCACCGTCAGCAACATGGCCGGAAGCGTCCTGAGCGCGGCCGCAACGCTGACCGTGCACGCTGCCCCGGTCGTGATCGCACACCCGGCCTCCGTATCGGTACCGGCGGGCACGACGGCAACATTCGTGGTGCAGGCGACGGGATCCCGGCCGTTCACGTATCAGTGGCTGCGTGATGGCGGGACCATATCTGGCGCCACGGACTCGCTCTACCGGATCACATCGGCCGTCGCCGCCGACAGTGGCGCAGCATTCTCCTGCATCGTACTCAACGGACTGGGAAGCGACACCAGCAATGCCGCTGTGTTGAGCGTCGGACGCATCCCGCTCATCACGGCCGGTCCCGCGCCCCTCACCGTTGCGATCGGCGCACCGGCGGCATTCAGTATAGCAGCCGAAGGATCCCTGCCCCTTTCCTACCAGTGGAAGCGGAACGGCACATCCATCGCCGGAGCGACAGGCCCCCTGTACACGCTCGCCGCGGCACAGGCATCGGATGACAGTTCGCGGTATCAAGCATTCGTCACCAATGCCTTCGGCGCTGATACAAGCGCCGGGGCGTTGCTGCGCGTGCAGGCCCCCGCTGTGCTCACGGCAGAACCCCGGGATACGACCGTGGGCGAAGGATCGGCAGCCTCATTCACGGTCACCGCTGCGGGCACGCTCCCGCTCACCTATATATGGGAGAAGAACGGAGCGGCCATCGACGGGGTAACCACCCGTACGCTCACGCTTGCTGGAGTGACACTGGGAGACGACAGCAGTGCCTACCGCTGCATCGTTACCAACACCCTCGGGACGGACACGAGCCGGAGCGCTCTCTTGCGGGTGACCCTCCGCCCACCGGTCATCGTCCGCGAACCGCTCTCGGTCGGAGTGCAGACGGGGCAAACGGCAACGTTCACGATCCGGGCGACGGGGAGTGTACCGCTCTCCTATCAGTGGCAGAAGAATGGCGCAGCCATCGCGGGCGCGAACGACACACTGTACACGACGCCGGCGATCACGCTTGCCGACAATGGTGCCGGGTTCCGCTGCATCGTGAGCAATACTGCGGGGAAGGACACCAGCACAACGGCAGTGCTGTCGGTCGGGGGTGTTCCGCCGGCGATCACCGCCGATCCGGCAAGCCAGACGGTCCCGCTCGGCCGTACGTATCTGTTCACCGCGGCAGCGACAGGGTCGGGGAGCATCAGCTTTCAATGGCAGAAGAACAACGTATCCATTGCGGGGGCAACAGGTGCAAGCTACCTCGGGCCCACGACGCTCAGCGCGGACAACGGCGCAACGTTTCGTTGCATCGTCAGTAGTCAGTACGGGCGCGACACCAGCGCTGCGGCGCTCCTGACCATCACAACGGCCCCGGCCTGGGGGATCCAATGGACGATGCTGAGTTCGTCCGCCGGGACCATGCCTCCCCCGAAGGCGAGCGGCACGGAACACACTGCATCGTTGGTCCTGGATATCAACAAGGATGGGTGGACGGATTTCGTCATAGCCGACCGCACGACAGCTCCGTCGGTCGTCTGGTATCAACGTACCTACACCGGCTGGACCGTCCGCACGATCGACAGCACGCTTCTTCCGGTCGAGGCGGGCGGAGCGTTCTTCGATATCGACAAAGACGGTGATCTGGATATCGTCTTCGGAGGCGATGCGCAGAGCAACCTGATCTGGTGGTGGGAGAACCCCTATCCTTCCTATACGGGAGCATGGACACGCCGGCTGATCAAGAACACCGGAGGGACCCAGCACCACGACATGATCTTCGCCGATGCCGATGGCGACGGCCAGACCGAATTCATCTATTGGAATCAGCTCCCGCGGCCCGGAGGCGACAAGCTGTTCCTTGCCGAGATCCCTGCCGCACCGAAGTCCACGCAACCCTGGCCGGCAACTCAGATACTGTCCGGGCGGCTCTACTCCGAGGGTCTCGACACTGCGGACGTGGACGGCGACGGCAAACTGGATCTCATTGGCGGCGGGAGCTGGTACAAGCACATGGGAGGAACCACATTCGTCACCAACATCATCGACAGCACGGTCCGGTACGGCCGTGTCGCAGTCGGACAGCTCGTGCCCGGGGGCAGACCGGAGATCGTCCTCTGCAATGGCGACACCCTCGGCCCGCTCCGGTGGTATGAATGGAACGGGACACTATGGACGGCGCATGACCTTCTCGGTTTCAATGCGGAGAACCCGCACAGCCTCGCGGTTGCGGACCTCGACCATGACGGAGCGCTGGATATCTTCTCCGCCGAGATGATGACGTTGAACAACTCCGACGCAAAGACCCGCGTCTTCTGCGGAGACGGTACGGGAATGTTCCAACTGCGCGAGCTCGCGAGCGGCGTGGACAATCATGAATCGCGGGTTGCCGACCTTGACGGTGACGGCGACCTCGATATCCTCTCCAAGCCCTATGACACCGGTGTGCCGGGAGTTCGGGCATGGATCAACAACGGGACCGGAAATCGAATCCTGCCGCTCAATCTCTGGCGGAAGCGGATCATTGACAGCAGCATACCGGCCATCGCACTCTTCGTCCTGCCGGGCGACATGGACCGCGATGGTTTTATGGATATCGTCGCCGGTGGATGGTGGTACAAGAACCCGCGCGACATCGGCCTGACGTGGCAGCGAAACGCCATTGGCTCACCGCTCAACACGATGTTTCTCCTCCATGACCTCGACGGTGACGGCGATACGGACATCCTGGGCACCCAGGGGGTCGGTGATGCCGACAACGACTCCTTTGCGTGGGGGCAGAACAATGGCAGCGGTGTGTTCACCGTCCGCACGAACATCCAGCAAGGCGACGGTATGTTCCCTCAGGGAGCAAGTGCGGCGCGGTTCCAGGCCGGAGGCCCGCTGGAGGTCGCCCTCGACTGGGACGCGGGGGTGACAGGGGTGCAGATGATCAGCGTTCCCACGCTGCCGGAGACGGAGACCTGGACATGGCGCCGGATCACCACGGCGAGCCTGGGCGAGGGGATCGACAACGGCGATATCGACCGTGATGGCGACCTGGACCTGCTCCTGGGCACGACCTGGCTCCGGAATGACGCGGGAGTGTGGACACCGTTCGTCCTGCACACGGCCGCGACCGGCGAACCCGACAGGAACTATCTGATGGACATGGACCGGGACGGCGATCTGGATGCCGTGATCGGCTATGGACACGACACGGCGGGAAAACTCGCCTGGTATGAACAACCGGTGGACCCAACCGGCACATGGGCCGAGCACATCATTGGCAACGTCGTCGGGCCGCACAGTGTGAGTGTACGCGACTTTGACCGGGACGGCGACCCGGACGTCGTGATGGGAGAACACAACAATCCCCCGCTCGGCACCGAGCGGCTCATCATGTTCCGTAATGCCGATGGCGCGGGCAAGGCGTGGGAGCAGATCCTCATCGGCACCGGCGAAGAGCACCATGACGGGGCCATCGCGGTGGACATCGATGGGGACGGCGACCTGGACGTGATCTCCGTCGGATACACGCACAACCGTGTCCTGCTGTACGAGAATCTCGCGATCGACACGATCGTCGTGGCGATTCCGCCCATCATCACCCAGCACCCCTCATCGGTGAGCGCCGCGGTCGGACAGACGGCATCCTTCTCCCTCGTGGCAACGGGAACGGCAACACTGGGGTACCAGTGGCAGCGCAACGGTACGGCGATCAGCGGAGCCACGGCCGCCACGTACACCACGCCGGCGCTTGCGAAGGCCGACAGTGGCGCGGTGTTCCGGTGCGTCGTCACCAACACCGCGGGCTCTGCCACAAGCAACCCTGCAACGCTTTCTGTCACCAGCGGCGGCATCGTTTCCGATGACTTCCGGTCGGCAGCGCTCAACACGGCACTGTGGACCGTCGTCAACCCGGCCCCGGTGTCGACATTCGCCCTGACGGGGAGTGGCACGGCAAGTGCGCGGCTCACGGTGAGCATCCCTGCGGGGTCATCCCATGATGCCTGGGATACAGGCAACTTCACACCACGCATCCTGCAGCCGACGACCAACACGGACTTTGAGGTGGAAGCGAAGTTCGAATCAACGCTCGCGGCGCTCTATCAGTTCCAGGGTATCGTCGTCCAGCAGGATGCATCGAACTATGTACGCTTTGATTTCGTTCGGGAAAGTTCCGCCACCCGCTTCTTTAGCGCATCGTTCGTAGCAAATACGCCGACGGTGCGGAGGGATGTCGTGATAACCAATACCAATCCGGTCTATCTCCGCGTGAAGCGCGCAGGCAATCAATGGACGGGATCATATTCGTCCAATGGTTCCACGTGGACCAGCGGCGTGACCTTCTCCCATACGCTGATCGCAACATCCATCGGGCCGTTCTTCGGGAATCAGGGCAACACGCCATCCACGGCACCGGCATTCACCGGGATCATCGATTATTTCTTCAACACCGCTGCACGGATCTCCCCGGAGGACGGCGTGGCGGGCAAGGAGGCTGTGCCCGCAGAACTTCGTGTTCCGGGGGCGACATATCTGGACAACAATTATCCCAATCCGTTCAATCCCGAGACCCGGATCCGGTTCGGCCTTCCGGTGGATGGGCCGGTCAGCGTGGCGGTCTACAATAGTCTCGGTGAGAGGGTCGCTGTGTTGCAGGATGGTTGGATGGAAGCCGGTCACCACGAACTTGTGTTCGACGGCGCCGGCCTTTCCAGCGGCGTGTATTTCTGCAGGATGCAGGCCGGCGGATACACAGGGACGAAAAAGCTCGCATTGGTGAGATAAGTGCGTACCGGGACTAGGACGGCCCACGCGCCGTCCTAATCCTCTTCCGCAGACTTCACGACGCAACCGAGTTGAGCAACGAGTTCCGCCGCCTGAACAGGGTCGATCGTCAGGCCTTTGTACTGGACAACCTCGAGCCGGATATCCGGGATATCCGACGCACGGAGATCGACGCCTTCCAGTTTGCTGCCCGTGAGGTCCATGCCCGAGAGATCGCACCGGTGGAATGTGGCGCCGCCAAGGTCCACCCTGTCGAATACTGCCCTGGCCATGCGGCACCGCTCGAAGTGCACACCTTTGAGCTTCCCGCCCGAGAAGATCGCACCCTCCATGCTGCATTCCTGAAAGGAGACATCCGTTCCGGTGAGAGTTGTGAACTGCGCGCCGGTCAGTTTGCATCCTTTGAAGTGCACCCGCTGCCACCGCGACCGTTGCCATGAAGAGCCCGAAAGGTCCGATCCCTCGCACTGCACATCGAACAAACGTGCATTGGCGATGCGTGTGCGGTTCATCAGGATGCGTTGTACGATGGTCCGGTCGAACGTCAGTCCAGAGACGGCACGACCTGCAAGATCGATGTCGATGCAGTGGACCTGAACGATCTCCGTTGAACCATCGATATCGCGTCCTTCGAAGATCGGGATGTCTTTCGGGATGCGCGGGAGTGCCACGGAGAGTGTCGCTTTGGTTTTCATGGAGAAGGTTGCACGGCCCGATCAGCTGCGCCCGTCAGATACGTTTCAGGGATGGATAGATGCGTTGATACTCCTGGAGCTGCGGACGATACAGCGCCCGTCGCACGGGATCGGGAGCGAGCGCACGACTGCTTCCTGTCATCGACCGCGCCGCTGCGGCAAATGTCGGATACCACCCGGCTCCCATCGCCGCGGCGATACCAGCACCAAGGGTCGAGGCTTCGCGCATCGCGGGGAGAACGATCCTCCGGCCGGTGATGTCGGCCATCATCGTGGTCCAGAGCAGATTGGCCGCGCCACCACCGATGGCGACGAGTTCGCCGACCTTCATGCCTACCGTTTGCTCGACCGCCTCCAGGGCGAACGCCTGCTCGAAGGCGATCCCTTCGAGGATCGCACGATAGAAGTGCGCTTGTGTGTGGGATGAGGACATTCCGGTGAATGCACCGCGGGCATGCACATCCCAGTAGGGATTCATCGCGCCGCAGATGTACGGAAGGAACCGGAGGCCATCGGAGCCCGGCCGGATCTGCGCGGCCTGCCGTGTGAGATCCGCATGGACACGCGGCATCGACCCACGGCCGACACCGAGCACGCTCCCCAGGAACCAATCGAGGGAGAAGGTGCCGGCCCGCAGGCTCAACTCATAGTAGTATCCCTGTTCGGCGATCGCGGTCATGGTCCTGAACGCATTGCTCACACGGTACTCTTTGCCGAACACCCCGGCAACGAACGCCGTGCCGAAATTGAGATAGGCCCGCTTCGCTGACAGTGCATTGGAGCCCAGGCCCGCACACTGGCCGTCGCCCCCGCCGGCCACCACCAGTGTACCTTCACACAATCCCGTGCTCCGGGCTGCTTCCGCACTTACCACACCGAGGACCGAACCGGGCGGAAGTGCATCCGGCAGTTGACGGGTCCCGAGTCCGAGAGGGCGAAGCACGTCAGGCGACCACGAGCGGCGTTCCATGGCGAACAACCCCAGAGGATCGGCACTTGCATGACTGGTGCGCCACAACCCTGCGAGCCGCCACGTCAGATACGCGTGCACATCCGCCACCATCGCGATACGGCGGAACAGCGCCGGTTCGTGCTTTTTCATCCATGCGAGGCGGTACACGACCGGAGCATAGTCCACCGGCTTGCCCGTGATCATATGGATCTTCCGGCGTCCGACCTTCGCAGCGAACGGCTCCACATCTTCCTTGCACCGTTCATCCAGCCACACGATCGCAGGCCGGAGCGGGATGCCATGGGCATCAAAGGGTACGAACGTCTCGCGCTGGTTCGCGATCCCGACGGCGGCGATACGTGCGGGATCGACCTGACGCGCCACGGCGCGGAGAGAGCGTCGGGCGGCAGACCACCAGTCTTCAGGGTCCTGCTCGTAGTGACCGGGCCGGGGCGAGTGAAGGGGAATGGAGGCGTGGGCGTGTGCCACGGCACGGCCATCGCTGTCGAACGCGATAGCCTTGGCACTGGTCGTGCTGCAGTCGAGCCCGATGACGAGCGGGCCGGCCGGGGTCTTTTTCCTGGAACGTGTTGCCATGGTCCGATCAGGCGACGGTGATCATCGCCTTCATCACTCCGTCCTTGTAGCCCGACACGAGTTCGAATGCCTCCTGCGTCCGATCGAGCGTGAACGCATGGGTTGCCATGGCATCCATGGCCACCGCCCCGCTCGCGAGAAGGTCGAGCGCTTTCTGCGTGCAGTGGACCTGGCGCCGGATGTTGAAGATCGTGATCTCCTTCCGGCGGAGTTCATGGATCGGGAACGCGATCTCATCCACTTCGGGGATACCAACGATGACAAGTTTGCCGCCGGGCTTCAGCAACTGCACCCCCTGCAACGAGGCCGCGGGGTCGCCGCTGCACTCGAACACGACATCCAGCATCAGCGGCACGATGCGGCCCACCTCCGCCACGACATCCACCCGTTCAGGGTTTCCTGCCCAGGCCGGGCTCAGCGCAGCGGCTTTCTTCAGCCGGTCTTCGATCTTGTCCGTGATGATCACAGAGCCGGTCTTCCGGGTCCGCAGCACATGGAACACCGACATGCCGATCGGCCCTGCACCAAGGATCCCCACGGAGGCATCGCCCCGGATGCCAGACTGCTCCACGGCGTACACCCCGATGGCCAGCGGCTCCGACAGGGTTGCCTGCGCGAACGTCATGCTGTCCGGGATCGGATAGCAGCATGCTTCCGGAAGGACGAGGTACTCACCGAGACACCCCTCGAGCTGTGTGGGGCAACCGAGGAAGAGGAGGCGCCGGCAGGTGTGTTCCCTGCCGGCTTTGCACTGATCGCATTCCCCGCATGACACCGAAGGGTCCACAGCGATACGCTGTCCGGGGCGGACCTTCGTCACCTTGCCGCCCACGCTCTCCACGATGCCGGCGGTCTCATGTCCGATCGTGAACGGGAATTCCACGACCTGCGAACCGATCCTGCCTGTTGTGAAATAATGGACATCCGATCCGCAGACTCCCACGGTACCGATCCTGATCAGCACATCCGTATCGTGCACGATCTGAGGGGTGGGAACATCCGTCACATCGAAACGGTGGATGCCGGTAAGGAGTGCTGCTTTCATAACGCCGATTCCCGGATGCGTGTGGTCATGCTCACACCTCGGTGCATGTCCCCTGTTGTATCATGGATGAAAGAGGGAAGGTCGCCCGTGTGCGCATGGAACGCATCACGCGGGGTGGCACGAGGATCGATCATATAACGTACGGAGCCGGATACTCAGAATCCACCCACCGTGCGCGGGCCCTGGGCAGGATCCCCTGTGGCCGGGGAACCCGGCTCCCGTCTGCGATGGTTGTACTAGTGAAAGGACTCTCGACCCTATGCGCCGCCCGACGAACATATTCCTTCTCGTGATGGCTTTGCTGGCGTTGCACTGCACCGATGCAGGCCACCTTCCCACGCCCGACCCTTTCTCCGTCTCCGACGCAGACCTGTATGCCATGCAGTCGGCACCGGACGGGTGGACGTACTTCGGCCTTTCCTCCGACACTCTTGCCGGAGGGAGCACCACCGCGCACGAGCCGCGCGTCCGCGTCAGGTATGACCGATGGGCATCGACCCAACTGACAGCGGCGGGACGCGTCAAGGCCGGCGCCGTCTTCCCCGATTCCTCTCTGATCGTGAAGGAGCTATATACCGGCAGCACCCTGACCACGATCGCCTACATGTTCAAGCTGGCACGTGCAGACAATGCGTCGCCTTCCGGATGGGTCTGGGCGGAGACCGATGGAACGGGGATCACGAAGATCCCCGCATCGCGCAGGGGATCCGGATGTGTCGGCTGCCACGCGCCCGGCATCGATTTCACGCGCATGAACGACGCGCATCCGTGACGCTTTCGGTCCGACATTCCGGAACACATCGATCACCAGTGGAGAGCAATGACATCCAGTACGACAGATACCCGTCAGGTAGGATTGGTCGGGACAGGGCTTGTGGGGACCTCCTTCGCCTACGCGCTCATCATCAGGCGATTGGCAAACCGGCTGGTCCTCATTGATGTGAACCATGAGAAAGCCCTCGGCGAAGTGATGGACTTCGAACACGGGCTTTCCTTCGCGCATCCCATGAGGATCGAAGCAGGTTCCTACGAGGACCTTGCGGGATGCCGCATCGTCGTGATCGCTGCGGGCACGGGACAGCGCCCCGGGGAGTCGCGACTCGACCTGCTCGGCAGGAACGCGGCGATCTTCCGCGACATCGTGCCGCGCATCGTGAAGGCGAACCCGGACGTCATCCTGCTCATCGCCACCAACCCCGTGGACATCCTCACCCACATCGCGCTTGACGTGTCCGGCCTCCCCCCTTCCCGCGTGATCGGGTCCGGTACGATCCTCGACACCTCCCGGTTCCGCTTCCTGCTCGGACAGTATTATGGTGTCGACACCCAGAGCGTGCATGCGTACATCATCGGGGAGCACGGCGACAGCGAGATCCCCGTGTGGAGTCTCGCCAACATCGGCGGCGTGCGCCTGCAGGAATTCGCTCCCCTGAAGAACCGGCAGTACGATCAGAAGGACATGGACGACATCTTCATACGCGTCCGCGATGCGGCGTACGAGATCATCAAGCGGAAAGGGGCGACGTATTATGCCATCGGGCTCGGACTTGTCTCCATCGTCGAGTCGATCCTCGGCGACTACCGGCGGGTCCTCCCGGTATCCACTCTCATGACCGGTCCGCACGGCGTACACGACATGTGCCTCAGCCTCCCATCGGTCGTGGGAGAGCAGGGCATCGAAGAAGTGCTCGCACTCAATCTCAGCCCTGACGAGGCCGAGGGCTTCAGGAGATCGGCGGGGAAACTCAAGGACACCTACCGGCTTCTCCGGTGAACGGGTGTGCATCCTGGGGGGGGGCCCCGCCCCGGCCGGGGGGCCGCCCGCGGGGGGGGCCCCCCCGGCCCGCCGGGGGGGGGGGGGGGGGGGGGGGGGGGGGGGGGGGGGGGGGGGGGGGGGGGGGGGGGGGGGGGGGGGGGGGGGGGGGGGGGGGGGGGGGGGGGGGGGGGGCGCGGGCCCCCCCCGGCCCCCCGGCCCCCCCCCGCCCGCGGCGCAGGCGCCGGGAAGGTGTAGGGGCGGCGGATGCGCCGGGAAATGTGTAGGGGCGGTGCATGCACCGCCCCTGCATAGTAACCCCGACCTGCTGCGACGATTGCCTCTCCGCCGCGGGCACCGGGTCAGATGATGCCGTCACCTGACGAGGAGAAGCTTTCTCGCCTCAACGAACGAGCCCGACTGCATCCGGCAGAGATACACCCCCGTCGCCAGCGCTGCCCCATCGAACCGCACCTCGTGCACTCCGGCGCCCTGCATGCCATCCACAAGCGTGGCAACTTCCTCTCCGAGCGTGTTGTACACCCGTACCGTGACGAACGACGACGAAGGCACGGCGTAGCGGATCATCGTCGATGGATTGAACGGGTTGGGATAGTTCTGCAGCAACGCAAATCCGGACGGCGCGATCGGAGGCCGGTCGTCTGCCGCTGAGAGATCCCCTCTTTTCACCACCAGCGCCGGATCACCCAGGAGGTTCCAGCGGGTATCGATCTCAGTCCAGCGGCTGCTGAGAGCTGCTTGCCAGGCCAGGCCGATCGGATCCGTCCGGTGGCTCACCAGGTACCCGTACATGCTCTCTGAGAACTCACTGGCGAATGTGAAATACATGAGTCCTGCCGGCGCCACGACACAGACCGCACCGCGGTCGTGAGCCCTCAGGAGTGCGACCGCCATCGAGATCGTATCGGGATGGTCGATTCTCTGTCCGCCGAGGAAGAGACACACAGGCAACCCGGTGCCGGTCTTGAGCGAATCGACATCCGCGGCGGTGAAGTATCCCGACGAGAAGCGTTGCCAGTTCTGGAGGCCGATAAATGACACGAAGGCGCATCCCTCGCCCCAGAGTTCGCGGAAGCCGGCAGCGGGACGATGCAAGGGCGAGTCCGGACGCAAATGTACCGTTACGGTATCCGGCCACCCCGGAGCCAGGGCGTTCTGATACCCTACTGCTTCCCTTTCCATAAACCCCCTGTCCGCCGAATCCGCCAATGCAATGGCGCGCCGCGCCCAGGAACCCGCTGTTGCCTGTTCATACGCGATCGTCTTGTTCACCATTGCCTGCATGTCATCGGGGGTCCATGCAGGCATCCGGCCGAGAGCCATGATCGGAGCGGGATACGGCATGGTCGCTCCCGCCCGGGTCACGAACCATTGGTCGATGAGAACCGAATCTTCATTGTAGGAAGGATAGAATGGGCTCGGCGCTTTGTGCGACGGCACGTGCCCGACCGCTCCGGCCAGGAGGCAGAAGCGTGGCCGCGGCAATTGCCATTGGTCCACCATCGTCACAATGAAGTCCCTGATCGCGCTATCCGCCGTGGCGCGATGGAACTGTGCGGTGATGGAGTCCACAAGAACGGTCATCACCACGTAACTGTTGCGGGATGAACGCATCGCCGCGAGAGGCGCCACGGCCGGGGCGAGGTCCGCGGAAGTGATGATCACATAATCCGCGCGGTTCGCGGGATCTGCAAGGTTGCCGGTGAACCATTGCGCACCGGCACGGGGTGCACCGACGGCAAGGGTCAACGCCAGCACGAGGACAACGGAGGCACAGCGGAGGGTCCAGGACATGATCCACCTGTCAGGTTGTTGGGGAATGACAGCTATGTGGGTGAAGCCTGGTATCGATGCGAAAGAGGTATGTGCCTCAGTTGATCAACATGACATCATGTTGCACTGTAGCAAGTGATGCGGGAAGCCCCCGGAGAAGTGAAGAGTGTGATACCAACGCAGCAATATACACCGCGGCGTGATGAATGTCAAGGAGAGGCGGTGCATGCACCGCCCCTCCACCCTCTGCCGGAACAGCTGGTCGTCCTAGAAGGTGACCGTCTGCGCAACCGACGTCGATGTGAACGTGGTCTTCAATGTCCCCCCGGAATACGTCCCGCCGGTGTAGATCCCGTCCTTCAGGGTTCCGGTGCAAGACCCCTGCGTGTAGATCTTGTAGCTCGCCCCTGCTGCAAGCGCCGGGGACGAGAACAGCAACGATGAGTAATTCCGCGCCGGCTTGAACGTGACGACCGTATTGCCGCTGGCATCTTCGATATGGATCAAAGTCCCCGCGCTGATCACCGGGCTGGTCTTCAGAAGTACGGACCGCTGCCCCGATGCCGCATTGGGCAGCTCGATCATGTTGGAATTGATCTGTGACATGGCAACGACTCCTCCGGAGATGAGGAACGTGCCATTCACATCCACCGCGACCTCGGGCTGCGAAGGAGGCCCATGCACGATCACGGTACCTCCGCTGATCGTCATGTTCCCGTTCCCATCGATGCCATCACCGGTGGGTGCGTACAGTGCAAGGTATCCGCCGCTGATCGTCAACTGGCTGCCGTCGTTCCCTTCGATATCGCTGCCGTACGTGGCATTGAGACCGTCGTCACTGGACGTCAGGTTGATCTCCCCACCCTTGAAAAAGAGATTCGGCGCTTCGAAGCCCTCCACCGACTTCGGGATGGTGATCGTACCGCCGTTCACTTCGATCCACACCTTGGACTTCACGGCATCATCCGCCGAGGAGATCGTGATCGTCCCGCTGTTGATGGTGATCAGACTGTCCATCGAGATCGCCTTGGCCTCAGCATAGTCGCCGGCACTGATCAACACATTCGTACCGGTGGTCGTGATCTGCAGTGCCGGTGAGGATCCGCCCGTACCAATGGTCAACCGGCCATCGCCAGAGATCCCCTTCCCGGCAGAACCCGAGTGGGTGAGCGTGATGGTCCCGCCGCTCAGCACGATGTTCCCATCCGCGTTCAGACAGGGGCCTTGATAGGCATCGAGCACACCCAGGGAGTTCGTGTACGTCCCTCCTCCTCCACTCGACGTCACCGCGAGGCTGCCCGACAGGATCTGGATGCCTCCGTCACAGGAGAAGCCCCGTCCCGCACTGCCCGTCGTGGTGATGCTCACCTGCGACCCCTCCAGCACCACCAGACTATCGGCCTTGACCGCCGTGCAGTACGATGGGTCGTAGCCGGAACCCAGCGCCGCCAGAGTAACGCCACCGGTGCTCTGGATCGTCACCTTCCCACCGGTCAGACCTATCACCGACGCCTTGAGGCCCTTCGAGCCTTTGCCGCCAACCGTGAGGAGAACCTCCCCCCCGCTGATCTGCATATGCACCGTCGTCTTCAGGGCATCTCTCCCATCGTTGGCCACATGCGAGATGAGCGTCCCGCCGGTGACATTGACGGGCCCGTCGCCCGCATCGACGCCATCGCTGGTGGCGGTCACTTCCACCGACCCTCCGCTCTGCACGTAACCGTCGTTCGTATGGATCCCGTCCTTCACAGCACTCTGGACCACGATGTGGCCATCGAGCACCTCGATATGGTCATCGCTGCACAGGCCGTGCTGGCTCGTCCCCTTCCCGACGATGGTCAGCGACCCGGTCCCCGTGAACGTGAGCTGCCCTTCACTGAACACGGCGGCTTTCTGGTCTTCGCTGTTCGGGGCTGTGGCGTAGGTCGCGCCATCGGTAAGAGTATTCGTGGTCCCGTCCCCGAGCACGACCGTCACGATCTTGTGTGCCTGCACATTGATCGCGGGACCGTCCGCGTTCGTCAGCGTGAGTCCATTGAGCTGAAGGCCGAAGGGATTCTCCGAATAGATCTTGAACATTCCGTCCGTGCTTGTACCGCCCAGCACATAGGTGATGTCATCGAGCCCGGCAGCAGCATGCACCGTCACATCCGCGCCGGAAACCGTGACGGTCACACCAAGCGCCGCTAACGGGTTGTCCACGGTGACCGAGGCACCATTGTACGCCACCGTCACGGTATGCGCCGAACCGGGGGCAAAGGACATGCTATCCACATCGGCCACAGCGAACGTATTCTTTGCTCCGGTGTGGAGGTAGACGGTCATCGTGTTCGCGTCATCATAGCCGATACTATCGATGGCGCTCACAGAGAACTGGTTGATGGTGGACTTCGTGTGGACGCGCAGGATCGTATTCAACCCGGATCCGGCATTGGCATCCCGCACGCCAAAGGTGATGCTGTCGATCTCTGTCAGGGTGTACTGTGACGACTGTCCGCCCGGGCGGACGATGGTCAGGTTCTGCGCCTGCACGCCGAGGGTGAGGGCCAGGGAAGCAATGAACAGCAACGTGGTCGTTCTCATGGTCGTTCTCCCTTCACTTCATCAGGATCATTGTGCGGGACAGGACGTGCCCACCGCATTGCACGACGGAGATGTACACGCCGCTCGCAACATGTGCGCGGGAGTTGTCCATCCCATCCCACACGACATGATGCAGTCCGGAGGACTGCCCCTCATGCAGCAGGTCTCTGATGAGCGCGCCTCTTGTATCGAAGATCCGGACCCTGACGTCCGAACTTCCGGTGGTCTCGTACACGATGGTCGTGGAAGGGTTGAACGGATTCGGATAGTTCTGCAGGAGCCGGAACGCCGTGGGCGCATAGGACGACGTGCCCGCCGCCTGGAATCCTGTGATCTGCGCGAACGACATGCGCGCGACGCTGTCGATCGGGACCGTGATGGTCTGTCCTGACTTCAGGTGGATCTTCATGTCGTAGCTTTGTCCGAAGGCGCCCGAGCTCATCAGCAACAGGATGGCGGCGCAAATCACCAGGGGTCTCATGTCTCTCTCCATGTCATGGTAGCTTGTACGAAGCCGGTCCGATCGCAGACTGCATTCCCCTCCGGATCACCTGCATACGTTCGCGGGATCACGGCCGGAGTTCCGGCGCGCATGAGTATGGTACGTTCTCGGACAGGCGCAATCAATACCCTGGCTATGGTAGTTCACGTCGCACGACGATGCAGCAGGCTGATGTAGGCCGGATCGTTAAGACCTCCGTGCGACGAACCGCGGGAATGCGGGGAATGCAGGTGTTTCCAGCGATCGAGCGATCCGTCTGACCCTGAACGGGTCAAGGTGGGAAGACATTGAGAAGGATGTGAAGAATGTCAAAACTGCAGAAAGGGTCCCGGAGGTCCCTGTTCACCTGTAGAGAATGCCTATCGTGCCCCCCCGTGCGGAGGGACACCACACTATTTGACGTAGCAGAGCCTGCGCGTCTCCACGAAGGCGCCCGCTTCCATACGGCAGAGATAGATGCCGCTGGCCATACCATCGGCGTCGAACCGTGCCGTGTACTCACCGCTGCCCGCCCGGGGGGGGGCGCCGCCGGGGGGGGGGGCCCCCGGGCGGGGGGGGGCCCCCGCGGGGGCCCCCCCCAGGTACCGGCACGGAGGGTTGAAGGGATTGGGAACCCTTCACGCTGGTTCCTCCGGCGCCCGCATGCCGACCCTCACGCCGGTTGCAATGCCGGGACGGATGCGATAGACACTGGACTTCGCCGTGATGTACAGCGTCTTTCTGTCGGCATCGCCCCATGCACAGTTGGCGGGGGTCTCCGGTGTGGTGATCAATGTGATCAAGGCGCCTTCGGGGGAGACGACCCAGACTCCGCCCGGGCCTGTACAATAGACATTCCCCGCCGAGTCGGTTTTCATGCCGTCGGCATAGCCGTTCTGTGGGATCGTATAGAACACGCGTTTGTTCGTGAACGTGGAATCGTTCGTCGCGTCCCACACATAGATCTTGTGCTGGGGCGACTCATTCACGTACAGCCGTTTCTCGTCCGGCGAGAAACAAATGCCGTTCGGCTTGTCGAACGTGCTGTCGATGAGCTGGATGGCACCTGACGGGCTCAACCGGTAGATCCCCTTGAACGCCAGCTCCTTCGCCTGCCCCGGGGGCACATTGAAGTCGGGGTCGGTGAAGAAGATCGCTCCGGACGATGAGACGACGATGTCGTTCGGAGAGTTGAAGCGCTTGCCGCGGAATGAGGACGCGAGCGGGGTGATCGTTCCATTGACTTCCTGGCGCGATACACGGCGCTGCTGCATCTGCGTGAGAATGAGGTGCCCCTGCCTGTCGTAGGTCAATCCGTTGGAACTGTCCGACGGCTTCAGATGAATGGAGACCGTGGAATCGGCTGGAGACCACCGGTGGATGGTGGACGGCCAGACATCGCTGAACAGAAGTCCTATCCTCTCCTTCCACACGGGCCCTTCAACGAATTGAAAGCCGGTGCAGATCCGTTCGAGCGTACCGCCGGTGGTCTGTCCTGGGCTGTGGCCGGTCCAGAGAAGCGCGGAGGTGATGATCATGGCCAGAACTGCCGGCCGGGGGAAGTGCCATCGAGACTGGTTCATAGTTTTGCGTCAATTGACCGTAGTGCGAACGCATAGGCGCCGATCGAGATCGCTTTGCTTGTGCCGATCCTGGAGATGCCCACGCCGATCCTCATCTCCGGATCATAGCGCAGCGTCCGGGAGGAGCCGGGGATACTGATCTCGCGTGTCGACCCTATGAGGAAGCGCTCGAGCTGGGCGCTTTCCTCCAGATCGTACACGTTGGCGACGAGCCTGCGGAGTGTGGAGCCGTCAGGTTTCTCGAACGTACTGTTCATCTCTTCGATGATCTTCGGGAGGAAGAGCGCGGAGGCACCCGACAATCCCCCGCCGATCACCACGAGGCCATCGACGAGCGTCACGGCATTCGCGATCGCATCACCGACAGCCTCAGCCATGGCAGCGAACGCGCCGACCGCGGCAGCGCGGTTGCCGGGTTCTTCGCCCATCCCGATACGGTAAATATCTCGGGGTGAAGGGGCAGCATCTTCCGGGACCCCGGCAGCACGGGCATACATCCTCCTGACCGCGCGGATGCTTGCATGCTCTTCGATATTCGTGCGGGGGTCGAGTTTGTTCCTGAGCAGCCAGATCTCCGCGGCGATCGAATTGTCGCCGAGGAAGAGTTCTCCGGCACGCACAATGCCCGCCCCGAACCCCGTCCCCAGGGTCAGGCCGAGGAGGTTCTTGTAGCGCTTCGGACTCCCCGCCTTCTCCAGGAGTCCGTTGATGTGCGGAAGAAATCCTGCAATGGCTTCGCCGTACGCATACAGGTCGCCATCATTATTAATGAACACCGGCAGACCGAACTCGGACGCCAGGATCGCACCGAGGGGGACGCCGCCGCGGAAGCCGGGCAGGTTCAGCAGGTCGCCGATGATCCCGTTCGGATAGTCCGCGGGGCCGGGGAACGCGAAGCTGATCGCCACGGGGGGATACGGGAGCCTCGCACGCACCTGCGTGAATCCCTCGATCATCGTCGCAAGGCACGCGTTCAGGTTGTCACCGCGAGTTGGAAGGACGATCTCATCGAGGATCGGTTCCCCTGACCGGATCGCCGTGAACACTGCATTCGTTCCGCCGGCATCGAGGGTCATCACGATCCGGTCATCGTTACGGTAGTCCATATCAGGCCTTCGCCGCAAGAACCGCGGGCGTATGTCCCTTCATGCCATAGTACGCAACATACAGATAGCACAACACCGGAATGAAGAACGCATGGTGTATGCCGATCGTATCCGCGAAGTATCCCTGCAACACCGGGATGATCGCGCCGCCGACGATCGCGGTGCAGAGGATGCCGGAGGCCTGTCCGGTGTGCTTGCCGAGCCCGTTGATCGCCAGCGTGAAGATCGTCGGGAACATGATCGAGTTGAAGAGTCCGACCGCCAGGATCGACCACATGGCGACCTGCCCGAACGACAGCATGGAGAGCACCACGAGTCCGGAGGCGATGAAGGCATTCACGACCAGTACCTTTGCCGGGCTGACGGACCGCTGGACCGCGGAGCCGATGAACCGGCCCACCATGGCAGCACCCCAGTAGAAGGACACGTACTTGCCGGCATCAGCGGGATCGAGGCCGGCAATGTCCGACTGTCCGAAGTAGTTCACGAGAAAGCTGCCGATCGAGACCTCGGCGCCGACATAGAGAAAGATGCCGATGGCGCCGAGCACGAGGTGTTTGTAGCCCCATGCGCTCGGATGGAGGTCGTGCATATTGCCTCCGGCCTCGCCGCTGGACTGGATCTCCGAGGCTTCGATCTTCGGCAACTTGATGACCGCAAAGATCGCGGCAATGCCGATCAGCACTGCTGCAAGGACCAGATACGGCACCTGGACGGCGCTCGCCTCGGTGAGCCGGTACGTTTCCACCTCTGCCGGGCTCATCACACTCAGTTCCTGCGCCGACTTCACCGCCACGGCGAGGATGAGCAGTGACCCGAGATACGGAGCGATCGTATGCCCGAGCGAGTTGATCGCCTGGGAGAGGCTCAGTCTGCTTGAAGCGGTTTCGGGGCGGCCGAGGATCGCGACGTACGGGTTTGCGGCGACCTGAAGCACCGTGATCCCTGCCGCAAGAACGAAGAGGGCGGCGAGAAACATCCCGTACGATTGCATGCCGGCAGCGGGATAGAAGAGGATGCAGCCGACACCGGCGGTAAGCAAGCCTGCCACGATGCCATACTTGTAGCCCACCTTTTCAACAAGGAAGCCGGCGGGTATGGACACGATCGCGTAGGCGGTGAAAAAGCTGAACTGGATCAGCATCACCTGCGTGTAGTTCAGCGTGAACAGCGCTTTCAGGTGCGGGATGAGAATGTCATTCAGGCATGTGAGGAACCCCCACATGAAGAAGAGCGAGGTCAGAACGACCAGGGCGAACGTATAGTTGTTCGTATCGCCGCCGGAGCGGGATGCCAGCGGTGCCGAAGGGGAAGACGCCATACCACTCTCCTGAATGATAGTAGACAATACTCTTGCTTGCGTAGGGATCCACAGTGGCTGCGATGGCCGCGATCATTCGTTCGAGCGAAAGACGCAGAGGACGCCAGGGAATGGTGGAACTCCCAGCCGGACGCCAGACCTGGAGAGGGAGCCCGGATCCGGGCCGCCAGCAGCGCAGGAATGAGGTGTGGTGACGACAGAAAAATGTACTCAGAGGGATGCGAAATGTCAAATGGCCCACATCAAACGCATCAAGGCAGAGGGCCGTATGGAGAGCAGGCGGGTCCTCTAAGGAAGCAGCATCACACCTCGAACTCCAGGATGAATCTTGTCCCCTTGTTCCTCTCGATCTTCATGCTGCCGCCCATCTGCTCCGTCAGCATATCTACAAGCCGCAGCCCGAATCCGGTGGACGTCTTGAGATCGAGCCCTGCCGGCAATCCTATGCCATCGTCTTGAACGACAAGTGTTGCGCGATGGTCTTTGAGCGAAGCAGCAATGCTGATCGTGCCTCTCTCCAGGCCGGTGAAGGCATATTTCATGGCATTCGAGAGGAGTTCATTCACAATGATCCCGAGGGGAGAGAGCAGTTGCGCCTGGAGGATGAAATCCTCAACGTGCGTTTCGATCGCCACCATGCCGGCGTTCGGCAGATTCTCAACGATCTCACCAACCAGCGGTACAAGATACTCGTTGATCGGCAGTTCTTTGAATCCTTCCGATCGGTAGAGCTTGTCATACAGCACCATCATACTCTGCATGCGGCTCCTGGCATCCTTGACCGCTGCCACGGCTCCCGGATCCGTCATGGATCTCGATTGCAGAGACAGCAGGCTCATCATGGTGTGCATATTGTTCTTGATGCGGTGGTGCACTTCTTTGAGCAGCACTTCCCTCTCGGCGAACAGCGCTTCTATCCTCGCTTCGGACCGCTTGCGCTCGGTGATGTCATGAAATATCCCGAGCAACACGGACGGTTGCCCCGCAAAATCCAGGAAGGAGTTCGATACCTCAACCCACATGGTCTTCCCGTTCCAGAGAGTGACTTCTCGCTCAAAATGGCTTTCCACGGTCCGTGACCTGAACCGCTCCTGATGTCGGCGGGAGACATGCTCTTGCCGCCCCTTCTCGTAGACCACCGCAAGAGAGTGCGCTTCCAGCTCAGACCGTTCTTTCCCGACCATCCGGCAAAAGGCCTCGTTGACCCGCAGGATCGTGCCGTCTTCATTCGTCAATCGCATGCCGTCCGTGGATTTCTCCCACACCAGCCGAAACTGGTGTTCCAGCGTGTGACTCGCGACCTCCGTTCGCTTGCGCTCGGTGATGTCGCGGCTTATCACCACGAGTCCGGCAAGAGCACCATTCCTGTCCCGTATGGGTGACCTGGAGACAAGGAGCGCCCGATCGATCTCACCGGTGATCGGATCCAGGCGGGGCCTTCCTTCAGCATTCAGAACAGGCGTTCCTGTCAGCAACAACTGCTCTTCCTCCAGCTTGCTGCGCTCAACGAATTCCCTCGCTATCAGGTCTTCGTCCCTCTTCCCCACAACTTCGTCAGCCGATGGCTTGCCAAGTGCACGAACGCACGGAGGATTGACGAGCATGAACCGTCTTTCAAGATCTTTCACTGCGATCTCGTCAGGGATGGCGTCGATGATCGTCATGAGAAGATTTCTCTCATCCTTGAGCCGTTCTTCTGCCTTCTTCCGTTCAGTGATGACTTCCGTGTATACGATGATCCCGCCGATCGAGCCATCCCCTTCATACCAGGGGCGGCATTCCCAACGAGTCCACTCCACCGACCCGTCTTCCCGTTCATACGGATCGTCTTCCGCGCTCGAGACCTTGCCGGCCAGTGCCAGTCGATGCACCTCTCTCCATTTCTCAGGAAGATCCGGAAACACTTCATAGTGGTGCTTCCCGATGATATCCTTTTCTTTCACGTTATAGTCGGTGAGATAGCGCTGGCTCACATAGACATATCTCATACCCGTGTCATGGACAGCGATCGCGCTGCGGCTGTGCTGTATGACGTAGTGCATCAACTGATGGGAATGGGCGAGGCGATCTTCCGTCCGCCTCCGTTCGGCGAGCTCCCCTTTCAGCAGCTCATTCGCACTATGCAGTTCGAATGCCATCTCGATCGACGACTGCAACACAAAATCTCCCGAGTCCTTGATCACGTAACCGTAGCGCGTGATGCCCCGGACCTTCTCGACCATGTCCCGCTCAGCATGACTGGTCAGAAATACGATGGGAATGGCACTCCTGGAGAGGATCTCGACGGCGGCATCGGGCCCGCTTATCCCCTTCCCCAGGTCGATGTCCATGAGGATAAGGTCGGGTTTGTCGATCCCGGTCGCGATGACAACAGCATTCTCGCCCGTATGTGCGGTAAGGACCCGGTAGCCGAAGCCTTCGATCGATTGTGCCTCGGCGAGAGCGATAAGCACTTCATCTTCAACGAGGAGGATGGTTTTCCTGGCCTGCATGTTCATTGGTCAATCCCTGAGTAGACGGATCCTGCCAACGCGCCGCATGAGATGGTGCTGAACTGACCCGGATGCGGAGACGTCAATGGACACACAACAGAAATGGTCTTCCGTACGTTCGGCCAGGGGGGTGCACGTCTCCAACTTCGGCACCCATCATGCCCCAAGTGTAGCGAACCCGAATGCCAATTTCAAGGAAATGAACGAGCCCCTGAGACCGGTCAACTTTTGACCGCTTGATTTTCAGTTCTGGAGGTCGTACGTTTCATTTGACCGTTCGCATTGCGCTCCCCCCAGCGCGTGCACATGGGCGGTCGGACCCGGCATCCCCCGATGTCGGGTTTTTTTGTGGGTATGACGAGGGCCCGGAGAACATCCCGGGCCCTGTTCTATCTCTCAGAATCCTGCATACCTCACCTTACGAGCAAGAACTTTTTCGTTTCTGTGAAGCTCCCCGTCTGCATGCGATAGAAGTACACGCCGCTCGGCAGGTTCGCGCCGTCGAAACGGACCTCGTGATAGCCCGCTTCCTGGTCCCCGTTCTGTAGGATGGATACTTGCTGCCCGAGCGTATTGAAGACCAACAGCGTCACGTGCGATCGATTCGGGAGACCATAGCGTATCGTTGTCGACGGATTGAAGGGGTTGGGGAAATTCTGATCGATTAAGAACTCTTTGGGGCTTTGTCCCTCGAGCGCAACCGAAGCCACACCACTCGTAGATACCAGCACAGTGTCCGGCGAGGTGACGGAGTTGCTGACAATTACGATCTTGGCTGAATACGCGACCGCAGAAGTCGGTGTGAATCGAACCGTGTCCTCGTATGCTTGACCTGGTGGGATAGTAGCTTGCCTGAGCTTAACGAGAAAATCGGGCGTACTTGTCAGTATGTCTTGGACCTTCAGAGTGTCAATTCCAGTATTTCTGATATGAAAGGTGGTGTCTCTGGTTTGTCCAACGGGGGTCGCCCTTAGTACAATCGACCGGGGATACACTTGAGTTGCTGTAGAGAGTGAGAATTCGCTCAGGGGCCGACGCCACAGCGGGCCACGCTCGTAACTCGTTGCGAAGATCTGAGTGGCGGTCGTAACAAGAGTCCGCGATCCAGGGAACCCCCGAAATTGGAGATTCCATCCCATCCCACCCATAATTCCACCGTTTGCCGTAATCCGGTGAGTGGGCAACCTTTGTTCCGGAATCGATGAAAAGATTGGTTCCGTGAATTGTGACCTTGTGATGCGCGGCCGAATCTGTGGGTAGTGGATATACATGCACGATCCCTATATCCTTCCAATGTACGCCTCTGTCGGAAGACATATAGACATACTCATTGGCCGCTGCGAACAGATTGCTGCCGTCAGTGACAAGATCGTAGATTGAAGCATGAGAATGGTTAATATCTGTTAGTCCCGCATTCAAGGATTCCCAATTCGTCCCCCCATCACGTGTGACGAAAGCCCCTTCGTTGAGGAGGCCGACGTAGATGCTGGAATCCGTGAATGCAATGGCACTGACCCATACTTGTACGCCCGTGGGTAAGCCATTGATGCCGAGAGGTGTCCACGACTGGCCACGGTCGCTTGTGCGATACATTTGGACAAAGCCAAAGTCATTCGAGAAGGCGGCGTAGAGAGTCTTCCCATTGAACGACATGCAGAATACAACCCCATTCGGCGCATTTGTGCATGTCGCCCAGGTCTTTCCGGCATCAAGGGAGACACTCACGACTGTCCGGGTGCCGACGAAAACCACATCATTACTCGCTGCGATCGAAAAAAAACGAGTATCCACCATACCATTAATGTCATTCTGCCAGGTCGCACCACGGTCGAATGTACGGAGGACACCTAGTCCTGGCACAATTACAAATGCTGAATCACCCGTGACTGCGATGCTCCGAACCTCGGGCACATTGAACCCACTGTTTGACATACTCCACGTTGAACCATTGTCAATCGACTTGAAAATGCCAGCCCCCCCAGGGGAACACAATACCGTTCCGTTTGAAGCGAGAACGGCCCACATGTTGTTGTAGGTGAGGGTCCCATATGGAAATGAGATTGAGACATCTGCTGAACGTATCCAGCTCACACCGTTGTCACTCGACCGCCAGACGCCACCACTGGCGGCATACCAATGGTCGCTGTCTATCCAGAGGTCGGTCACGATCGAGAATTCATTCACCCTGTACCAATCCTGCCCGGCGTTCATGGATCGAAACACGCCTTGGGAAGTCCGTGCGAGTATCGCACTATCTTTTGCGACGACCCTCAGGACAATGCCCATGTTGTTTGAAGAATCGGTGATTGAGGTCCAGGACTTACCTTTGTTGACCGAAGCGTAGATGGTATTGTCGTCAGAGGCAAAAAGAAGATGGTCACTTCCGCTAATCGAGTTGACAACCCCGGGAATCGAATCAGAGACTGTCATAGTCTTGAAATCATCAGCCGTGCGCCCAATGGTCAAGCCCAGACTAACATATACCGCCGAGTCCGAAACGAACACTGCCGTTGGGCTGTACTTCGGCAGACCTGGTACCACCTTCCAGCCCAATCCAAAATCTGTACTCCCGAGGAGGGTTGTGCCATCCGTCACATATACACGATTCCCGTTCGCGCTGAAATCGAGCCAGCCACGCCAGTAGCGGGGGAAACCACTGTTCCCATTCCAAGTCCACGATGATCCGAAATCCGTCGAGGAGTAGACCCCGGAGAACTGTCCGACAGCCAGAATAGTGTTTCCCGCCTTCACAAATCTTGATACTTTGCCACCCTCGATCCCCTTCACGTCTTTCCATTGTGCATGGGACGACCTTAGCCCACCCGCAAAAAGAAGAGTCACGAGAAATAGGATTACACTTCGCATATTGACCCTTGACGTGTTGTGCTCGATGCGGTACTTGGCGATTCGAAACCGGAAGGTCAAAATATCTATCTCACTCTTTGAATAGAGGCCGTCACCCCCTCTTCTCCATTCTGCTTCCCTAGGTTTTCGACGGTTCCATACCATAGAGTCGAGGCTTTCGGGCAAGAGCCCAAGAAAACTCCGGGCTACAGTGACAGCGGTCGGGGTTACATAAGAGACGCATCGGATTCCAACCGAGGCGCATACCAAAACCGAACATAGCCTTCTCCTTCCAGATAAAAGACGAGGACTGGACGTCTCGCTGCAATTTCTTCCCGCCGAGATACTTCGTTTGCTTGGATCATCTGCACCAATTGGTGGTTCGATGATCGCGTCATCATCCAAGTAAGAAACACATAGATGCCAGTGATTACGAGAAGAGCAACACTGGTAAGTAGCTGCAGGAAAGACCAGAACCACATTTGTCACCTCCTACGTAACAAAGTCAAGTTCAAGAATTCCAGTGAGAATTGTTGATCCATGGAGTGCAGACTTCCTCACCCCTCCACATTATGTAGATCTATTCGAAACACACGAGGATTGTCCAACCCGGCAACAATGAGAAACCTCTTCCATCCTTTCGGACAAAAGAGGTCTCGTCACAATTCCTTCCCCGCACGCCTCTCGCCGAGGACGCTATTCTATGATGGCAGGTTAGGGAAACGGATCGGGATTGTCAAGGAGAATCGGTGAGAGATCCCAAGGTCGCGCAGGAATAGAAAGGGCCCGAGAGGTCCCGGGCCCATAGTCGATCACTAACGGACAAGCAAAGCTTCTTCGTCTCCGTGAACGTTCCCGCCTGCATTCGATAGAAGTACACGCCGCTAGAGAGATTTGTTGCGTCGAACTTCACTTCATGATACCCAGCTTCCATTTCATCGTTTGCCAGTTCTGCCACCTCTTCGCCCAGGGTGCTGTAGACGGTCACCCGAACGCGACCTCGCGCTGGCATCCCGAAGGCAATAGTCGTTGAGGGGTTGAAAGGATTCGGATAGTTCTGCAACAGGGTATACTCTGTTGGCATATCCGTGGCCGCCACGCTTGTCACGCTTCCGGTGAGACCGGAGACGGCACTGATACCATTGATACTGTACTTGCTCGTGTCTGAAACAATTCCACCCAAGCCGCCGGGAGATACGTATCTGGCAGTCGCAACAAATACTTGAGCGTCACTCTGCCGCCAGATCTTCCATCTGATTGTTTCACCGGAGGAAAGGCCATCCTTTGCAGGCGTGGTGGCATCATCGCCAAACACAGCAATAGCTACGTTGCTTGTGCCCGTCCACACGTCATATCCCGCGCACGCCTGCGTCCCAAGTGAGTCGTAGAATACTCCAATCACATCTCCTGCGGTGATTGGAGTACCATCGATCATAGGATTCGCGTTCGTTGGTACAATCACCGTATGGCTCACGCCCGTATTGGTGAAGTACCAAGGCTGGATGACACGCACCGAGTGCGCACTTGTCGTCGAATTGTCATTCTCAGCCGTAATCGAGAGGGCACTCTTTGCCGGGTATTCCATCGTCCGTGCTGCGGACATTTTGATCTGATAGGCCTGGCCCACCTTTAATGTCCCGATACCGTTCACTCCGACTGATGGAATGTAGGTCTTCGCATCCTGATCCTTTACCATCACGATGTCTCCCACAATCCCGCTCAAAGCCGAGGCGATGGCCATTTCGCTGTCGCGCACGTAGGGCATGAGGCTCCATCCCAATGGAAGAGGTATCGTCAACGCCCACGGCACGATTTTCTGTCCCGCAACGCATAGACTCCGTGCAGTTGCCATCTTGATCTGATAGCCTTCGGTACCGACCCATGGACCAATGCTGTTTACCATGATGGACGGAATATAGGTCTTCTGCGCCCCGTTCTTTACGATGATCACATCACTCACGACGGATTTGAAAAGGCTGTCTAATGTTGTTTTCTGCGGCATCACATAGCTCGAAATAAGACTCCACCCGGCGCGAAGGCTTGTGCAATGTGTCGTGATTCCTCCGACTAGAGACACCAGCTGACTGATACCGTTTGTTGAGTAGGTGTTTGCATGCGTGATCAGGCCGCCAACCTGCGAATAGGTTGCCTCAGCGTCGACTATGTTGCCAGCATCTGCCTTGAAAATCTTCCACTTGAACACTTCACCGGCAAGCAACCCATCCTTTGCATTTGATGTCGGATCATCGCCAAATGCAGATAAGGCAATGTTGTTCGTCCCTGTCCACCGTTCGTACCCAGCACAAGTAAGAGGCCCGCTGGAATCATAGAAGACACCGACATAGTCACCGGATACGAGTGAGGTCCCGTTGATGTTCGGATTTGCCCCGGTCGGAATCACTATCGTGTGGCTGATGCCTGTATTGGTGAACCTCCAGGGCGGCGCAACAACCGGAGGCCAGCCTCCCTCGTGATAAAGGGTATCGATCTCACCTCCTCTCAAAGCGCGGTTGTAGATACGGATTTCATCTAGGAGACCTCCGTAAACATTCCAATCGTCATCTCTCGACCCGACTCGTGCATTAGTCGATGGGTTAGCCTCGACGCTAAAGGTGCCTGAACCGTCGGCAGCACCATTTAAGTAGAATTGAACATTTGTACCGTTAACGACAAATGCGGCAAAGTACCAAGTGTCATTCGATAGAACCGTGTTGCCGAAGAGATCTGAAATGGTACCGTTCCTGCAATTCGCCCAGAGCTTCTTAGTGTCTGCATAATGACCGAAACCGATATGAAGCGCTTCACTTCCGCAGCCCATATAGATTCCTGAGATGTTTGTGCTGTCGGTCTTGAACCAACATGCAAACGAAAACGTATTCCCACTTTGGATTTTTAGGTCATAGGGCGTTTGAATGTAGGCATTCACTCTATCAAAGAAATAGGCTCTGTTGAGGCTGCCGAACCTGTCTGCCGTTAAGGTGGCACCACTGACGGTACCATTGTTTCCATTCCCGCTTGCGTCATTCGCATTTCCACTAAATGGATAGTAGGCGACAACGCCGCTTCCAACACTGAATGCCGGATCATGCCAACTACTGGCATCGGTAAGAACAGTATTGTATCTATTGGAAGAGGCAAAGGTGCTCACTGAAAGATAGTAGTCTCCCGGCAGGGCAGGCGCATTGCAGTAGAAGACCGCTTTCTTTGTGACCCCTATGCCGTAGTCTTCCGGAACACTTGACAGATTGACATCATATGGAGCAGATCTATCGCGATCGAAATAGAGACCACCGTTCGCAATGACATCTTGTGCGCCAGCATACGTGGGGTTCTTGATATCGAGTTCAATCCGCAATGGGGTCCCGGGTTGCACAACTCTAAGTCCCCCGTCAGGCAGGAGTTCATTCGTGTTCTGGATATATACACTCACATTGGGCATGTATGGAGTGTTTTGCGTGTGTGTGTCATACGTGATTTGATTCTCGATGATCGTGATCCCAGTCTTCTCACCCCGGAACTGCTCTCCCCAAGCAGTGATCCGATTGACATACACTCTGTAATAATAGCCGCTGCCTGGTGCGATACTATTGAAGGTCACCACAGAATTCGCATTGGCCTGCCCCTGGGCCACCTGAACGCCGCTGCCATTGTAGAGCTCTATCCGTGCATTCGTTCCTGGCTGTCCCCAATTCTCTGCGTCGTAGAGGGTGATCTCTAGAGATCCAAATCCAGTATCGAAGACGACGTCACCTGGATACATCGGGCAGATGCGATATCCGCGCGGGCCTTCGCTGCCCGAAGCGGTGGTGATGTAGCCACGGATGGTGTCGATCCGCGTCCCATTCCCCATCGCCGCATAGATGCGGGCCCAGGCCGTGTCCGCGGGATAGAGCGGCAGCGAGCTGGTGCCGTGGCCAAGAGTGAAGTAGTGCGACCAGTCGTAATCCGACATTTCGTTGCCGGCGCCATCGACGAAGCTGAACGTCCCACGGCTCGTGCTGACCTTGTTGTTCACGGTCACGTTGTGAAACTCCACATACATACCTTCGAGCGGCTCACCAGTGGCGAACTTGATGGTACCGGTTGAAAACGCGCCAGTATAGAAATCACCAATATTCTTTACAAGAGGCTTCGGGAGCGGTTTGGAGCCGAGGATAGTGATCGGATGGCCGGCGACTGGCTGGATCTGTGTTGCGCTCGTTCCTCGTGAGGTCGGGAATTCGCTGACCACACCGACGAAATGGATGATATCCCCCGCCTTCACATTGAGGAAGCCATCGACTTTCAGCTGATTACTGTCGGCAATGGAAGCCCGAAGGAAGATCCCTCCCCATCCGGTTGCATTCGCCGTCGTATCATACACAAGCATCGTCCAGACGCCAGCAGAATACGTGATTATCCCCGGAGGCACGACCACCTGAGCCGTGACACCCACGGTATCGGCGTTGTATGGGGATACCTGTAGCGTCCAGCGGGGCTGAGTCGAGTTCGCACCGAAATTGGTGATACCATCGGCCAAAGCCAGAGATTCGGCCGGTACCTCCTGGAGCTGGCGCACCGAGACCTCGGGGAATTGAGCCAGCGAGGTGGTCGCTGCAGTGGCCAGGAACAAGATCGTACAAAGTACGCGCTTCATGTTACCCTCTCCTAGCATGAATGATCCCTTCAAAGACATGCATATCCCCTTCACTTCCCCATGATGGAGCTCACCTGATCACAAGGAGATTTCCCGTCCCCACATTGCCGCTCTTGCTGTCCTTGACGCTGGACAGATACGAACCCGTAACGTTCGCCTGATTGAATCTCGCGATTGGGTGCTGCGCATGTAAATCGTCCGAGAAGCGCAAGGGGACATCACTCTTACCGAACTGACGGAACCACCGGATCCATAAGCAGTATGTGGGTTCAGAATGCAGAAGCGTGACTCAAACGACGCATAGACAACATCCGGATTCCGATGGAGTGTGAGAGGATTCCACGTCACAGACGACATCGCCGCTCTACTGGTGCCAGCCACCCGGATTGAATCCTCCGTTGCTCTGTCCCATATCTCAAACATGTATTGCCCCCAACACCTCTCCAACCTAGATAATCCATGTGACCTCCCGCGAACTCATACTCTCCGGTGCACAACTCACTCCCAACAGGACAACAGTCAACCAGAAACGATTAGATCTCGTGGATCTCATGGTCACAATGATCAGGCGACACAATAGCAAGGCCTCTTCCCGCGACTTCGGGGAAAGAGGCCGATCGAATCAATGAACGGTGGGGACAAGTCGTACGCTCACCCATATGCCAATATCGTGATAGGAAACCTAAATTGCTATGCCTCAAGTCAGACGGCACACCCCGGTTCCACTTCCCCTCCCTCATGGACTGAGTCGAAGCGGTCTCGACAATCTCAGGATTCCCTTTCATAACCGCCGACTGCTTTCACTAATCCACCCCCTTCAACGAATCCAAAAACCTGTCATGATCATCCCTTGCTGGGAGGTTGACGGGCCTGCTGGAGGGTTGTCTCGATTGAAGTCTTCCTTGACCGCGCGCGCGTTCCCCCGTCGAGCCCGGCATCCTCCGATGTCGGGTTCTCATTGAAAGGGCCCGGAGATGAATACCGGGCCCTGTTGCAACTTCCTAAATTTCCAAGCTCACTTCAAGAGCAAAAGCCTCTTGGTTGCGGTGTAACTCCCCGCCTGCATGCGAAAAAAATACACCCCGCTCGGAAGTCCTATTGCATTGAAGCTGACTGAGTGATAGCCGGGATCTAGATCCGTATTTGTCACTTCAGCAACCTCTTCGCCGAGAGGGCTGTACACCACCAACCGCACTCGAGCCCGAACTGGCAGTCCAAATGAAATTGTCGTAGTAGGGTTAAATGGGTTCGGATAGTTCTGCTGGAGAACCCAGTCATTGGGCACTCCTTGCAGGGGATTTGCCACAGACAACATTGAACGGACAAAATGTCCCCTCGTGCTGTACGGCCCCCACCCCGCCAGGTTGTGTGCCCGTACTCGCCAATAGTACTCAATGCTCTTCACCATGCTTCGGATTACTGTCGACGTATCTGTCAGCAGGGAGTCCGTTGCTTTTATGGTAAATGCTGAATCGATACTGTACTCCATCCAGTACTTGTCTACGAACGGCCCAGTCGAGTTCCATCTCAAACTAAGCGTATCGGCATTCACCACGGTGTTCTGAGAAGGTTGAACAAGCACAACGACGTTTGGTAGGGATAAACCCGTCGAAAACTTCCATGCCTCTGAATATGTACTCACCCCCGCCGCTGCATTGTAAGCGTTCACATGCCACCAATATGATGTCAGGAACGAAAGCGAATGCAACACAGCGAATGTATCCACCGTCGGATAGTCTCGCTGAATAAGTCCCGACGTGAATGTAGAATCTCCGCCAACTTGCAGATGAAACGAGGTTGCCCCGACTGGCCGGGTCCATCTGACCGTCACAGGCGTATCCAATCCTGTGATCGATGGTGCCGGTGCGATCATGATTGGTATCGTGGTGTCGATCAACTTGGTCTTGAACGGCCGTCGCTCAGACCATGGTCCGAATACGCTACCGTCCTTTGCGCGGACATGCCAATAATAGGTCTGGGCATATTGCAGTCCTGCAACGCTCCGTGAAGTATCGACCTCGGCGCTATCATTCAATATCAGACTTGATACCAATGAACTATCAGTCCCGACCTGGATATGAAAAGCGGTTGCCCCTACTGGGCGCGTCCACCGTAGTGAAGGCGAAACAGGCACTTCTGTGGCGCCACTGTCCGGGGAGATGAGTTTGGGGACGGACACCGTCACAGTGAACAACGGGCCGTGCCAGTAGCCCCCGTCGGTCACAAGCGGTCCGCCGGAGAAGACTGTATTAGCGGATACGCTCAGAGAATAGTTGCCGGCCTGAGCGGGTGTTGCATACAGCGACACCGTGCGCGACTGTCCTGTGGCATAGGTCTGTGCCATCCCTACAACCTGCCCATCGTAAGGCAGAGCCCTATCTCGATCAAAGTAAATTCTCGGATAGGCGTCAGCTACGCTGGCGCCAGCGAAGGCAGGATTGGCCACTTCAATGTCGATGCGGATCTGGGTACCAAGCGAAATAGTCTTCGGAGTCAGTGGATCCAAGGGAAACAACTCGTTCGTGGCATTATCATAGACGTGCATCGCAGTTATGAGGGGTGTGTTGTGGGTGTGTGTGACGTACGTTGTGACGTCGGCCGAGACGACTACACTACCCTGCCAGCCCCAGTACTGCTCCCCCCAAGGTGTAGGAATGGCGTTCAATACCTCAAACGAGTAGGTCCCTGGAGACAGGTTGGGGAACGATACCACCGAATTGCTATCCGCCGCTTTCTCCGCAACAATTTGATCGAGATAGTTGTATAGGCGCACCTTTGCGGTCGGACCCGTCAGCCCGTCGGAAAGGTCGTTATATAGCGTGATGCTCAGTGCCCCGACCGTGTTGTGTACCTTTCTGTAAACGCCGGTGTTGGTCCCCACGTAGATGGCATTGTCGTTGACAACGATGGCCTTCTTTAGTGTCGGCAGGTTGGAGTTGATGTTTGTCCATGAGGCACCGTCGTTCGTGGACTGCCAGAGAGTGTCCCGAAGGCATGCCCAAAGCACTCCTTTGTGGACAGCGATCGGCGAAATGCTCGGAAAAGTATCAGCGCCCGGTTCAGGGAGTGCCGAACTCAAGGATGTCCATGAAGATCCGCCCGCGGGCAGCCTCGTGATGTTCTGGTACCAATAGCCGGTGCTGGCGATGTAGAAATCAGATCCATCAAGAGCAAGCGCGGTCATGCCAGTCACATTCATCGAAGTCTCTTGTGGTGGTGTGGGAAGGCCGCTCCATGTCGTACCCCCATCCGTTGACTTGTATGCGAGCATCCTTGTCGTGATTCCGGCGACGGTTCTGTAGACCAGGTAGACATCAGATCCGCCGTCACCCGTGATGAACCTCTCCGGATAGGTCTCTGGAGGGGACACCATGTAGAAGCTCCCACCGCTCGGCCAAGTTGCTCCCAGATCGGTTGAATATGCCAATCCGGGAGCCCCCGCAGCACCTGTACCATAGTACCCCCAACCTACAATTATCTTCGATCCTTTTACGGCAAAGCAACTCGGACTTACCGGGGAGGTACTAAAAATTGTGGCCCGAGGCAATGTGGACATGTTGACCTGTGACCAGGTTCCAATCCCCTGATTAGTGGAGACAAAGTAACCCATGTTGGTCTTCACCATGACGCTGGTGCCGTCAGTTGCTAGTCCGCTGATATTCCCAGCGTTTGTGCCGGCAGAACCGAACACAGTGACGTTTGTCCAGCTCGTACCGCCATTGGTTGAACAGTAGAGGCCATTGGGGGTTCCGGCCAGGATGTTCGCATTGGTCATGACCATACACTTCACGGTGTCGTTGGACCAGCCGCTATTCACCTTGACCCAGTCCTGGGCGTCCGCGGATGCGCAGATAGCCACCATCATACAACCTGACATAAGAGTTCTGAGGTTCATCGTTCCTCTGGAGGGATGTTCAAATACCTGCGAATAGTATAGGTAGACCGACTGGGATTGTCAATCCAGAAATGGAAAGCTCTCATACACTCGTTTCCGCCCCTGCATCACCACTTGGCATTTACTCGGCGCTACCTTCGACTGTGGAGGCCCGAACATTCTCTTCAGAATGATATCTGCCTAGCTCTCCTTGCGGATCGGGGCTGACTTGTTCCTCAGCATTTTGTCTATGTGATCGAGCAGGTTCTGGTTCATGTGTTTGTCCTTTCAAAATTGTGTGTGATTCCAAGGAGGTGGGTTGTTTCGGAATAAGTGGGCTTCCCCGACCCCATCCAAGCGCAAGAGGTCCATCTGCTGGCACCTGGATACGATCTTATCTCTTCTTACCTGAACCTCAGGCTGGTGGTATGCCGGACAACTTTTCCGAACCCTTCAGGATATTGCGAAAGAGATCCACAGTCCTCTTGGCGTTGTGAATCTCGGCGTACCTCAAGAATTCATCCTGGAACTGGGCGAAGCTGAGAGCGCGGTGGGACGGCTGGACGAGGGTCTTGAATTCGGTCAGCCCTTTCAGGGCATCCGATCGAGTGGTCGCACCGGTGCTTTTCCAGCGTCTCAGACCATCCTGCTGGTACACGATATAGTAGAGGCCGTTGGACCTTCTGAATAGGGTGAGTTTTGTGGGGGCGTTGCCATTGCTAACCTCCTCGTGGCCGGACTACGGCCGAGTTTGTTAGCACTTCTGTTAGCAGTGGCACAAATGAAAAAGGACCTGGTTTCCCACCTGGGGGGGGGGCGGGCCAACGAAGGGAAGCGCTAAGTCTTGTCGTTTTGGAGCTGGCGGGCGGATTTGAACCGTCGACCTGCTGATTACGAATCAGCTGCTCTACCAGCTGAGCTACGCCAGCGAAGGCTATAAAGATAATGATTTTTCAATTCCCACGCAACTCCCGCCGTAGGAAAAGGGAAAATGAGTGGTGCAAGGCGCCGGCGCCTCGCCTCGTAGATCATCCTGCCGCCGAACAGAGACGCTCAGTCCTAGAACCCCCAGAGCAGGAAGCTGTTGCGCGCATCCTCCATGACCCGCTTCAGATGATACGATCCTACCTTCAAATTGACGAGGGTCGTGTCCAGGGTCAACGCCGTCGTTGAATCCATGAGAAGCCTCCCCGCCGCCCCCCGACCCGAGCGGATCGAAGCGACGATGTCCGAAAGATCGCCGGTGAGCCGTGTTGCGTTTTCGATCGGGACGGCCAGGTACGTGCTGTCCATCAACAGTTTCCCCAACGTGCCTTTCCCGGAGCGCAACGAACCGGAGACCGTGGCGAGATCGTCCGAGATCCGCGTGATATTGTCCCGCGCCTCCTTCAAGTACGTGGAGTCCATCACGAGCTGACCGATCGTCCCCCTGCCCTCCCGCACCGATCGAACGATCGCGGACAGATCTCCCGTGATCTGTTCGACGTTGTCCCCCGTGGTCTTGAGCGTGAGCAGCAACCGGTCGATATCCACCGGAGGCCTCGTCGCGATCACACCGTTGTCCTCGATCTCCGGCTGGTTCTCTGTCCCCGGCATGATCACAACGATCTTGTTCCCCATCAACCCTTCGCTGCCGATCGTGGCCACCGCGTCACTCTTCATGAAGCGATGGGCATCCTCATTGATGAGCATCTCCACACGCACCGTGGTGTCGCTTTCCATGTGAATGCCCTTGACCAGCCCGACCGTGACCCCCGAGAATCTCACATTGTTGCCCGCCTGAAGGCCACTCACATCGCGGAAGACGCCGCTGATGCGGAACGTCGAAGCGAAGAACTGCTGCTTGGCACTAATATAATAGAGAACCCCTGCGAGCAGGAGAAATCCTATAGCTACGAATATGCCGAGCTTCACGTAGTTGGTCGGGGTCGATCCCATTACTGCTTCCCTTTCGTCTGCACTGCACCACCCGTAACGGACCGATCGGCATGCCACGCAAAGAATGAACGCACCCATTCGTCTTCCGATCGCTCCAGCTCATCGTAGGTACCACCTGCGACACAGTACCCATCGTTCAACAGGACGATCCTGTCGGCGGCGATGTTGGCACACTCGATGTCATGCGTGATGATGATGGAAGAGGTCTTGTACCGTTCCTGAACCTCAAGGAGGAGCCTGCTGATCTCACGCGCGGTGATGGGATCGAGGCCCGTGGTCGGTTCATCGTACAGCATGATCTCCGGTTTCTGGATGAGCGTCCGCGCCAACCCGACACGCTTTCGCATGCCGCCGGAAAGTTCCGATGGCATCTTCTCGATCGCTTCGCCCAGGCCGACGTCGTCCAACGCGGTCTTGATCAACTCCGCCTGCTCTTCCGCAGTGGGCTTGACCTCCAGACTCCTCAACGGGAACGCGAGGTTGTCCCTGACACTCATCGAGTCGTAGAGGGCGCCGGCCTGGAACAGGAAGCCAATGCGATGCCTCATTGCGGCCAGTTCTTTCTTGTCTACCGTCGTGGTATCCTTCCCAAAAAGCATGATCGTCCCGCTGTCAGGCTCCAGAAGAGCCACAATACACTTGATCAGCACGGACTTCCCCACCCCCGATCTGCCAAGGACCGCAAGCGTCTCCCCCTTCGCTACCGCAAGAGAAATATCCTTCAGCACTTCGTGCGTGCCGAAGGCTTTCTTCACATGCTGGATCTCGATCACGTTCTGTGGCTTTCCGGTCTGTGTCTGCGGCGACGGTTCCGGAGTTGGACCGACCTCTGATGACGCTGCTCTCATGCCTCTGCCCTGTGCTTACATGAAAATGCTTGTGATCTGGACGGCGACCATATCAAGAATGAACACTGCCAGCGACGCGGTGACGACCGCGGAGTTCGCAGCCCGTCCCACCCCCTCCGTTCCGGTGTTCGCGTTGTATCCCTTGTAACACCCGATCAGTCCGATGGCGGCCCCGAAGAAGAAGGTCTTGATGAACGCAGGAAAGACATCCATGAACGTGAGCTTCGTCAGGGCCTGGGAAAAGAAGAGCGTGAAACTGACATCTCCACGGATGTTCACTCCGAGGTACGACCCGTAGAATGCGAAGGCATCGGAAAAGACCGTCAACACCGGGATCATCAGCATGGCCGCCACCACCCGCGTGACGACAATGTACTTGAAGGGATCCGTACCGGAGACCTGCATGGCATCGATCTGCTCCGTTACACGCATCGATGAGAGTTCTGCACCGATGCCGGAACCGACCTTGCCGGCGCAGATGACCGCGGTGATGATGGGGCCGATCTCCCGCACGATCGATACCGCTACCATCGCCGGCAACCAGGACTCTGCCCCGAACTGGGCCAGCGTCGGCCGCGATTGGATGGTCAGAACGAGCCCTATGATGAACCCCGTGATGCCGACCAGAGCCAGGGATTTGTTGCCGATCAGATACGATTGCTTCAGGAATTCCCTGATCTCATACGGTGGCTGAAACACGGTCCTGAAGAACCGCACGGCGAACAACGCGAGGGATCCCGTGTCGGCAAGAAATGATCTGACGACCGACACGTTGTGCCCGGGCGGTCGTCCCGGTTGACCTGTCCTGATCTTCATCTGGTCCTTGTACCCCCAATGATGTGCCCCCGGATGTCTTTGCCCCCTTGGCCTTCCCGCGTCGCCGGAGGCCTCTGCATACGCCCCGGCGTCTGGGCACATGCAGCCACCCTGACCCCGCACTCCGGAGGGATCCCTATCAAGATACAGAGGGGATACACTCCGGAGAATCGCCTGAAAGGATGAAAGAGGGCTTAATCCTTCACCCCAACCCGCCGTCACACGATCTGATCCTATTTCTCCTCGACATCCACCTTGAGGGCCGGCGGGTCACCGGCCAGAATGGAGATCGTATAATTGTTGTTCGCTGACGCGGTGAAGCTTGTCGACGGCGAGATCGACTCATCCTGAATGACGGCGGTGACGACGAGACTTCCCTCCGCAACATCCTGGAATGCGCTGTACGTCCCGGTGACGACGCCATTCTGATTGATCGTGTACAGATTCGCCTGTTTGAACTGGACATTCGCCTTTGTCGGACGCAGATTGGCTACCCGAACACTTGGCGGCTCTTCCTCGGAACATCCGGTGAAGAACGAGAATGCGGCAAGTGCGACGATCGCACACAGTGTACGTTTCATGACCTTCTCCTTGATAGTGGACCAACGTGATCCCCCTGTGAGCCTCTCCCCGCTGTCGGTCACGGCACCCGCAAGGCCATACGGGTCCATAGCAGCCACACATCTAATATGGATATCCAACCGCTATGCTGAGCACGAGATTCTCCTTTCGCCATGATGCACGGCCAAAGTCGATCTTCCGTATCACCCAGCGTTCGCTTTTCACCAGGGAAGGCACCCTCAGGGGAAAAGCCAGATCGAAGCGCAGTATGAAGAACGACAGATCACACCGTATCCCGACACCCGTTCCGACAGCGATCTCATCAAGAAAGGAACTCCAGGCGAAGGTTCCTCCCGGACGAGCAGGATCGTCCCTGAGTTTCCAGATATTCCCCGCATCGACGAACAGCGCACCGTGCACGATGCCCGCTATGGGGAATCTGTATTCCACGTTCGCTTCGATCTTGATATCGCCGGCCTGATCCTGGAACGACCGCGACGCAAGGCTGTCCGGTAGCCGGTACGAACCAGGACCGAGTGACCGGGCATCGAACGCGCGCACGCTATTGCTCCCCCCGATGTAGAATTGCCTGATATACGGGAGGGCAGAGGAATTGCCATGCGCGATCCCGATGCCCGCGATCAATCTGCTGGCGATCGACGAGGACCTATCGTTCGTGTTATAGTACTGCCGGACATCGATATCGAATCTCGAGTATTCGGCATATGCTGCACCCGCGATCGTATAGGGACTCTCCGGCGTTCCTTTATCCCTGCGGAAGAGTGACTGGACCCCATGGATGAGACTCCCGGAGAGATCGATCCCCCCCCGGAAATACAGAGAGTTCTTCCTGTCGCCTTCCAATTGATCCGAGTACGTGAAGGAGTACGTCTGACCGATGATGAATTGATCCTCGATGCTCCGCCGCAGGAAAGGGTTTGCCACCAGCATGGCATTGAATTGGTCGGTCGCCCGCGTGAGATGGGCAAGCGTGATCGCGATGGGGTTGAAGACATGTTCCTTGCTGAGCGTCTCATTCCAGGCATATCCGAAGGAGGCATCCAGAGAGAACACCTGATAATATCGGAGTCGATGGAGCATGCGGACCCCGAGGAGGATGTGCGTCTTGGGAACATACCTGGTCGAGAAATCCCCGGGGACAAATGGCATGAGGAATTTCGGGAATTCCAGTTCGGCCCGCGATCCCAGTTCGTAGGAACTGCCGCCCGCACCTGCTCTTCCGACCGGCACTTCGAATCCACCCTCGAAGCTGAGCTTGAACAGTTCAGCGCCACGGAACATGTTCCGGTTGCGGAAACTGGACTCAATGACCGGCCCCAGAACGTTGTTCGACTTGGAGATCCCCTTCAATTCAAAACGCAACGACTTCATCAACAGCGGGGTGAGATAGATCTGTGCATCCAACAGTGAAGTGTCGACCCCGACGAACCGGACGTCCACGTACTTGAACACGCCGAGGTTCATCAACCTGGTGAGGGTACGGTCGTGGTCGCGCCGTGCGTACAGCCCGCCCCTGACAAAGAAGATGGAACGGACGATCACTCCTGGATCGAACCTCTTATCCAGGTCGATATACCTGAGACCACCCACGATCGTCGTGTCCCCCACAGGGATCACGCTGCTGTCGCGATTGAGCCCGTACCCGGAATAGACGGAGATGTTGTTGATGGTATACGACCGTGTCGCCGCTTCCGGGATCCGTGCCCTCAGGCCAAGCACCAGATCCACCTTGCGCTCGCCCACGGAACTGTCGGCCTGGAACATGATGAAACCGGGGGCGAACGAATAGTACCCTTGATCTTTCAATACCGAGTCGATGCGCACGCGCTCCTGTTGCAGCGCATGCAGATCGTACTGCTGTCCGGTCTTCAACCCGGTGTCGACCATCGACGCCCTGATCGCGGCGAGCACAGGCGAGTCAGCTCCTGAGACACGGACGCTGTTGATCGCATACGGGGGACGAATGGTAAGATCATAGCGCACCGCTCCCGTGCGATCCTCTTCCAGCACTTCATAGGTCACCCGGGCCTGAAAGTATCCTTTGTTTTCCAGGATCGTGCGCATTTTCGCCGCGACCCTGTCGGGTTCCACTGTCCTGAGAAGCACAGGTGGCTCTCCCACGGATTCTCCCAATATCCCGACGTTGTAGAGCCATAGTTTCAGCCGGAAGAGCCCCAGCACCTTGCTGTTCGGCCTCGGTGCGATCACCGTCTTCAGCTGATCCCGGAGATCACTCTCATCGGGTAGCTCTCCCTCATGCTCGATGTGCAGATCCGCGCCGGTATACAGCTTTTCACCCCGGCCGAGGCTTCCCGTTGTGCTGCATCCTGACACTACCGCGAAGAGAAGCACGACCAGTCCAATGAAGACGGGTCCAACAGCCCCGGGTGTTCCATTCCCCCGGGCCGGACCCGGGGCGGAGGACAATGGTAATGATGTCAGATGGTGCATCTATTTTCCTGCCACAGGTGCGCGAACGGGGGTCAATGTGATACCAAACAGCTTGTCGTAGTCGATCGTGAATACGATCCCGACGCCGGTTTCCACGAGATCCCCTTCAAGAGCATCGCCATTCGTATTGTTTCGGAACATCAGAAGCTGCCACCGCCCATCCTCGGTCATCTTGTACCCCACCCTGATATCACCGGCAAAACTGTTCAATGAATTGCGCCGGCTCCACTCGCCTTCGAGATCCACATTGCCGCCGATCTGCACGATCACGCGTTCGCTGAAGAGCTGTTTCGTCAGCCCGAGCTGCAGCTGCGTCCGCCCTCCCGGCGTGCCCGATGAATAGTCCTCGTAGGATTCCACACCGACCCCGAGGCCGACCCCTGTGACCATGCCCGCGGAGAGACGGTTGAGCTGCTGGGTAAGTATCTGACTCAGGCTGGACCGCGCAAACCCGGTGAGTCCGACGGCACCCGTGCTGGTGGCCAGAGGATTGGAAGGAATGAACCGGCCAAGGACGAGGAGCGCAAAAACCTGTTTGCTGAGTTCAGATTCCTGAGCGTTCAGTTCCCTCAATTTTGCGTACAGCGCCCCGCCAAGAGCTCCCCGCTGGGTGGGCGCAAGATCGAGGCGGAGGCGAATGTTCGGTTCCAGCAGCCCGCCATCCATCATGAGAAAGACCTGGATGGGAAATTCCTGTTTGAACTTGTTGCGCTCTTCCTGACTCATACCCGTAAGCTGGTCCTGCACGAGGTCCAGGGCCGACGCTTTCACCGTGTAGATCGCAGTGATATCAAGGGTCGCATCGGTCACCGAACCGACCCATGTGAGACTGCTCCCCTTTTCGATCGCGAACTCACGCCTGATCAAGTCCCCGAAGGAAAGTTGATACGATCCATCGAGGATCTCATAGCGCCCGGTGACGGTAAAAGCCTCTCCCGGTTCCATGCTGACGCTGAAGGTCCCCTCTCCATGGATCACAAGGGAGTCACCGGCGATCGGATCGATCAATATCCGCACTCTGGCTTCCTTGTCGACCTCAATGTTCGACGTGAGCGTCATGAGCGTGGTCCGCTCTCGCGACCGGGCTGCAGCCGGCCCTCTCCCCGGTTTCCTCCGCGCCATGATGGGGTCTGCCGGATGCCGGACATCGACGAATCGTACGATCCCGGAACGCTGCTCCAGCGCGAGGTCCGAAGCGGGGAGCACGATCGCGAGGTCCGTTCCTTTCCCGGCATGCGCTTGCGCATGGATCACAGGCCTCGCAACATCTCCGCCGATGACGATGTCACCATCGAGTACGATCACCCCGTAGTATAGTGCATCCCGGGTGGCCCGGGTGTTCATTACCAGGAAGTGTTCTGTGTGAAGGCGCAGATCGTAACCGAAGTCACGGTAGTCATCGGTCAGCAGACTCCCGCTCAGTACCGCTTTGTGGCCAAGGGTGTCGGTGATCTCGACGGAACCGACATGCATACCCCGCGCATCGAAGGTGATTCGGCCGTCGTCCACGAGCAATAAGGAACCAAGGGCCGACGGGGACACCGTGGCATGACTGAATGTCAGGTCGCCGGCAACAGAGGGATTTCGCAGCGTACCCGTCACGCGCACCGCTCCCTCCATGCTTCCCGACAAACGCTGCACCGATCCGAACGCAAGCGGTTCGATGGATGCGAGGTTTCCTTTCCGACACTCAACCACGAGGTCGAGAGTATTGGGGCCCTCCGTGTTCCGGTAGCTGCCGTGCAAGCCGATATCGTTCCCGTTCCCGGTGATATCCAGGACCACCTCGTAGCTGTCCGCCGCCCGATTGGCTGCGCGGAGGAGTATGTCACCCACCTGGTGCTGCGCAAATGCGAACCGTGTCACGGCGAGATCGGATGTGAATGCCAGCTCGTCCCCGAGACCGTGCAGGACGATGCTCCCATCCACCATACCCCTCACCAGGCCACTGTCACGCTCAACGACACGGGAGAACGTCGCGAGGTCCACATCGGTGAAGTCGATCTGCAACGGCGGGAAGGGGAGGTGCGTGTCGCGGGTGTTCACCGACACGCGTTGCGCACCCCCGCGCAGGGCGACATTATGCGCGATCACGCGGCCGGCTGCGAACAGAATGGCATTGTCGGGAGGAGCTTGCCATACCGTATCCTGCAGTACGATACCCTCCGGACGGAATCGGAATTGATAGCCGTCCGGCACACTGGTGCAGACTCCCGCAATGCTCATCTGTGTCGTCCCGCCGCCATCCGCGGTCTGCAAGGACATGGTGATGCTGTCGACCTCTGCAATGGCATGGAATCGCAGGTCCGTCATCCGGACCACATCGCTTTCCACCGAAGCGACCCGGAACGTGGACCGCATCTGGCTGGCATCGGACATCACTTCGAGGCTGAGGCTATCCATTGCGAATCCGGCATACGACAGTGCGCTCACGTCGGCATGCAGGTGCAGAAGCATATCCTCGCTGCTGTACGTTCCGGTAAGAACTCCCGGGCCCAACCCCGCAAGTCCTGGAAAAAGCACGTCGGTGAACATCGCCGGATCACGCAATGAGAGGGTGAATGAGAATGCCTGGGGGCGCAGGACCGTTGGCATGGATGACTCGTGAAGGGCGAAATACCTCCCGACATGGTGCGTGACGACCGCCGGCAGATCCCCCGGCGATACGGTGCCATCAAACGCACCCGTGAGGATCGGCGACTCGATACGGATATGCGAACCATCGTCGGCATTCGTTGCAGTCACGGTCAAAGAGTCGATGCGGAAGCGCCTTCGGCCCTTCATGACCTTGACATCATACACGCCAGCCCTGCCATTGATGTCGTCCACGGTGCTTCCCGTGGCAGCGGCGGTCATCAGACCGGCAACACGCACGTCCTCCGTGGTCAGGCGGAGGCGCTGCAGATCGGCGCCCTTCACATCGAGCATGAACGTATAGACCGGACGCTCACCGGTCGTATTGGCCGTCCCTTCGAAAGCGAACGCCAGACTGGAGTCGTCCATCACCGCGTTACCGCTGAAGATCTGACCCCCGGCACTCCCGTGTACGGAAAGGCGCTGCAGCGTGACCCCACCATATTCCATCTTGCTCACTTCCATGTCCAGGGTGGCTTCAATGCCGGCCATATCCAGGCCTGTTCCCGCAGCTGTCCCCGTCATGGTCACGGGACCGAGCGCCTGCAGGTCTCGGACCAGGGCACCCGCGTTGAATCCCTCTGTCCGCACCTCTGCCTGCCATCGCGGGCTCCGTGAGGTGTCATTCCCTGCTGCACTGAATTCCCCACGTGCCTCCAGGCCCCCAATACTGCTTCTGACAGTCGCAGCAGTGGAGAAACGGGATCGCGTGCCGCGGAAACCGCCACTCATGTGGATCACGGCGGGTACAACGAGACTGGCCGGTACCAGCGAGTCCGGCACAAGCGCATGGACATCCTGCCGGACAGTGGAGAATTCCCGCAGATCGATATCGAAGGATGATCTCTCAAGATCCGGCAAACCCCGGATCGCTCCGGATAGATCGAGTGTGGTTGCATCGCCCGCCGACAGGCGGAGGTGTTCCACCGCGAGGTCTTGCAACGTCCCCGCGAGCACGAAGGTACATTGCAGTGTCATGCCCGGGGCGTGTTTCAGAGGGACCGAGGGGATCAACGCATGCAGGTCCGGGAATGCGAAAGAAGATGCGAACATCCGAGCCCTGACCCCGACCGTCCCGGAGAGATCGACGAGGTCGGACAACCCATCGTATGTAAGGAGAAGATCCAGGTGGGCGCGGCTGGCGGGAGTCTCCAGAATGACATCGGTGAGCTGAGCGTGCACCGAGTCCACCGCGAACTCGCCGGACAGTTCACGGAGGTTGAGGCCTCCGCGCTCCCGGAATGATGTATGCTGAATATCCGCCGCCCACCGTGCATCGCCGATCACGATAGTGCCGGCACGCATGGAAAGATCATCGATCTGCAGGTGATCGGGGTCTATCCCATAGACCGTTGGTGGCCGCTCACCGGAGTGTGTCCGGGTGAGGCGCAGAGCGGTCTGCTCAAGAGTCAGGGCATCGATCTGAAACTGCATGTTGTCCAGATCGAAAATGCCGATCGAGGCATCGAGTGCGCCGAGATCGAGCCGCAGGTCGACACCGTCTCCTTTGCTGTGGTATGTTGCGTGGATCCCGTTCAACGTCACGCCACCCAACCCGATCTTCCAGCCAGGATCCGCCGGTACGTGCCCGCTGGTATCAGCCGGGGGTTCCGGGGTGAAGGCCTTCAGGAGAAAGTCGAAATTGAAAGCGCTGTCCGGTGCCGTACGGGAGATGTGGGCGGTGAGCGAGTCGATGCGCACATGCCGCAGTGTGATATCGTTCGACAGCAGGCCCAACAGGTCGATATCTGCAGCCAACCTCCGGATATACAGAAGCGTGTCCCGTTGCAGACTTTCTATATAGACGTCTTCAAGGACGACCGAATGGGTGAACGCGATCCTCACCGCACCGATCTCGATGCGGCTATGGGTCTTGCCGGTGATCGATGCCACGACACGTCGGGCGATAGCATCCTGCACTGCAGGGAGTTGCAATGCCACCACGCCGAGAATGACGACACCCACCAGGGCAACGATCACCCATCGGGCGATCTTCAGAGATCGGCGCGTCCACACACCGTTCATCCTTCCTATCACAGAGACTACCGATATACGTTCCTCCTACGGTCAATGGCCTGGCACCGGGTCAGATCTACACGCGACACAGACTCTTTGGAGGGTCGTCTTTCAAGGGCCCGTGCGCTGGGATGTCCAGGGCAATGGGGTCATCGTCATGTCTTCCGCAGCCTCTGTTTCGATCCATCTGTTGTCCTGCCGGGTATCGTATCCCCCAGCAGGAGCCCCCAGGGCGCCAGAGGTTCGATCCTGTCGCAGGCCACTTTAAGGATCGCCACGGCGGGAAGGGCAAGGAACATTCCGGACAATCCCCACAGCATGCCACCGATGATCACTGCGAGGATCGATACGAGAGCATTGATGCTGACGCGAGAAGCGACCACATACGGTACGATCACATTATTGTCGATGAACTGGACAAGGCTGAAGGCGCCCACCACGCCGAGGGGGTACCACAGGGAGTCTTTCGTTATGATGGCCATGATCATCGGGAGAAGCCCCCCGATCAGAATGCCGACATACGGAATGAGATTCAGGATCGCTGCCAGGACGCCGAACAGCACTGCATACTCGATCCCGAGCAGTAGGAGTGCCCCACTATTGAGCACTGCCACGATCGCTGTTTCCATCATCAGGCCGATCATGTACCGGTTCACCACCTTCCGCGCTTCGAGGAGCGTCGCCTTGACAATGCCGGCCTGCCAACCGGACGCGAGTCGAAGGACAAAAGCGGCCAGAAGATCCGCGTAGAGCAGCATGACGAACGCATACAGGGGCACGAGAATGATCAGGGACGTCAGGTCCACGAACGCGAAGAATGTGCGGCCCAGCACCCCGCCGAGATTCCTTTGCGCTTGCTCCAGACCCTGTTCAAGCCAGCGCAATTGTTCTGCATACGTGACACCCAGGTATTCCGTGACGAAGGCCTGGAGCCTGGCGAGATAGAGATTCCCCGCCTCCTTCAATCGGGGGAGGTCCTCTCCAAACTGAGAGATCTGCATCCCGATGACCACGACGAGTGCCACAACCCCGATGCAGGCAAGGCTCACGGCGATGGTGATGGCGAGTAATTGTGGAACCCTGTGTCTCTCCAGAAACGAGACAAGGGGAGAGAGCAGCACCGACACGAGCGCCGCATAGGCCAGAGGGATCATCACGTCGCGGCCCACGTACAGGATGAGGACCGCAAGCGACAATCCGAGGAGGATGGTCGTAAGTCTGGTATACCACGCTGGTGTGTGCTCGGTCATGGGTCGCTTTCAAGGTGATGCATTCCCGCGAGACGGTCCTGGCCGGTATTGCTATCGGGTCGGACCGGCACGCAGGGTCATGCCTCACGCCCGTCGCCCATGCTTCACAGTCCCGTCACCGCCCAGGACGTCCACGGCACCCTTCACCCTGTCGGCGATCTCAACTGCGGTACCTCTGGCACTTTCGTATGTATCTTCGATGGAAGAGACGTACCCGTTGGCCGTGTCCTTGATGGTCCCGAGATAGCGGTTCCCCCGCGCGGAGATCTTCCTCCTTGTATTGGAACCTGAATCCGGGGCGAACAGCACTCCGAGCGCCGCGCCTGCAGCGATAGCGACTATTGCACCTGCGATGATCTTACCCGCACTCATGGGTGTATCCTTTCCTGATTGGATGATGACATCCTACAGCATGGAAGCAGCCCCGCCTGCTTGTATCGGTACTTCGCGATCGGGGTATCCTGACACACATTTTTGATACGGAAACCGGTTCCGTCCGGTCACGCGTCCCACGGCTAGGGGAGGGTCGCACGAACCTGAGCAACAACATGCACGGCATTCGCGCCCGGCCGGATCCCCGATCCGAACCGCGTCGCGTAGAGCCGGGTGAACTCAGCACCGAAGAGCACGATCTGCGCCGAATAGAACGCCCACAACATGATGATGACGAGTGAACTTGCCGCCCCGAATGTGGAGCCTATGGCGCCATTCCCCAGATACACGCCTATCACCAGCTTTCCGAGAGCGAACAAGACCGACGTGACCCCTGCTCCAACCCAGACATCGCTCCAATTCACGATCGCATCCGGGATGAACTTGAACATCAGTGCGAACATGACCGTCACGCCAACGAACGACATCAGGAACTCAACGACGTTGACCAGGCCTGCGAGCTGGGCAATGTTGCGGCCCAGATAGTCGCTCACTGCTGCCAGGACGGCACTGAATACCAGGGAAACCAGAAGGAGGAACCCGATCCCGAGTATGACCGCAATGGCAAAAAGCCGGGTCTGAATGAATCCCCGGATGGTACCCATGGGCGTATGGGTGACTCGCCAGCTCGCGTTCAGGGAATTCCGCAATTGCACGAATACCGCTGAAGCCCCGAGCAGGACCATGATCGTGCTGACCACCGTTGCGAGGACATTGGAATCCGCACGGTACGCGTTGGTGATCAGGGTCTGAACGAACTGCGCCCCCTCAACCCCGATCAGCCCCCGGATCTGATCCACCAGATGTCCGCTCGAGGCTTCCTGACCAAAGCCAACACTGGACAGGACGATCATCAGGATCAGGAACGGCGAGAGAGCAAAGACCGTGTAATAGGCCAGGGCGGCGCCCTGTTCGACCAGGTCATCATCGTCCCATGCTATCGCCGCATCCCTCATCAACAGCCAGAGATCCTTGAACCATCGGGTTGTCATTGTGCCATCACCCCATGACCGTGATCATCAACGTGATCGGACGCGGCGCTCCCCGGGGAGCAGTTCTGAGCGCACCGATGTCCCGGGTGATACCGATCCCTGTCAGACCGCAAGGGAGCCCTTCCTGCTGACGACGAACAGGATGCCACCGATGATGATCGCACCGACGCCCACATAGGGTTGCCAGGCGATCGCATGGTCATTGTCCTGTGTTATCTCGATCGGCCCCAGATCCACCACTTTCTCTTTCGTCACAAAATTGAATCCGCTGTAGAGGGTCATTATCAGGCCCATCACCATGAGGATGATACCGAGGGTTTTCATCGTGCGATCCCTTTCCGATTGGATATCCACTGTGCGATATGTTCGCCTTTTCGACACTCATTGGTACCATTGTTTCGGCGGGATTCATATCGGGCAAGAGGATGAATGCGGGACTAATCCTCCCTGGTGAGATCGGGGGGGGGGAGCGAAAAGGATCACCCCAAAGAAAGGGCGTTTCGCTCCCCCTGCGGGGGAACGAAACCCCTACCACTCCCGTTCAACAGTATGCACTCCATCGCGGAGCGCACACTCACCAAACAGGGATCTTTCATGATGAAGCATGTGCTGTTGGCAGGCCTGGTGCTCGCACTAGCCGTAGGCGCCGTTGCGCAAGGGACGAAGAACGAAGAAAAGGCAAGTGGGAAGGTGACCGTCGTGATCACGCACGAGGTCAAGGACTATGCCGCGTGGAGAACGGTGTATGATGCGGATGACCTGAATCGCACCAAGGCCGGATTCACGAACCCGGAAGTGTTCCGTGATGCAAAGAAGCCGAATTGGGTGAGCGTCATCGGGGAATTTTCGAGCCCGGAGGCCGCGGAGTCCTTCATGTCGAACCCGAAGCTCAAAGAGATCATGGGGCGTGGTGGTGTCCTGGGGAAACCGGAGATCATGATCCTGACGAAGACCGGGTCGTAATGCTGCACCGTCCGGGAGCCCGGTACGATATTCGTACGGGCTCCCGTCTGGACGCGCGGTCCGCCATCACCCCTCCCTCAGCTCCACCGGCTTCACCTTTTCCCCACCCTTCCGTATCCTGAGGTTCAGCATCTCCACGAAGACCGAGAACGCCATCGCAAAATAGATGTACCCCTTGGAGATGTGCTGGTGGAATCCTTCGGCCACAAGGGTCACACCGATCAGCAACAGGAAACTCAATGCCAGCATCTTCACCGTCGGATGACGGTGGACGAACTCCGAGACCGCGGACGATGAGATCATCATGATGATGACCGCGATGACGATCGCGGCTACCATCACCGCCACCTGATTCGCCATGCCGACGGCGGTGATGACCGAATCCAGCGAGAAGACGATGTCCAGCAACATGATCTGGATGATCACGCTCGTGAACGACGCCTTCTTCTTCCCTACCCGCACCCCGGCCTCTTCCGGCCCCTCCAGCTTGTCATGGATCTCATGGGTGCTCTTCGCTATCAGGAACAGTCCGCCGATGAGGAGGATCAGATCCCTGCCCGAGATCTCCTGCCCGAAAACGCCGAACCACGGCTCGGTCAGACGCATGATCCACGAGAGGGAAAGCAACAGGAGGATGCGCGTGATCATCGCCAGCGCCAGTCCCCACGTCCTCCCTTTCGCCTGCTGCTCCTTGGGCAACTTCCCGGCAAGGATGGATATGAAGATGATGTTGTCGATCCCCAGCACGATCTCCAGCGCCGTGAGGGTCAACAACGCGATCCAGGTTTCAGGTTGGGCAAGCCAGTCCACGAGAACTCCTACAAGAAGTGAGAAAAGAACCGTGCAACGTACACATGGAACAACAACCTTGTTGGAACACTACCGGGGACCTACCGGCTCAACAGCTCTCTGCTGCGGTCCAGAAGCCCGCGCACACGCGTGCGCACGCTCTCAGGTATGGAGAGCGGCTGCAACTGCTTCAGCGCTACATCGATGCGCCGGGTCAACGCTTCAAGCTCGGCCGGTGCCTTACCCGGCCACCGCGACATCCGGTTGCCGGTCTGCACCGCGGACACCAGATCGCCGGACGACCACTCCTTCGGCCATTGCGCATTGATGAGATCCATCCCCTTCCGCAACCGGCGCAACGCTCCCGGCAACCCGTGCACGTACTGCCCCACGGACCCCGCAACGCCCTTCACTTCCAGTTCCAGCTCATCACCGGCTTGCACCCGCGCAGTGCGCACAACGATGGTCGCACGCTCGCCGTCATACCACCACCCCGGCCCCGACCCTTCAGCAACATTGGGCATCACATGGCCGTCGATCTCCACGACCTCCGGCGGCATCCGGTTCACCAAACGGAACTCATACGCACGCTCCGCAAGCATTCCAGGATACTTCCCTTGACGCGGACTCACAACCGCTCTCACCCCCCGCCCACCTTCTTCGGTCATGGTGACAGGCGTCCACGTACACTCACCCTTCTGATATGCGACCGAATTCCCTGCATCCTCATACACCCGCGCCGCACCTTCCCTCCCCGGGAAGATGGTCAGGATGAGCGGGTCCACCGGTTTCTCGCCGGTGTACATCATGTCCGGCTGCATCGGCACGATCGACCCCGCCTTCACGAACACCGGCACTTCCTCGAGCATGTACGAGCGCGTGTAGATTCCCGGCCCCTGAATCTTCGCCCCTGTGTACCACTCGTACCACTCGCCCTCCGGCAGCCACACTTCTTTCATGGCGGTGTGTGTCGAATCTCCCTCCGTTGCGATCGGCGCAACGATCATCGCGTCCCCGAACATGTACTGGTCCTTGTGCGCATACGCCTCTTCCGCCAGCGGATGGTCGTAGTACATCGGACGGACGATCGAGATCCCGGTATCATACGCCTTCCGCGCTTCCGTATAGATGTACGGGATCATCGCGTAGCGAAGCCGGTAGGCCTCGCGCATCACCGTGAAGTATGCGTCCGGATACGACCACATGCGCCGCTCGGCATCCGGGTTCTTGGTGGTATGGGTCCGCAGGATCGGACTGAACACACCGAACTGGATCCATCTGGTGTACAGTTCGGGCGACACGACGCCGGGCATGTGCCCGCCAATGTCATGACTCCAGTATCCGAACCCGACGTTCGCAGCGGTCGCTGTGAAGTACGGCTGGAACGCAAGCGACTCCCACACGGAGATGGCATCGCCGGAGAAGCCGATCTGGTACCGGTGATTCCCCAACCCACCCCAACGGTGGAAGAGCATGGGGCGGTTCTTGCCGCGCCGCTCCATATCCGTGAAGAACACATAGTTCAGCCACCAGGTCGGCGTCACACCCGGGATGGTGGTCGCACCCCACTGCTGCCAGTCGAGCCACCAGAAGTCCACCCCCCGGTCCTCGAGCGGATGGATGACGTGCGTGAGATAGTTGTCCGCGAACTTCCTGTTGACGATGTCGAACGGCACGTACTTCTGTGTTGCCGGATCGATCCCCATCGATCGCGCCATGGCCGGATACTGCTCCTCATGCGGCTGAATGCCCGACGCCGGATGCAGGTTGAGCGTGGTCTTCAATCCCTTCTGCTCGCACCAGCGCATGAAGGCATCGGGATCAGGGAAGACATTCCGGTCCCACGTGTACCCCGTCCACCCGAGCTTCTGTCCCGCCTGGTCCTTGATGTCCTGCGACCACCGCATGTCGAACGTGAGATGCCAGTCCATGTCCACCACCAGCACATCGAGCGGCACGGCATGGAGGCGGAATTCCTTCACGAGGTCCATCATCTCCGTGTCGGTGTACGACCAGTACCTGGACCACCACGTGCCGAACGCGAACCGCGGAGGGATCGGGATGCGTCCCGCGATCTTCACAAAGTCGCCCAGGACGGACTTGTGGTCCACCCCGTATCCGAAGAAGTACAGGTCCTGCCGTTCACCCGGCGACCGCGGCGTGACCCACGGCCACTCTCCGTTATCCAGAAGCGGGCGCTCGGAATCATCGACCACGCTCCACCCCGTCCGCGAGAGAAGGCCGGGCTCCAGCTCGATGGCCCCCTGTGCGGCGTCGAGGGTCCGCGAGGTCCCCCGGAGATTGGTACTGTCTTTCAATCCGGGATGCCATACCCGCGCGCCGGGACCCGCAAGGTGCCCGAGCGTGATCTGCAGGTTCTGTTCGGTGAAACGCCCGGTTCCCTCCCGGTAGCGGAGAAGGAGCGAGTCCGTCCGCAGCGTCAACACACCCTCTTCCCGCTCCACCGTGAATTTCGGGACAGGAAGTTTGCGATTCAGCACGACGAGCGATGCATGGTCTTCGAACTGCCGGGCCGGCGCCCATTCCAATCGCAACAGGCGTGGCGTGAGAACGGTGAAGCGGACATCGCCGCTGAGGACCGTCGCCGCGGAGTCTGCAAGGGGCGACCGATCATCGGCAGCGTGTGCTGTCATGGTGAATGCGAAGAGGGTGGCGATACTGAGAACAAGCGTCTTCATGATCCTCATATCCTATACGTGCGTTGGACGCGCGATCTCTGCACGCGACGTCAGGGTCCGGACGATCCGCACCGACGCGTACGCGACGAAGGGTGCAACGAATACATCGATGCTGTAGTGCACATGCTGGAGCAGAACGCAGCAGGCGACGAGAAGGGTACACACAAGAAAGACGGTCTTGAGTCTCCCCGGGGGCATCACCAGAAAGAGCAGGAACAGGGTCGAGGTGTGACCGGAGAAGAACAGGTCCTTCGTGAGGAGGCGCCCGGTCCCGAAGATCTCCACGAGCGGGTCGTTCAGCGGGATCATCGCCGGCGGTGGCTCGAGAGGTACCAGCGTCATTGCCAGGATCCGGAATCCCACCATGAGAGCATAGGCCTGGATCGCGAGCAGCAGCGTTGCCGGATGGCGCAGCAGAAAGACGATCCCGGCAACGAGGCCCTTATAAATGAGGCCGAAGGTGATCCAGGTGAGGTCGTGCGGCTGATAGAGGGCCAGCAACGGATCTGCCAGGACGACCCCCTGCCGTGCCTCGTTCGCTTCGAGGAATCGGGCCAGGAGGCTCAAGACGAGGAGAAGGAGAGGAACGGTGACAAGGGCCTGGAGACGGAACGCACGGTCTGCCCATGCGCCCCGCCAGGCATTGCTCACGGATCCTGTGTGGTCGGTCACTGGTGATGGTCCGGCTGGTCAGAAATGGGAACGCACGCCCTCACGAGGCGTGCGTTCCAAGGTACCAACTGGCACCGAGAGAATCAATTCGCGGCCACGCCGGGAGTGCCCCGTTTCCAGGGGAACCATGCCGCCCAGGAGACTTTCTTAAAGAGGACCGGCACCCTGTCTTTCAGCGCATCCACGTAGCTGTACACCACCGGCACAAGCACCAGCGTGAGCAGGGTGGAACTGACGAGGCCGGCGACCACGACGATCGCCATGCCCTGGCGCATTTCGGCCCCGGCGCCGAGCGCCAATGCCAGCGGCATCATGCCGAAGATCATCGTCGCAGTGGTCATGACGATCGGGCGCAGACGGGTCTTGCCCGCTTCCTGCAGAGCTTCGCGCATGGCCATCCCCCGCTCCCGGAGCGTATTGGTGAAATCGACGAGCAGGATGGCGTTCTTCGTCACGAGGCCCATGAGCATGATGATCCCGATCATGCTGAACATGTTCAGCGTCATCCCCGTGAGGGCGAGGCCTGCCAGCGCGCCCACCAGCGCCACCGGCAGCGAGAACATGATCGTGAACGGATGGATATACGATTCGAACAGGCTCACCATGATGATGTACACGAACAGGATGGCCATGCTGAGCGCGATGGTCATATCGCTGAACATGTCGCGCATGTTCTCGGTATCGCCGCCATAGAACACCTGCACACCGGCGGGGATCCCCACCGCGTTGATCTCCTTCTCCACAGCCTCGGCCACTTGCCCGAGTGGCACCTCGCCCGAAAGGTTCGTTGCCACGGTCACAAGCCGTTCCCGGTCCTTCCGCTGGATCTCGGAGGGGCCCTTGCCATAATAGATGTTGGCGATCTGTGCGAGCCTCACCGGTTCCCCGGAGTGATTGATCAGCGTGAGCATACCGATGTCCGCCGCGTGCGAACGGTCGCCGCGGTTGAGCACGACCCTCAGGTCATATTCGGTGTCGCCTTCCTGGTATTTCGTGGCGATGTCACCCTCAATGGCCGTCCGCACCGCGAGCCCGACCTCCACCAGCGTCAGCCCCATCCGCGCACACTTGTCGCGGTCCACTTCGATCTTGAGTTCCGGCTTCCCCTCTTCCCACGACGTCTTGACATCCACGGTCCCCTTCGCCCGCGACATGATCGCCGAGACCGTTTCGGCATACTTCACCACCTGGGCAAGGTCGGACCCGATGATCTCGATCTGGAATGGCGCTTCATTCGCCGCACCCCACATGCTGATCGTCGCGAAGCTGGTCGTCAGACCGGGGATGCCGGCGGTCTGTTCCTGGATCGCGAGCATCACCGCTTTCGTCGACCGTTTCCGGTCCCGTTTGTCCGTCAGTTTCACCTGCACCTGACCGAGGTTGGACTGCTCGGCATTCTTCCACTGGCTCTGCTGCTTGCCGGTGGTGGAGAGGTACCGCTGCACCTCGGGCATGGAAGCAACGATCCGTTCCACCGCGTGCACGGTGGAATCCGTCTTCCCGATCGTCGTTCCCAGCGGCAGATCGATGTTGATCGCGAACTCACCCCGGTCGGAGTCCGTCATGAATTCCGAACCGATGAACCCGAACTGTATCAGACCGAGGCTGGCCACGAACAGGCCGCCGCTGATGGCGAGAATGGTCTTCCTGTGGCTCAAGGACCAGCCGAGCAGGTCGCTGTATCGTTCCGCGAGGCGGTCCTGCAGTCCCTCGAACCAGAGGATGAAGCGGCCGGTCCGCGTTGCGCGGGTGTGTTCGATGAGGCGCGACCATTTGGACGCGAGCATCGGCGTGAGGGTGAACGACACGAAGAGCGACAGCAGCGTGGCGACGACGATCGTGATGCCGAATTCACTGAAGATGCGCCCCACGACGCCGCCGACCAGCGAGATCGGGAGGAACACCACAACGTCCACGAGCGTGATCGCGATGGCGGCGAAGCCGATCTCACTGCGGCCATTCACGGCAGCGTCCTTCGGGTCCTCGCCTTTCTCCAGATGGCGGTGGATATTCTCGAGCACCACGATGGAGTCGTCCACCAGGATGCCGATCACCAGCGCCAGAGCCATCAGCGAGATGAGGTTCAGCGTATAGTCGAAGATCCACATGAAGAAGAAGGTCGTGATCAGCGACGTCGGGATCGACAGCAGCACGATGAGCGAATTGCGCGCGCTGTGGAGGAACAGGAACAGGACGACGGCCACCATCAGGATCGCCAGGAACAGATCGCGCTGCACTTCGGAAAGCGAATTCCGCGTGAAATCGGTCAGGTCCTGCGCGACGGTGAAATGCACACGGCCGCCGTTCTCCTGCTCGAGCTCCCGGAACGTGGCCTGCAGCCGGTCGCTGGTCTTCACGGAGTTGGCATCCGACTGTTTCTGGATGGCGAGTGCGATCGAGGTTTCGCCGTTCAGACGGCTGATGGTGAAGGTCTCCCGCGAGCCGTCCACCACCCGGGCGATGTCCCGCAGATAGACCACACCGTTCGGCCCGCCGGCGATAACGACCGCGCGGATCTCATCCAGCGACTTGAACTTTCCGGCGAGGCGCACGATGTATTGACTGAGGTCCTCATCCACCTTCCCCGTAGGGAAGTCGAGGTTCTCGCGCGCCAGTGCCTGCGACACCTGCAGTACCGAGATGCCGTAGGCGTTCAGCTTCTGGTTGTCGAGCTCAACGCGGATCTCGCGCTCCTGTCCGCCGATGATGGTGATGGCCGAGACCCCATCCACCTGCTCCAGCCGGGGCTTCAGCCGGTCCTTCAGGAATTGATACAGCTCCCGCGGCGGCATCTGGCCTGTGAGCGAGACGCGGAGGATCGGGAAGGCATTCATGTCCGATTTCGAAATGAGCGGCGCCTTCACCTCATCCGGCAGCTTGAAGCGTGCCTGCTCCACCGCACGCTGCACATCGTTGGTGACCACGTCCACGTCCGCGCTGAAGGTGAACTGTGCGAGGACGACCGACACACCTTCATAGGAATACGAACGGACATTGTCCAGTTTGTTCAGTCCGCTCACGGCCTCTTCAAGCGGCTTGGAGACGAGCGATTCCACCTCTTTGGGTCCGGCACCGGGGTAGACCGTGACGATCGAGATGAAGGGCCAGTCCATCTTCGGCAGAAGGTCCACACCCATGCGGGAGTAGCCGAAGAGGCCCAGAACCGCGAGCGTAACGAAGATCATCGTGATGAACGCCGGGCGGCGTATGGCGATCTCTGTGAGTTTCATACGTGTTCAGTCCGTTCTCTTCACTGTCCTTTGTACGTTACCGGGGCGCCATCCTTCAGCGCCTTGTGGCCGAAGCTGACGACGAGTTCGCCTTCCGTCAATCCACTCACGACCTGTGCGTGCGATGCGCCGTTCAGTCCGAGCGTCACGGGGCGCAGGTGCGCCACCCCATCCTTCGCAACGAAGACCGCTGTACGGCCCTCCCATTCGATGAGGGCATTCCGGTCCACGACGATGACGTTCTTCACCGAGTTCGTGCGGACGGCCACCCGGGCAAACATCCCCCCCCGGAGGAGACTTCCCGGGGAATTCTGCACCAGCACCTCGACGGGATAGGTATGGCCGTTGGGAGACTCCGATTTGGCTCCCACCGTATGCACCGTCCCGCGGTGCACAACACCGGCATGCGAGTCCACGCGCAGGTCCGCGGACTGCCCGGCGCGCAGTTGCGACACCTGCTCTTCGGGGATGCTCAGCCGCACCTTCATGGTACTGATGTCGATGATGTTCGCCACTTCTCTCCCCGGCCCGACCATCTCGCCCACTTCCACCAGACGGGATGCCACCTGTCCGGCGATGGGCGATGCGATGCGTGTGTCCGCCAGCTGGCGTTCCGCGAGTCGTGCGCCCGCAACGGCCGACTGGTACTGCGCTTCTGCTGCATGATACGCGAGCCGGTACCCTTCCATCTCCACATCCGCCACATCCCCCGAGGCGTACAGCTTCTCGGTCCGCTCGAAGTCCTTCTTTGCCTTCTCCATGCTCGTCTTCGCAGCGAGGAGTCCGGCGCGTGCCTGCTGCACTGCCACTTCTTTCAGTTCGGCGTCCACAAGCACGAGGGCCTGCCCCTTCTTCACGGGGGCACCTACCTCCACGAGCACGGCCGTGACCCGGCCGGCGGTCTCGGAGCTCACCATGACGTCGCGGCTCGCTTCCACCGCACCGACCGCGCTCACGATGTCATCCACATCACCGCGCACGGCGGGGGTCACTTCCACTGCCGCCGCGCGCACCTGTTGGGCTTTTGTCGCATCTGCCTGCGACGGGCGTGTGCTGACGACGACGATCGCGATCACAGCGAGGAGTGCTGCGGCGGCGATCATCCAGATGCGGGACCGTTTCTTCGGGGGTATCATTGTCGTTTCCATGGGTCTGTCCTGATTCAGTTCTGTGTGCTGATCGTTCCCATCGCCCGGGCAAGCCCGATGCTGGCGATGTGATAGTCGTAGAGTGCAGTGATGGCATTCGTCCGTGCTGCCGTGTACGCCGTCTGCACATCGATGAGGTCCACATTGGATGCCCCGCCGGTGTCATACCGCCGGGTGATCGCATCCAGGACATCCTGTGCCTCCTGCTCACCGGTGCGGGTGATCTCCACACGTTTGGCGGCGGAGCGGAGATTCATGCGGGCGAACGTTGCCTGCATCACGAGTCCGCGGCGTCCGCTCTCCACCTGGCTCTCCGTGCGTGCGTATTCCGCATGCGCCTTCTGCAGGTTGGTATAGTCGCCGAAGCTGTTAAAGATCGGGAATTTCACCTGCAGCGCGAGGGCCCACGGACGGATCCCGTCGAGTTTGAGCGTGTTGTTCTTCTCCCAACCGTACTGGAAGGCCACATTGATGCGCGGCTGGAAATTGATCCACGCCGCACTGATGCCTGCATCGGCAAGGCGAAGTCCGGCGTCCATCCCGCGCATCGAGGGATGCGAGGAGAGCGCAGCGGAGGTGACGGGCGGCTCGACAGCGACGGCCTGCAGTGCGGACGCGATCCGGGCGGAATCGCCGAGTGCGTCGCGGTCCAACTGGAACGCCGCGTGCAGGTCGACGCCCATCGCGTCGTTCAGCATGAGCCGGGAGGCGGCGACGCCGTTCTCCGCCTGAATGAGTGCTCCCTCATCGGACGCAAGCTGGACCTGCCAGCGGAGGACATCGGTGGAGGTGCGCATGCCGACATCAGCGCGGCGCTTCGTGAGGTCGAGGTGCCGCTGCGTGCGGGCCACCGACTCACGGGCGAGTCCGGCAAGTTCTTCGGCCTTCAGGACGCCAAGATACGCGGTGCGTACGTTCGCCACGACATCCTGCTCGGTGTCCTGCAGGAGTGCGATGGACCGGTCTTCCTGTGCGTTCGCGGCCGAGAGTCCGACGAACTCGGCGCCGCCGTTATATACCGGTTGCACGACGGTGATATCCGCCCCATACGTGTCGCGGTAGGCGAACGGTTTGATCTCGGACAACATGTCCTGGGGGATGCCGAACGATCCGGCGGCGAGCTTGATGAAATCCACCGAGGCATTCGCGCGGCGCTCGGAGGCCGGGTCGATGCGTGTGACGCCTCCCGAAAGTTCGACCTTCGGCAGGAAGTTGGTGATGGCATTGAGCCGACCCCACTTTGCCGCGTCGCGGTCGTACTGCGCACCCTGCAGTGTTTGATTGCGCTGCAGCGCTGTTTGCACGGCAGCGTCCATCGTGAGGCGCTGCTGCGCGCCGGCCGACGTTACGGTAAGGGCCAGTAGAAGGCCCGTGACCACCATCTTCATGACTTCTTCTCCTGTGAAGGTGCTGACCCGTGATGGATCAGCTGATCAGCGTAGAGTTGCAGTGCTTTCTCGGTCATCATTGCTTCAAGCATGAACCCACTGGGCATGCGCAGCGTCTTCCGGAGATCGATCCCCATCCGTCCAACCGGTACTCCTCATTCCGGTCGAGCTGGCGCAACAGCCCCGTGGCATTCGACCAGAGCATCATGCCAACCTCCAGCGGATTGAGTCCGGCATGGAGGAATCCGGCATCGATCGCTTTCTTCATGACATCGGACACGAATCCCCAGAGCTTCGCATCATGCGCCTGGCATTCGGCCATCATCGCTTCGGAGACCATATCATGCATCTCCGGATTCTCGAAGAACGCCAGCATGCGGAAGTACTCACGGTGTTCCTCATAGAATGCATTGTAGGCGTTGCTGAGATCCCAGATGCCCTGAATGGGGTCGCCGCCTTTGCCGGCAGATGCTTCGAACATGGTCAGCATGATCTCCAGGCCGCGGTTCGTGACCGCAAGGTACAGATCCTCTTTGCTGTGGAAATAGAGATAGATCGTTCCCTTGCTGAGTTCAGCCTCCGCCGCGATGTCGTCGACCGTGGCCCCTGTCAGCCCCTTCTCGACGAACACCTTGTACGCAGCGGTGAGGATCTCTTCCCGCCGCGCTTCTTTCTCGCGTTCTTTCCGTTCCTGGATTCCCATTAAGCACTCGATAATTTAGTGACTGATAGTCATTGGATTAACGATAATATACCACAGAAGTTGCAGCCACGCAATACTACATCAACAATTAATTATCGTTAATACAAGAAGTGACTATAAGTCATTATACCGCAGATTGGTGGGAAAGTTGCGAGGAAATCCAAAGAATGCGGCGAATTGGTTCTTACTGAAGCAGCCACTCCAGCCAGCGCCAGGGGTTGTTGTAGCGCCAGTTGTTGTTCTTCGGCTTGTGCTTCTCCCATGCGAGGTAGGCATCCCGCCTAACGAGGCCGATCGGCCCCTCGTAGATGCCCCCATGGATATACTTGTCGAACACTCCGACCGCGATGACGTTCGTCCTTTATCAGAGCCCCTGCCGGCAGAGTATAGGCACGCCACTGCTGATAGTCGTTGTCGCCCCCCGTGGCATCTCCGTCCTCCTGGAACGAACCTGTCCTCCCCACGCGCTGCCCATTCAGATAGACCTCATCGAAATCGTCGATCTTGCCCAGGAACAGGATGAGCCGCTCAGTCTCCAGTCCTGCGTTCAGCGTGAATGTCTTCCGATACCAGCCGAAACCATCGTATCCCTTCTGTCCCTGGGTCTCCCAGAATGCGGGAACACTCACCACCGACCAGCTCCGTTCGCTGAGTCCGGGCTCCATCCATGCAAGATCGTCCCCCTCGTGGAACCGCCATTGCCCTTCCAGAGATTGCAGCATCGCGAGCGGCCTGCGGTCTTCCAATATCCTGACATCGCCGTGTGTGATACCGCCCGGCATCTGACTGTCGTAGACGCGCACGGCAATAAGATTATTCCTGCCGGGCTTCAACGTGTGCGGAGGTATTGCGTACCGCCGTCCCACATTGTAACGCGATACATAGTCCGGCGGGAACTCGCCCTGGAACCCCACAAATTCTCCATTAATATAGACCTCATCGACGTCATCCACGTAGCCCAGATCCAGAAACAGCCGCTTGTTCTTCCAATCTTCCGGCATGGAGAACCACTTCCGGTACCAGCCATACCCATCGTACCCCGGGAATCCCTGATCCTCCCATGGACTTGGCACCCACACGGTCGTCCAATCCTGATCCGGATAACCGGGCTTCGCCCACTCCGGATCGTCACCCACCTCGAGTTTCCACTTGCCCGACAGATCCATGATTTCTTTCAAGTCCTGCGCCCCGGCGTACACCGCACTCAGCAGGATCAGTCCCATGAGCGCCGCCGCTGTACCCGAAACCCGTGCGGACACCCCATTCCTCTCAGCGCTCATGGCCATCCTCGTGCTGTTCAAAGACATATCAGTGGCTCCCTTTTTCCAGCATGGAGAAGCTCACGCGGCGTGCAACGGACGCGAACATTTCGTCTCCATCCTCAAAGTCCTTTGTCGATTCGCCGACGAACAACGCCGGCCGTTCGTACACCAGGCTGGCGAGCGATGCCCGGTAGCGGATCTCGGGTGTGCTGCCCGCCACCACGAGCGAACTGATCTCTGCCTGAAGCCCCGGGAATGCCCGCTCCGGAACCATCAATTTCATCCAGGTCGCATGGGCAGAGCTGACCGGACGACGCCTTCTTTCTCGTTGCGGAGGCTCTCGATATACCGCCCGGCGACCGGGGCGAGATCCACGCTACGGTGACGCTGTGCATCAGAGAAATACCGGTCGTGCGCCACAGCCGATGTGCTGATCGCCGCCGCCAGAGTGAGCATCATGAGTGTCTTCATTGTCGTCTCCTTGTGTGTTGGTAAGTGATTGGTCACACAGAAGGATACGACCACCCCGTATCAAAGATGTCGCGGCATGGTAAACAATTGTCACGAAATGTCACAGCACCAGTTTGTACCCCGCCCCGTGCAGGGTCAGGATATGCTTCGGATGGCCCGGATCCGGCTCGAGTTTCTGCCGCAACCGGAGGATGAAATTATCCACGGTCCGCGTGCTGAGCGAATCATCGTACCCCCAGACCGTTGAAAGGAGCTGGTCCCGCGTGACCGTTTGCCCGTGGTGTTCCCACAGGTGTTTCAGCACATCGAACTCCTTGGGGGTCATCTCCACATCGGTCCCCTTCCGCATCGCGGTGTACCCGGTGAAGTCGACGGTCAGCAGGCCGATCGTCACCGTGGTCACGACCGCCCCCGCAGGCTGTCCGCGCCGGAGCACCGCTTTCACGCGCGCAAGAAGTTCCCGGAGGCTGAAGGGTTTCGTGATGTAGTCGTCGGCACCGAGTTCGAGTCCGAGAACGCGGTCGATCTCTTCCCCTTTTGCAGTGAGCATGATCACCGGCGTCTTCACTCCTGCGGCCCGCGCCTGCTTGAGCACATCGAAACCGGGGAGCGACGGCAGCATCACATCCAGGATCGTGAGGTCATACGTGCCGGACCGGAGTTCCTCGAGTCCTTCCCGCCCATCGCCTTCGATGGTGACGTCGTACCCTTCGATCTCGAGGTTATCGCGCAGCCCGTTCTGCATCGCGGGTTCATCTTCGATCACCAGTATCCTGGGCATACATTCTCTCCGTCAGAGCGCAGCCTTCATGCTGCCGCGCATCCTGATGTTCATTGATCACGATCCCATCGGACCTGCGCCATGGTCACGATGGTGTGGGCCCTGATGAACGCGGGAAGACAAGACGGAACGTGCTTCCCTTTCCCGGTTCGCTCTCCACATCCACGGATCCGTTGTGCGCGTTCATGATGTGTCGGACCAGCGAGAGCCCGAGCCCGCTGCCTTTGGTCTCATGCACCAGTCCCGCGGGCACACGGTAGAACACATCGAAGATCTTCTTCTGGTGTTCCAGAGCGATGCCGATCCCGTGGTCTTCGACCTCCAGAACGGCGGCATCCGGCCGCAGACGCGTCCGGATCGCGCAGTGTTTCGCCGTCCCACCGTACTTGATGGCATTGTCCACCAGATTGATGATGGCTTCGGTGATCGCATCCGGGTCCACCTGAACGAGCACCGGAGCGTCCGCAAGTTCAACCACGGGCTGAATGCCATGCTGCTCACAGTGCAGGCGGTACGTTTCCAGGACCCCACGGGCCAACTCCGTGAGGTCGGTCTCCTTCATCTTGTACGGCCGTTTCCCGGCTTCCATCCGCGAAAAGTTGAGGATGGTATTCACGAGATGACTCAAGCGGTCGGTCTCACGAAGGATCGTCTCGTAGTACTCCTGCTTCTTCCGTTCATCCTTCAACCGCCCCATTTCCAGGGTCTCGGCGTACATGCGGATGAGGGCAAGAGGTGTGCGGAGTTCATGGGAAACATTGGACACGAACGTCGATTTGAGCCGTGCGAATTCCATCTGTGCGCGGACGTTCCGGTAGATGAGGATCGCACCACCGAGGAGGATGAGGTCGAGCGCGACGATCAACAGGAGATTCCGTTTGAACCGGGTGCGCACGGCTTCTTCGACCGTCGCGCCCAGCAGACGGATGCCGATCTCATAACCGGGAAAGAGCCAGAGATCGCGCCTCTGGAACTGCGTTCCCGCGGGGACCGGCCCGGAGGCGATCACGGCAGTGTCCTGACCGCGGCGGTAGACGGCGACCAGGAATTCGCCGGATGCCACGTCCGCGATCTTCGGGCCGATCACGCGGTCAATGAAGCGGCGTTCCTGGAACACCAGACCGACGAATCCATCGCCACCGCTCGCCAGAGAACGCGCGAAGAGGATCATGATGCGGCCATCCCCCGTCCGCGCATTCGACAGGACGAACGGTTCAAGCTTGCGATAGTCCAGCCGCCGGAAACGCAGGAGAGCATCCAGGCGCGCGCGGGCGGTGTCCGTACGCGCAACGATCTCATCGTTGGACACGGGGGTCGCATCCCCCCCGGGCCCGAGGGTGTTCCGGACGTTCCGTGCGCTTGAATCCATTTCCACCACCGCATCCAGCGTTGGCGTGCGCTCGAGGAACCGTGTGATCCCGGAGTCGGGAAGGATCGCCGGAGAGCCGATGGACTGATCCAATTGGGTCGCCCAGGAAGAGCTCACATCCCAGGCGTGCTGGTTCAGAGAGAAGAGGATGGCATCCAATTGCCGCCGGTAGATCTCGCGCATGAGTTCCTCCCCTTCCGAGAGGGACGCGATCTCGAACGCGGAGTAGAAGATCAGCGGCAGGACGATCAGAAGGAGAAGAACAATGCCAAGGGTGCGCGCACTTCCTGTCGTGCCCGGCAACGAGCTCACGGTGGATACCCCGAGGTCAGCGGATCAGTGGGTTCTGGTTGGCTCAATCTACTGCCTGCCGCTGGCAAAAGCAATCACAGGACAGCTACCAGGCAATGCTCAGCCCGAGCGACGGGAAGATCGGGATGCCATTCACCGGCCGTTCCTGCAACCCGCCCTTGTCGTCGATGAAATAGCGGATCTGTTGCTGGTTCGACCGATTGTACACGTTCTGAATGTCCAGGTAGACCGACCATTGAAGCCCCCACCAATCCGGGTACGTGGTGATGCGCAGATCGAGCGCGTGGTACAGGTTGAGCCGACCGGTCAGGGTTTGGCGCTCGTAATCGACATCCAGGATCACCTTCCCCTGCGTATCCACCTGGACGACGGGGACATCGGCGCCGTTCACTTTCTGGATCACGACGCGGGGCTTCACCCCGAGGGCGCGTACGAACGGACGCCCCGACCGCAGCGTGAATCGTGCACCAACATCCCACGATGCAGCGAACCGGTAGTTCCCCACGATGTTCATCGCATGGCGCTGGTCGAAGAGGAATGGCGACACGATGCCGTCCCGCTCGCGTTCCGCCACGGACAGCGCATAGCTGATCCACCCCGTGAACACATCCTCGGGCGCGGAGCGGATCTTCTGCACCATCAACTCAAAGCCATACGAGTGGCCCGTCCCGTCGTTCACCGGCGTACTGGTCAGTGAATCGGACACCATACGCACGGGGGAGGTCCACCCCTCGCGGCGGAAGACGTCACTGCCCGTGCGCTGCACCAGCCACGTCGAGCCGGCGAGCTTCTGCGGTTCTATGATCTCGTCGAATGACTTGAAGTAGCCTTCGGCCTTGAACTGCCATTCGGCCGAAAGCATGCGGTCGTAGCCAAGGACATAATGATGAGCGTGCTCCGGCACCATGGCAGCGAGGGTCCCCTCGCTGAAGACGAACCGGTTCCGCATATCCTGCTTCTCCATGCCGGGCGATTGCGAGAAATGCCCGTAGGCCGCACGCAACGTGGAGATCTCATCCAGCTTGTACGAGATGTTCACGCGCGGGGAGAGCGCCACGCGTTCGCGCAGGGATGGATACACATCCAGGCGCAACCCCGGCTGGATGAACAGCCTGTCGCCGACCGCGATGCGGTCCTGCACATACACATTGTACCTGTTGTACCAGAGCGTCTCGGTGGCATCGGACGGCACCTGCAGGCCGCGCGACATCAGGAACTGCTTGAACGCCGGATCCAACTGAAAGAACCGTATGAAATCCGTCCGCAGCCGGTCGAACCCGAACCCCGCCTCCCACGCGTGTGCGCCCGCGGAATACTGGAACCGCTGTCCGATGGAAAATTTCTGATAGATGTAGTCGTAGTCAAGTCCGAAGGACATGAAGCGGATACCGAACGTATCGGCACGTGCAAGCTCGCCGCTGTTCTGCGAGGGGTCCACGAACGTCCCGGCGAATGATCCGGTCCCCTTGTTGCTGTACCATGACACGCGCGTCTGGGCGATGACTTCCTTCGCCGGATTGAACTGCCAGGCGAGGCCAACCAGCGTGTTGTTGGAGACATCGGTCATGTTCACGCTGTCCGGCCTGTCGCGTTCGCTCCCCGAGACCAGCTCCACGCCATCGCGCGAAGTGAAGACATTGAACAGCAATTTGTGCGTCCCGCCCAGCGGCATCACGATCTTCCCCTGCAGGTCGCGGAAGTTCGGCAGCGCCACATCGCCTTCCACCAGTTTGGCGGACTTGAGGACCGGGCCGAGGATGAGATCATAGTACGTCCGGCGTGCGGAGAACAGAAAGGAGCCGGGAGTACCGGGTATTCCGCCCTCGAGGATCACGTTCATATTCGTCAGGCTGGTATTCACCTTTCCGCCGAGGAGGACATCCGACCGCCCCTCGCGGTTCTTCACATCCAGGACAGCGGAGAGCCGGTCGCCGTACTGCGCACCGAAGCCTCCGGTCTGAAGGGTGATATCACTCACGGTCTCGGGATTGAACATCGACACGAACCCGTACAGCCGGTACGGGTTCAGCACTTCGAAGTCATCGATCAGGATCAGGTTCTGGTCGGGCCCCGAGCCGCGCACCACCAGCTGCGACGAAAAATCCGACACGCTCGTCACACCGGGAAGGGCCTGAAGTGAACGGAGGACGTCCTCGGCTGCGCCCGGAAGGATCTTGGATTCGCGTGGAGTGAGGGTGGTAACGCTCGGGCGGACATCCTCCGCGGACTGGCGTCGGCTGCCCGTGATGACGACGGGGTTCATCTCGATCGCAGCTTGCCGGAGAACGAGACGAACAACGGTAGTGTCGCCCGCGGTAACGCGGACCGTGGCCGGCTCCTTCTGATCGTAGCCGACCAGGCGGACGGCGAGAGCGTACTCGCCCGCGGGGACGCCGGCGATGAGGAATGCGCCCTGCGCATCGACAGCCGCGCCGAGTCGGGTATCCTGCACGATCACATTGGCGCCGGCAGCCGGGCCGTCGTTTTCGATGGTGACAGACCCGCGGATCACCCCCGGGCGGACCTGGGCAATGGCTGCGCTGACGAAAAGAAAGCTCAAAAGAAGAAAAGCACTGAATCGCATGAATAGACCCCGGATCGTATATAAAGAGAACAGAACGCGGCGATGAGTCAGTTCCGTAGCCCCCGTCTCATCCTGCTTCTCTTAAGACGTTCATTCCGGTGTGATGTTGTCGGCACGCCTCCGACGGGGTACAAGAGTTCCACATTTCGGTATTTTTCTCTATATTGAGTGGATTTCCCACCTGAAAGACCACGATGCTGACCGGCACATACGCTGCATTCCATCGGGCCATTGCCGGCCCGATACCTACTACGCGCATTTTCCATGATGAGTTGCGGACGTTGGCATACGGCACCGATGCCAGTTTCTACCGGCTGATCCCGAAATTGGTCATTACCGTGCAGAACGAGGCCGAGGTCATCACGGTGCTCGCCGAGGCGCGGCGGTTCCACCTGCCCGTCACGTTCCGTGCAGCGGGCACGAGCCTCTCGGGGCAGGCAGTCTCCGATTCCATCCTGCTCGTTCTCGGCGATGGCTGGAGCACATGGAAGATCAATGAAGGCGCAACGGAGATCAGGCTGCAGCCGGGGATCGTCGGATCGCATGCCAACATCTTCCTTGCACCCTACGGCAGGAAGATCGGCCCGGATCCGGCATCGATCAACTCCGCGAAGATCGGCGGCATTGCTGCGAACAATGCAAGCGGCATGTGCTGCGGGACGGCACAGAACAGCTACCGCACACTTGCCGGGATGAGGATCATCCTCGCCGATGGCAAGGTACTGGATACCGGATCGCAGGAGAGCCGTACCGCATTCCTCACCTCGCACACCCCGATGGTGGAGCGGATCTCGGCGCTCGCTGCGCGCGTGCACGCCCATGGGGTGCTCGCGGAACGCATCCGCCACAAATTCAAGATGAAGAACACCACCGGGTACAGCCTGAACGCCCTCGTGGACTTCACCGATCCGATCGACATCATCCAGCATCTCATGATCGGGTCCGAAGGAACGCTGGGGTTCATCGCCGAAGTGACGTACCACACCGTGCCGGAGCATCCGCACAAAGCCAGCGCGCTCCTGATCTTCCCCGACATCGCGACCGCATGTGAGGCCGTCACGGTGCTCAAAGAGACCACCGTGGATGCGGTCGAGTTGATGGACCGTGCATCGCTCCGCTCCGTGGAGAACAAAGCGGGCATGCCGCCGTACCTGAAGACGCTGGACGAGCAATGTGCCGCCTTGCTGGTCGAGACCCGCGCCCCGCAGGCAGGATCCCTTGCGTCGCAGATCGACAGCATCACCCGGGCGCTGGACCACCTGCCGAAGACACTCCCGGTCACATTCACCTCCGTGCCCGCGGAATTCAATCAGTTGTGGAACATCCGTAAGGGACTCTTCCCGTCGGTCGGCGCCATGCGTGCGACGGGGACCACGGTGATCATCGAGGATGTCGCGTTCCCGCTCCCCCGTCTTGCCGAGGCCACGCTGGACCTTCAGGCGTTGTTCCGCAAGCACGGGTACGACGAGGCGATCATCTTCGGGCACGCGCTCGAAGGGAATCTGCACTTCGTGTTCACCCAGGAATTCTCGACGGCATCCGAGGTGGCGCGGTACCGTGCGTTCATGGATGACATCACGACCATGGTCGTGAAGAAGTACGACGGCGCATTGAAGGCCGAGCATGGTACCGGCCGCAACATGGCTCCGTTCGTCGAGCTCGAATGGGGGGCCGACGCCTACGCGCTGATGAAGGAGATCAAGTCGATCTTCGACCCGGAAGGGCTCCTGAACCCCGGCGTGATCCTCAACCCCGATCCGCAGGCGCACATCAAGGACCTCAAGCCGATGCCTGCGGCCAACGAGATCATTGACAAATGCATCGAATGCGGATTCTGCGAGGTGCATTGCCCGTCCCGCACGCTCACCCTCACGCCACGGCAGCGCATCGTCGCCGTGCGCGAGTTGAGCCGGCTCCGCACCACGCGGGAGGACCCGAAGCGGCTGGCGACATTGCGCGAGGCATTCGCCTACGACGGCGATAGTACCTGCGCCACCGACGGCCTTTGCGCGACGAGTTGTCCGGTGGGCATCGACACAGGAAAGCTGGTGAAGGACCTCAGGGCGCACGGGCACACGCCGACAGCGGAGAGCATCGCAACGTTGCTGTCCAACAACATGGCCACGGTGACCATGGCCATGCGTGCCGGCCTCGGGCTCGTGAACGTTGCCCACAGTATCCTGGGAACCCCGGCGATGCAGTTCATTGCCGGCGCGCTCCGGCGGATCTCCGGCAACAGAATACCCTTGTGGAGCCCCTCCATGCCCCGGGGGGCTGATCCTGTGCCGGCGACGGTGGCGCGCGGCAACGAAGCTCCGGCGGTGGTCTACTTCCCGAGCTGCATCAACAGGTCCATGGGGCCGGCGAAGGGCGACGGCGATGATCGTTCGCTCACGGGCGTGGCGGTGGAACTTCTGCATCGTGCCGGGTTCGACGTCATCTATCCGGAGAAGATGGACACGCTGTGTTGCGGCATGCCGTTCGCGAGCAAGGGGTTCAAGGCGCAGGGCGATGCACGGGCACATGAACTCGAGGCGGCCTTGGTGAAGGCATCGCGCAACGGCACGCTGCCGGTCCTCGTCGACATGAGTCCGTGCCTGTATAGAATGAAGGAAGCGTTCACATCGTCGCTCCCGCTGCTCGATCCTGTGCAGTTCGTACTCGATCATGCGGCCCCGCGGCTCGCGTTCCACAGGCTTCCCATCACCGTTGCCGTACACACGACCTGCAGTGCAGAGAAGATGGGGCTGGCGGGTGGACTGAAGGCGGTCGCGGAGAAATGTGCAGAGCGCGTCATCGTGCCGCATGGAGTGGGATGTTGTGGTTGGGCGGGAGACCGCGGCTTCACGGTGCCGGAGTTGAACGCGGCGGCATTGTCGCGTTTGCGCGATGCGATCCCGGAAGGATGCGAAGGAGGATATTCCACCAGCCGGACGTGCGAGATAGGATTGTCCGAGCACAGCGGCATATCGTACCGGTCGATCCTGTATCTCGTGGAAAAAGCTACACGATCTTGAGCTGAGCGATACACATCATTGCAAAGCAATGACGTGCGTCACACCAGGGCGCAACTTTTGTTACCGATGTCTCCACATGCGGCAAGAAATCGGGGTATGTTCTATTGACATTCGCCCCATGCTGTAGGTATATTCAATCAATCCCCAGAGTCACGCTGACCACCGCACCACCGGCACCGGCAGCAATTCTTCGCAGCTACACCTGACACGCGTTCGCTCTTTTCCAAAGGCATTCCTGGCATTGATCTTAGAATCAGCGCACAACTGCGCGATGTTGTTGAATTGCACCCTAATACACCACCACAACCCGGAGACACCTCAATGAAGAAAATCGGTTTGCTACTTCTTGGTATTGCCCTGCTGAGCATGCCAGCGTTCGCGCAGTTCGCATTCGAGGAGGACTTTGACTACACAGCTGGCGATCTGCTCGGTAGCCATGGCTGGCTCATGACATCCACGCCAAGCGATGTCAATCCGTTCACGGTCGTAGCGCCGAGCCTGACGTTTACGGGCTATGGCCCGAGTGGCATCGGCAATGCCTGCGCAATCCTCACCACCGGCCAGGATCGCTACAAGGAATTCAACACGACGATCACCAGCGGCGATGTGTATCTGTGGGCCATGATCAATGTGTCTGCCGCCGCGCAGACTGGCGACTACTTCCTCGCCATGTCGCCAAACTCGCAAACAGCGATGACCTCCCGTACGTACATCAAGGCGTCAGGTTCCGGGTACGTACTCGGCCTCACCAAGTCATCCAGCACTCCAGAGTAGAGACGATTCAATAGGGCAGCACTGTCCTCTCGCTCAACACGACGTACGTTGTTGTGACAAAGTACTCATTCCAGTCGGGCACAGGCGATGACATTCTTTCGACGTATGTGTTCGCCGGTTCTCTGCTGCCCGGACGAACCCGGATCGCCGGGTCGGCCCCTACACCATCGCCACGAAGGGCGACGCCGTCGAATTGAAGAGCGTGACGCTCCGTCAGGGCAGCGCCAGCGCTGCGCCAACCCTCACCATTGATGGCCTCCGCGTCACCACCGCCTGGGAGATCCCGCTGCCCGTCCAGCTCGCCTCCTTCGCCGCGATCCGCGTGTCGGATGATGTGCAGCTCTCCTGGAGCACCATCAGCGAAGTGAACAACTTCGGCTTCTACGTCGAGCGCAAGCTGGATGGCACCTCGTCGTTCGTTGAGGTCCCGAATTCCTTCATCGCCGGCCATGCCACCACCCTCGAACCGCAGAGCTACAGCTTCACGGACAACACCGTGACGCCGGGCGTGTGGTACTATCGCCTGCGCCAGGTCGACCTCGACGGCAAGATCAACTACTCCGAGCCGGTGAAGGTCGAGTACGTCACGGCGGTCACCTCCGAGACCCCGGCCACTTATGGCCTGAGCCAGAACTACCCGAACCCCTTCAACCCGTCCACCGACATCCAGTTCTCGCTGGCCAAGGCCGGCACGGTGAGCCTGAAGGTCTATGACATGCTCGGCCGCGAGGTCGCCACGCTCGCCAACGGCGAATTTGTCGCCGGCGTGCACCATGTCATGTTCAACGCCATCAACCTCCCCAGCGGCGCGTACTTCTACGCCCTGAAGGCCGGCAACTTCTCTGCAATGAAGAGCATGATGCTGGTAAAGTAAGCAGCCCTTCCTGCGAAGGCTGACCGACGGGGTTCCGCGAGATGCGGAACCCCGTTTTTTATTTCGTACCTTTGAGCGTGAACTGAGTTCCAACCACGCGAGGCCACATGCCCCGGCTCTTCATCGCCATCGACACGCCCCCACCGGTACTCACGCCCATGATCGCCGCGCGGAACGAACTCCGCACGGTCCACGCAGATGTGAGGTGGGAGCCGGACGACAAGCTCCACTGCACACTGAAGTTCCTCGGCGACACACCGTCAGAGAAGGTCGCACCGATCACCGCTGCCCTGCACACTCACGCGCGCAACCCGGCCCGTTGCCATTGCGTATGGAGCGCTCGGGGTATTTCCGGAGCGCGGGGAGCCGCGTATCATCTGGGCGGGGATCCGGGACCGGGAAAAGGAGCTCGCCCGTCTGGCGGCAGCCATCGATGGCCTCACCGCGGGATTCGGATTCGAGAAGGAACGGCGGGCCTTCAGTCCGCATGTCACCCTCGGCAGGGTGAAGGGGACGCGCGGCATACGGGAGTTGATTGGCACTCTGGAAACCGTTACCTTTGACTGCCCGCCGGTTCAGATCCATGAAGTTCTGCTCGTCAGCAGTGAGCTCCGACCCAGCGGATCGGTGTATACCGTTGCCGCGCGTTGCATGCTCGGTACCGCCCCCTGAACCAGGCCGTCGTCCATCGGAAATTGCAGACCCAACAGGTATTACAAGTACACATGGGAGAGACACATGGCAGATGAGAGAGAAGCCAAAGCAGCGGCACTGAAGATCGCGATCGACCAGATCGAGAAGCAGCACGGCAAGGGTGCCGTGATGAAGCTCGGCGAAGGGCCCATCCTGAAGGTGGAGGTGATCTCCACCAGTTCCATCTCGCTCGATGCCGCACTCGGCATCGGCGGTATCCCCCGCGGCCGCGTGATCGAGGTCTTCGGCCCGGAATCCTCCGGCAAGACGACCCTCTGTCTCCATGTCATCGCCGAAGCCCAGCGTACGGGCGGGATCTGTGCGTTCGTGGATGCCGAGCATGCGCTCGACATGAACTACGCCAAGAAGCTGGGCGTGGATACGAACAACCTTCTCCTCTCGCAGCCGGAATTCGGTGAGCAGGCACTGGAGATCGTGGAGACCCTTGTGCGCAGCGGCGCGCTGGATGTGATCGTGATCGACTCCGTTGCGGCCCTGACCCCGCGCGCGGAGATCGAAGGCGAGATGGGCGACCCGAGCATGGGCGTGCAGGCCCGCCTGATGTCGCAGGCACTGCGCAAACTTACCTCGGCCATCAGCAAGTCCAAGACCTCCGTCATCTTCACCAATCAGCTCCGCATGAAGATCGGCGTGATGTTCGGCAATCCCGAGACCACCACCGGCGGCAACGCGCTCAAGTTCTACGCGACGGTCCGCCTGGACGTCCGCCGCATTGAGGCCATCAAGGATGGCACAAGCATCATCGGCAACCGGACCCGCGTGAAGGTGGTCAAGAACAAGGTCGCCCCGCCCTTCCGCGAAGCGCAGTTCGATATCCTCTATAATGAGGGGATCTCCCGTCTCGGCGATCTGGTGGACACGGCGGTGGAGCTGAACATTATCAACAAAGCAGGCTCCTGGTTCTCCTACAAGGAAGACCGGATCGGTCAGGGCCGCGATGCTGTGAAGAAGTATCTTCTGGAGAACGAGAAGATCACGCAGACCATCGACAGGGAGACGCGCGAGAAGCTCGGCCTGCCGGTCGGCGCCGCTCCCAAAGCCGCCCCGGATGCGAAACCGCAGCCGAAGGCGGATGCCGAAGTCAAGGCCGCTCCCGAGGCGAAGGTCGCCCCGAAGGTGGAACCGCCGAAGAAGAAGTAACCCCCGACTCCCGTGCGCATCACGCGGATCGAGACACAGCAGAAGCGGCGCGACAGGGTCAATGTGTATGCCGACGGCGAATTCGCCGTCGGCATCAGCAAAGAGACGTTGTTGCGTGCCGCGTTGAGGGTGGGCGACGAACTCACTCCCGAACGGCTGAGCGCACTCCAATCAGAAGAAGGATTGTTTCAGACCCGTGCAGCCGCCATGCGCCTCCTGGCGCGGCGGCCGCGGGCGGAACGCGAACTCCGGGACCGGCTCCGCGAGAAGGAATATGCGGATGCCGACATTGCGCGGGTGCTTGCCGGCCTGCGTACAGCCGGACTCGTGAACGATGCGGAATTCGCCCGCACCTACATCCGCAACACCCTCATCCTCCGCCCTCTCGGCGAGATCCAGCTCCGGCAGAAACTCCTGATCTTCGGCATTGAACGCGCCACGGTGGATGATGCCATCCGCGAAGAACTCGGCGCGGTGGATGTCGATGATATTGCCCTTGCCGTTACCCGGAAGTACCTCGCCCGCAGTGCCGGCCGCGGGAGCGCGGATGATCCCCGGAAGCGGCGCCGCCTCGCGGCCGCAATGCTCGCCCGCCGCGGGTATGCATGGACGATCATCACCCGCGTACTGAAGAAGCTCGACCTCCCCGAAGATGACGCTTAATGAAAAAGCCGGACGAACGTCCGGCTTTTTCATTAAGAATGAAGAACGAAGAATTCTTAGTTCTTAATTTCCCACCCGCGAGTACCTCTTCGCGATCTCGAAGTAGATCATGCTCGCCGCGCCCAGTTTCAGCATATCCCACCAGCTGAAGATCAGGAATCCTGCGGCAAACGCCGACGCGAAGTTCCGGATGTAGAAGGCATACAGATGGAGCGTGCCGGAGCTGAAGATCACGAGCAGGCCCGCGAACATCGACAGGACCGTCCATGGCAGCGAGCGGCGAAGCGTGACCAGGTAGCCGGCAACCGCGGCGGCGGCCGGGAATGCAAGGAGATAGCCTCCCGTCGGCCCGATCAAGTGCATGAATCCGAGGGCTCCGCCGGCATACACCGGAAGCCCGAGGGCACCGGCGCCGAGGTAGAGCAACTGGCTGAGAGCACCATTCCGGGGGCCCAAAAAGGCACCTGCCAGCAAGACCACCATGGTCTGCAGCGTGAACGGAACAGGCTGGTGGGGGATCTCAAACCGGGCACCGATCGCCGTAGCGACCGCAAAACCGGTGATCCAGAGGGTTTGAACGAGCAGCGACCGGTCTGCGATATTCCAGGGTCTGTCGAGGGTTCTGACGCCCGAGGTCATTGGCATCTCCGCGAAGTTGATGAACGAATCTCTTCAAGATAGCCAGAATCCACTCCAAAGTCAATTCCTACCGTTTTCGGGGACATTCGTCTTGCATAAGATTTGTCTTTTCTTTATCTTTGTAAGCTTACACAATCACGTGCCGAGCCCCATGCCCATTTTGAAGGTATTCGGGGGGCGTTCCAACCGACCCCTCGCCCAGAAGATCGCCGACTCCATCGGCGTGCCGCTGGGGGATTGCGAGATCAGGTCATTCAGTGATGGTGAATTGTGGGTGAAGTACGGTGAGAACATCCGCGGTGCGGATGTCTACATCGTGCAGTCCACGAATCCCCCCGCTGAGAACCTGATGGAGCTGTTGATCATGACCGATGCAGCCAAGCGGGCATCGGCACGCAAGGTCACGGTCGTCATCCCCTACTTCGGGTATGCACGTCAGGACCGAAAGGACCAGCCGCGGGTCTCCATCACGGCGAAACTGATCGCGAACCTCCTCACGGGAGCGGGAGCGGACAGGGTCATCACGATGGATCTCCACGCGCCGCAGTTGCAGGGCTTCTTCGATATCCCGGTGGACCACCTGTACAGTTCGGCGTTGCTGGTGAAATATTTCAAGACGAAGGACATCCCGAACCTCGCCATTGCGTCACCGGATGTCGGCGGGATGAAGATGGCGCGCGCGTATGCGAAGCGCCTGGAGGCGGACCTGGTCGTCATCGACAAACGCCGTCCGCGCCAGAATGTTGCCGAGGTGATGAACATCATCGGCGAAGTCGAGGGAAAGAACATCCTGATCGTGGACGACCTGGTCGACACGGCGGGCACCCTGGTCAATGCTGTGGAAGCCCTGCGGAACGCCGGCGCGGAGTCCGTGTATGCCGCCTGCACGCATGCCGTGCTTTCCGGCCAGGCGATCGAGAGGATCAACGCGTCGCGTCTCGTAACGCTGCTCGTGACCGACACGTTGCCGTTGATCGTCGAGTCACCGAAGATCGCGGTCGAGACGGTATCGACGATATTCGGCGAAGCCGTCCGCCGGTCGTTCAACCATGAGTCCATCAGTTCCCTGTTTGATGTCGACAAAAGTTAATTCAGCGCAGTGATGTAACGAGGAGAATCACACAATGTCAGAGTTCGTTGTCAACGCGGAAATCCGGACCAACACCAAGAGCCATGCGAAGTACGCGATGAAAGAGGGGAAGATCCCCGGCGTGTACTATGCGCGCGGCGAGGAGAACATCGTTCTCCAGATGCCGTCGAAGGTGCTTGACAAGCTGGTCTTCACGTCCGAGACCCACGTCATCGACCTCCGGTTCCCGGATGGCGCCGCCCGCAAGGCGATCCTGAAGGACGTGCAGTTCGATCCCATCAGCGACAAGCCGGTCCATTTCGACCTGCAGGGGCTGAAGGAGAACGAAAAGCTGTCCCTCGAGATCCCGGTCGTGCTTACCGGCGGCATTCCGAAGGGCGTGCGTGACGGCGGCATGATGCAGCACTTCATCCACAAGCTGAAGATCTCCTGTCTGCCGAAGGACATCCCGACGAAGATCGAGATCAATGTGGGTGCCATGGACATCAACGACTTCGTGCACGTGCGCGATCTGGATCTGCCGAACGTCACGATCATGGAAGCGCTCGAGACCGCGATCGTCGGCTGCATGCCGCCGAACGTGACCAAGGAAGCGGAACCGACCGCGGAAGAAGCCGCCGCAGCAACGGCAGCCGCAGCCGAGCCCGAAGTGGTCACCAAGGGCAAGAAGCCCGAGGATGGCGAAGGCGCCGCGGACGAGAAGAAGAAGTAGTCCGGATCGTAGCCCCTGCGCGGGGAGAACGTGGAACGACTGCTCGTGGTGGGACTCGGCAACCATGGCCGGGCCTACCGGAACACCAGGCACAATGTGGGGTTCATGGTTCTGGACGAACTCTGCAGGCGGTGGTCCTGTTCCCTGCGTGAAGGGCGTGGAGAGTATTTCCGTGCCGGATGCCGGCGCGGCGCAACGGATGTGGTGCTGATCGCTCCGACGACGTACATGAACAACAGCGGCGTCGCGGTCCGGGAAGTGGCAGAGGAGCTGACGCTCGGCCCGGAGCACATCCTGGTGATCGCGGATGATTTTGCCCTGCCGCTGGGTACGCTCCGCCTGCGCAAGAGCGGCAGCGACGGCGGGCACAACGGTATCGCCTCGGTCATATATCACCTGGGCGACAACGGGATCCCGCGTCTGCGGTGCGGGATCGGGACCACGGAGCCGTTCGCGGGTGAGGACCCGGCAACATTCGTCCTCTCCCCTTTCGCTCCGGAGGAAGAAAAGGCGGTTGCGGCCATGGTCGGCCGGGCCGCGGATGCTACAGAGTCTTTTGTTCACAGCGGGATAGACCGCACGATGACACAATACAACAGAACCACATAACTCACTTCAGAACCCCTCTACTCTCCGCCTGCCGCACGGCATGATGCGGAGGGTCGGGTTTCGGTATCCGTCCACAGGGAGGTACATTCATGAGCAGCACCAATCGTACGTACGAGACGACGTTCATCGTCAACGCCTCGCTCGACGACGCGCAGGTTGAAGCCGTCGTTGCACGCGTGCAGGAGACGATCACCAAGAACGGCGGAGCGATCAAGGCGGTCAATAAGTGGGGCCGCAAGCGTCTGGCGTATCCTATCAACAAGCGCACGAACGGGTTCTACGTGAACCTGGAGTTCGACGCGCCCGGCACGGTCCTCGCCCATCTCGAGCGCGCATACACGCTCGACGAGATGATCCTGAGGAACCTCACGCTGGTGCTCGAGAAGAAGGCCCTTGCCGCCCGTGCGGCCGCCCTCGCTGCAGCACCGGTCGTGGAGCCCGCCGCCGCACCGGTCGCAGCACCTGCACCTGCAGCTGCGCCGGCGAGCGGACGCGAACCGCTCTTCACCGAAGAGCCCAAGAACGCCTGACCCTGACGAACTGACCAAGGAGAATAACCAGTGTTCACACCACGCCGTCCCCGGCGCGACCGGGACAATCAGACGCCGCGCAAAAAGCGCACCTGCCGTTTCTGCGACGCGAAAGATATTTACATCGATTACAAGGACGAGAAGCGGCTCCAGCGCTTCGTCACCGAACAGGGAAAGATCATCCCCAAGCGCATCACCGGCACCTGCGCCAAGCACCAGCGCCAGCTCGTGAGCGCCATCAAGCGGGCACGCCATCTTGCCCTGCTCCCGTTCGTCTCTGACGCAATCCGCTGATCCCGTACTCGATAAAGGCACGACCATGAAAGTCATTCTGCGCAAGGAACACGAGAAACTCGGGTCGATCGGCACCCTCACGGAAGTGAAGGACGGTTACGCCCGGAATTACCTCATCCCCCGCGGCATCGCCTACCCGGCAACAGCGGGCAGCATGCACGCCCTGGAGGAGGAGAAGAAGCAGGCCGAGCGCCGCTCCGCCAAAGAGATGAAGGAGAGCGAAAAGCTCGCCGCCACTCTCGACAAGGTGTCCCTCACCATCAAGATGAAGGTCGGCGAAGACGAGAAACTCTTCGGCTCCGTCACCTCCCAGATGCTGGCAGACGCCATGAAGGAGCAGGGGCTCACGATCGACAAGCGCATCATCGATCTGGAAGAACCCATCAAAGCGCTCGGCATTTACACGGTGAACGTAAAGCTGCATGCAAATGTTGTAGGGAAGGTGAAGGTGTGGGTGGTCGCCGAGTAAGGCGCCACCCTTCTTTTCCACTATTCACAGTTCTTTTCTGCCGGGAGATGTATGGCCAAACAGCTCAAGACCCTTGAAGAAGTCACGATTCGCTTCGCCGGGGACTCCGGCGATGGCATGCAGCTGACGGGAACGCAGTTCACCAACACTGTGGCCGCCCTCGGTGCGGACCTGGCCACTTTCCCCGATTACCCCGCTGAGATCCGGGCTCCCGCTGGCACCAAATACGGTGTCAGCGGGTTCCAGATCAAGTTCGGCAGCACCGATATCCTCACGCCCGGCGACACCGCTGATGTGCTCGTCGCGATGAACCCCGCTGCTCTTGTCACCAATGTGAAGATCCTCCGCGATGGCGGCACGATCATCGTGAACGAGGATGCATTCAACGACAAGAACCTCAAGCTCGCCAACCTCAGCACGAATCCGCTCGAGGATGGCTCCCTGGCACGGTTCAACGTCCACCGCGTGGCGATCACCAAGATGACCGCCAACGCCCTGGCCGACATGAACATCTCCACGCGCATGGTCGACAAGACCAAGAATTTCTTCGCGCTCGGCCTGATGTACTGGATGTACAACCGGCCCATCGACGGCTCGGTGAAGTTCATCCAGGAGAAGTTCGGCAAGAAGGACGCCGAGATCGCGGAAGCCAACGTCCGTGTGCTGAAGGCCGGCTACAACTACGGCGATACCACCGAGGTCTTCACCACCCGCTACGATGTCAAAGCCGCCCACCTCCCTCCCGGCAAATACCGGAACATCATGGGGAACGTGGCCGCTGCACTCGGCCTCATCGCCGCGGCGAAGAAGGCGAACCTCGAACTCTTCCTGGGCAGCTATCCCATCACCCCGGCCAGCGACATCCTCCACGAGCTCGCGAAGTTCAAAGAGTTCGGCGTGAAGACGTTCCAGGCCGAGGACGAGATCGCGGCCATCACATCGGCCATCGGCGCGGCGTACGCCGGCGCTCTCGCGGCGACCACCACGAGCGGCCCCGGCCTCGCATTGAAGACCGAAGCGATGGGCCTGGCGGTGATCCTCGAGCTCCCGCTGGTCATCATCAACGTTCAGCGCGGCGGCCCGAGCACCGGGCTCCCGACCAAGACCGAGCAGGCGGACCTGCTCCAGGCGGTGGTCGGACGCAACGGCGAAGCGCCGATGTGCGTCATCTCGGCCTCGACGCCTGCCGACTGCTTCGAGGTGGCCTATGAAGCAGCCCGTATCGCGATCAAGTATATGACCCCGGTCATCGCCCTCACGGACGGTTACCTGGGCAACGGTGCAGAGCCGTGGCGCATCCCGAAGGTCAGCGAACTGAAAGAGATCCCGGTCACGTTCGCGAGCGACCCGAAGACGTTCCAGCCCTACTCCCGCGATCCGGAGACCCTTGCCCGTCCGTGGGCGATCCCCGGAACGCCCGGACTCGAGCATCGCATCGGCGGACTCGAGAAGGCGGACATCACCGGGAACATCTCCTACGATCCCGACAATCATCATGTGATGATCAAGAAGCGTGCGGCGAAGATCGACGGCATCGCGAATGACATCCCCGACCAGAAGGTCGAAGGCGAACCGCAGGGCGACCTGCTCGTGCTCGGCTGGGGCAGTACCTATGGCGCGATCAAGAGCGCCGTGGATGCTGCACGCGCCGAAGGCCTCAAGGTCTCCCAGGCCCACCTGCGCTACATCCATCCGTTCCCGAAGAACCTGGGTGAGGTCCTCGGGCGGTTCAAGCATGTCCTCATCCCTGAGATCAACAATGGCCAACTGATCACGCTGATCCGGGCGAAGTACCTCATCCCGGCCATCGGTTTCAATATGATCAAGGGGCTGCCTTTGCGTGCGGAAGAGATCGAGAACACGATCGAAGAAATTCTCGGAGGGAAGACCAATGGCTGAGACGACGGCGACAGCAAAAATGACGATCAAGGATTTCCAATCGGACCAGGATGTGCGCTGGTGCCCGGGCTGCGGGGACTATTCGATCCTCGCTCAGGTGCAGCGCGTGTTCCCCGAATTCAACCATCCGAAAGAGAACTTCGTTGCCATCTCCGGCATCGGGTGCTCGAGCCGGTTCCCGTACTACATGGACATCTACGGGCTCCACGGCATCCACGGACGCGCACCGGCCATCGCCTCGGGCGTGAAGCTCGCGAACCCGAAGCTGGATGTGTGGGTCGCCACGGGTGACGGTGACGGACTGAGCATCGGCGGCAACCACATGATCCACATGCTCCGCAGGAACATCGGGATCAAGGTCCTCCTGTTCAACAACCAGATCTACGGCCTCACCAAAGGGCAGTTCTCCCCGACGTCGCAGATGGGACAGGTCACCAAGTCGACCCCTATGGGCGTGATCGATCCCCCGTTCATCCCGGTCTCCCTTGCGCTCGGTGCCGGTGCGACGCTCGTGGCCCGCACGATGGACCGCGATCCGAAACACCTGCAGGAGATGGTCCGGCGCGCCGAGAACCATCAGGGCTCGTCGTTCATCGAGATCTATCAGAATTGCAGCGTGTTCAACGATGGCGCCTTCTTCCAATTCACGGAAAAGGAGACCCGCGATGACCACGTGGTGTACCTCGAGCATGGCAAACCGCTCGTGTTCGGCAAGAGCAAGGAAAAGGGCGTTCGCCTGAACGGATTCACCCCCGAGGTCGTCTCGGTCACGGACGGCACGTACTCGGTGAACGACCTTCTCGTGCACAACGAGAAGGACGGCACCCTGGCCTTCATCCTGGCGAACATGATCCACGATCCGGAACTTCCCCGCCCGATGGGCGTGTTCACAGCACTGGAGAGGCCGACCTACGAAAGCATGATGGTCCAGCAGATCGCCAAAGCAAAGAGTAAGCGCGGCGAAGGCGACCTGCAGAAACTGCTCGAAGGCGATGAGACCTGGGTCATTCAGTGACCGCAGCGGTCCGAACACATCAGAAAGGGAGGCGCTGCCTCCCTTTTCTGTTTCTGCCGAAATCCCTATATTGGCTCAGATGGAACCCCTGATACCGCTTTTGCTCGCTTACGACAGGTTCGTCCTGACCACGCACGTCAACCCCGACGGTGACGCGCTCGGGTCGGAACTCGCTCTCGCCTCCTGGCTCACGACGCGCGGCAAGGACGTGACCATCATCAATTGCAGCGACACTCCGGCCGTGTACCGCTTCCTGGACCCGGACGGCACCGCCGTGCGGACGTACGACCCGCACACGCATGACCCCATGCTCGCCAACGCCGACGTGATCATTCTTGTGGACGCGAACCACCCCGACCGGACGCGGCAGATGGCGGACGCGTTCACCAGGAGTCCGGCGCTGAAGATCTGCATCGACCATCATCTTGACCCCGGCACGTTCGCGAACCACTACTTCATCGACTCCGATGCAACGTCGACCGGCGAGTTGCTCTACCGGCTGCTGGACTGCGAGCATGATCGTGCCATGCCCGCGGCCTGCGCCCGCGCGCTGTACTGCGCGATCATGACGGATACGGGATCATTCCGCTTCCCGCGCACCGACCCCGCGGTCCACCGCATCGTGGCGCATTTGCTCGAGGCCGGCGCGGATCCCGTGGAGATCTACAATGAGATCTACAACCGCTGGACGACCGGACGTATCCGGCTCCTCGGTGAAACGCTCTCCTCCCTGACGCTCACGGGCAACGACCGCGTCGCATCCGTTGCCATCACGCGCGCTATGCTCGCGGCGACGGGGACCACCGAAGAGGACACCGATAACTTCACGAGCTATCCGATGAGCATCCGAGGCGTGGAACTGGGCATCGTGTTCGTGGAGATCCCGGAAGGGACCAAGATGAGTTTCCGCTCCCACGGCGAGGTCCCCGTGAACCTCCTTGCACGTGAGTTCGGCGGGAACGGACACAAGAATGCCTCGGGGGCACGCGTGGCCGGCGTCCGTATCCAGGAACTCCTGCCGAAGGTCCTTGCAGCAGCAGAAAAGTATCTCGACCACAAACCGGCATCACAGGCATGATCACTGTCACCGTTGCACAGGGCACCTTCACCCGCTCCACCGCGGAGCTCACCGCACTCATCGTGTTCGAGGACAAGGCGTTGTTTGCCGCTCAGATGAGCCGCCTCCGCGAACTCTGCGGCAGTCTGCCGGCTCCGGCAACGCATGGCGCATTCACCGGCGCTGCAGGACAGACGCTGGTGATCCCCTCTCCTGGAGGCAAAGCCCGGTCGATCGCCCTGCTCGGCGCCGGCAATAGCACGACATTCGGCCTTGAACCGGCACGGCGTGTCGCGGCGGCCGCGGTCCATGCCGCGCAGAAGGCATTCGCAACGACGATCGCCATCGAAGAACCCGATCCTGCATCGGCGCCCATCGCGTCGCTCTCCCCTGCCGGATCGTCCCTGGAAGACCTCGCCCTGGCGCTCGCCGAAGGCGCTATGCTCGCCGGCTACAGGTTCGACAAATACAGGACGAAGAAGGCGTCAGACTTCGCCGGTGTCCGGTCGTGCGTCCTGCTCATCGGCGCGGAGAAGCGTCTTGCCGGATACCGTGAGGGAGTACGTATCGCAAAGGCGGTGAGCGACGCGACATTCCTCGCACGCGATCTAGAGAATGCTCCCGGGAACGAGATCTATCCGGCGACCCTGGCGCACCGGGCCCGTGAAGCCGGCCGCCGCCATGGATTCCGTGTCACGGTCTTCGACGAGAAGCGTATCGCCAAAGAGAAAATGGGCGGACTCCTCGGCGTCGCCCGCGGCAGCCATAACCCTCCCCGCTTCATCATCATGGAGCACAGGCCCGCGCGTGCACGCCGCCCGGGCGGACCTGTCGTGCTGGTCGGCAAGGGTGTCACATTCGACTCGGGTGGTATTTCGATCAAGCCCTCCGCCAATATGGCCGAGATGAAGATGGACATGTCCGGGGCAGCGGCGGTGATCGGTACGATGCAGGCCGCAGCCGCGCTGCGTCTGCCCGTGCATGTCATCGGGATCGTTCCCGCAGCAGAGAATCTGCCGGGTGGGAACGCGCTCAAACCCGGCGACATCATCCGCCATCACAGTGGAAAGACTTCGGAGGTGGACAACACCGACGCCGAAGGACGGTTGATCCTTGCCGATGCCCTGTCCTGGTCGGCCCGCTATAAGCCCGCATCGCTGATCGACCTTGCGACGCTCACCGGCGCGGTGGTTGTTGCGCTTGGCCACGTGGCGACCGGCATGCTTGGCACCTCGGCGCGCGTGAAGGACGCTCTCCGCACGGCAGGCGACCGCACCTATGAGCGCGTCTGGGAATTGCCGCTCTTCGATGAATATGAGAAGCTCATCAAGAGCGAGATCGCCGATGTCAAGAACGTTGGGGGCCGCTGGGGTGGGGCGATCACCGCGGCGTTCTTCCTGAAGCAGTTCGTCGGCACGATGCCATGGGTGCATCTGGACATCGCCGGGACCGCTATCCTGGAAGAATCCGGCCCGTACACTCCCCGTGGCGGTTCGGGCGTTGGCGTCCGCCTGTTGACCGATTATCTCCGTCATTATTGACACGAGGGAATGCGCATGTCGCTCCGCATCATTGCCCTATCGTTCCTTGCTCTGACCACCCTGCATACGGGGAGTGCACAGCCTCAGCGCCCTCCCGAGGAGCAGCCATCGCAATTCGTCTTCCTTGATGTGGCGACATGGCCGGACACTGCCGCAACGCGTGCCCGCATCGATATCCGCTACAGGATCGACCGCGGGTTCTTCGTTGCGATACGAACCACCGACACCAGCACGGCGAAACCGTTCCTCCGGTCGGGCGAGATCCTGATCGAGTTGTTCGACTCGGCATCAACATCGGCGAGCAGGAAGATCGAACAGATCAGCATTCCCGATGCGGTGGCAGAGTCCGATCCCGGCGAACCGGTGTGGTATGAAGGCACGGCATCCTTCAGCGTACCACCCGGATCGTATCAGGTTTTCTTCGAGGCAACGGACAGGCAATCGGATCGGCGGTATGTGCACCGCGCTCCGAGCAGCACGGTCAGAGCCACCCTGCCGGATCCCAAAGCACTCACGCTCTTCCCCGTCGCCGCCATCACACCCGTCACCGACCTGCTGACCGCCCGTATCGTTCCGGATAATTTCGGCAACGATATCCTCTTCGGTGCAGCCCGCCAGTTGCTGGTGGCGGTGTCGATGCCCGACGACACCACAACCACGGTCTCCGTGGACTACCGTATCGGGGTCCTTGAACGCGAAGGCCACCCCGGACCGCCACTTGCATCGGATTCCGCGTGCATCCTGCCTGTCCTCCGGGGATACTCACTCCGGGCCTCCCAGGAACCCGGGATGGCATCCTACGCATTCATCGCCGACACGGGATCCCGCAGCGGCTACGTGGCCATCCCGTTGCAGACCGCTCACCTGCCACTGCGGACCTATTCTCTGACCCTCCATGCGCGCGCAGGAGCGGGGAAATCGACGACGACATTGACCTTCCGGAATGTCTGGCCCGGCATGCCACGGTCGCTCAAGAACATCGACACGGCGATCGACGCTCTCCGACTCATCGCGGCGGAGGCATCGCTGGACTCCATGCAGAGCGGCGGCTTCAATGAACGGCGGGATGCGCTCGAGCGGTTCTGGGCTCAGCGCGATCCCACACCCGGGACGATCCACAACGAAGCGATGACCGAGTTCTACCGGCGCGTGGACCATGTCCGCACGGCCTACGGCACCATGCAGGAACCGGACGGCATCAGGTCCGACCGGGGACGCATCTATATCCTGAATGGCCAGCCGACGCGCGTGGACCGCACGTTGAATCCGTCCGTGGGCTTCACCGAGACGTGGACGTACGAGAAGACGAAGCGGACATTCACCTTCGTGGATGAACGCCGCAACGGGACATACAAACTCGCGGTGTCACAGAAATGAAGTTACCGCTTGTTGCCATGACCGTAGGGGACTGCAACGGGATAGGTCCTGAGGTTCTCCTTCGCAGCATCGTCCAGCCGCGCATCCGTGCACTGTGCATTCCCGTCCTGGTGGGGCCGTCGTCGGTGTTCGAGTATTACGGCCGGACCCTCAGGAGGCAGCTCCCGCTCAGGGAATGGAAAGGCGAGCAGGATGTTGCACGGCAGGGGATCTGGTTCGTCGAATCGTCGGATGTCCCGGAGGGCGCCATCCGGCCGGGCCACCTGTCGCATGTCGCGGGCGCTGCAGCCGCGGCGGCGATCACTTCCGCTGCCCGGCTTGCCCTCGGAGGATTCGTGGATGCGATCGTTACCGCGCCCGTCTCCAAACAGGCGATGCATCTTGCGGGCATCAAGGCACCGGGACAGACGGAGATGTTGCAGGAGCTTTCCGGTTCGGAGGAGGTTGCGATGATGCTCGTTGCCCCGCATCTGCGCGTCGGCCTTGTCACGATCCACGAACCGCTGAGCCGCGTCCCTTCCCTCGTCACGGAACGGCGTGTCATGAAGCAGACACGCATCGTGCACACCGCCCTTGTCCGCGATTGGGGCATCAGGCGGCCCCGGATCGCGGTGCTCGGCTTGAACCCCCATGCCGGGGAGGGTGGCGACATCGGCACGGAGGAACAGCGTCAGATCCTCCCGGCACTCGAAGTGCTCCGGAAGGAAGGAATGCTCGTTGATGGCCCCTTCCCCGCCGATGGCTTCTTTGCCCGCTATGCGCCGGGGGTCTACGATGCCGTGGTCGCCATGTACCATGACCAGGGATTGATCCCGCTCAAAATGTCGTCAGGCAACCACGCCGTGAACGTCACCGCCGGGCTGCCGCTCGTACGGACGTCGCCGGATCATGGCACCGCCTTCCCGCTTGCCGGGCGCGGCATCGCGGATGCCTCCAGCATGCAGGAGGCCATCCGCCTCGCCGTCACCATCGCACTTAACCGACGACGCCACGCACGAAGGAGCGCACGTCCATGATCCGGTTCACCGATGTCGGCTTCCGTTACGGCACACACGCCATCCTGGAGAATGTGAGCTTCGAGATCAAACCCGGGGATTTCGTGTTCCTGGTCGGCCAGACCGGTTCAGGGAAGAGCACATTGCTGAAATTGATGTACATGGACCTCAAACCTACGAGCGGCACCGTGGTGGTCGGCAAGTACATTTCCTCATCGATCAGCAAGAGCGCCACGCCCCACCTCCGGCGCACGCTCGGCATCATCTTTCAGGATTACCGGCTGTTCGACGACCGGACCGTGTATGAGAATGTCGCCTTCACCCTGCACGTCACAGGGGTCAAAGGGAACGAGATCAAGAAGCGGGTCCTGCAGTCGCTGGCCAGCGTCGGCCTGAGTCATCAGCGCAACAAACTCCCGGCGGAGATCTCCGGCGGCGAGCAGCAGCGTGTGGTGATCGCACGGGCACTCGTGAACAATCCGCACTTCCTGCTTGCGGACGAACCCACGGGGAACCTGGATCCGACGACCTCGCGCGACATCCTGCAGCTCTTGAAGGACATCAACACGCGTGGGACGGCGGTGGTCATGGCGACGCACAACTATGAGCTGGTCCGCCGGATGAACGAACGGATCCTGCAGGTCCGCGAGGGGAAGGTGTACGACGTGGAATTGCGGACAAGCTGAAGGCGTCGATCGGCGTGCTCCACACGGAAGCGCCGCCCCCGGGTTGGGGGCGGCGCTTCTTGCTTTCCTCTCAGACGGTTTCGACCCGTCTGATCTCGGGGATGTCTTTCATGACCGCCCGTTCCACGCCCGCCCGGAGCGTCATGAGACTCATCGGACAGCGCTTGCAGGTGCCGGTCAACGACACCTCGAGGATGCCGTCATCGCGCATCCGCACCAACTCCACATCCCCCCCGTCCTCCTGCAGATATGGCCGCACCTTGTCCAGTGCGATCTGAATGCGCTGTTCGATCGGTTCGCTCATCGGTTCCCCCTCAGGAGAGTGAGATCTCGACATCCGGGCCTTCGGCCCGCGCCGCATTGCGAATGCTCACCTGCGCCGCCATGTTGCGGGCGATACGCTGGATCGTCGGTGCCGGACCATGCGGGTCCTTGTCGAGGACGATCGGTGTGCCGTTATCGCCGCTCCGACGGATATTCGTCACGATCGGGATATCTCCCAGGAACGGGATGCCAAGTTCCTCTGCTGCGCGGCGCCCGCCGCCGTTGTCGAATATCTCTTCGCGCTGGCCGCAGTGGCTGCAGATGAAGTAGCTCATATTCTCGATCAGGCCGAGGACCGGCACCTGGACCTTCTCGAACATCACAAAACCCTTGCGCGCGTCGGCGAGCGAGATATCCTGCGGCGTCGTCACGATCACCGCGCCCGTGAGCGGGATGGTCTGCACCAGCGTCAACTGGATATCGCCGGTTCCGGGAGGAAGATCGATCACCAGGTAATCCAGATCGCCCCACTCCACATCCGTGAGAAACTGCTTCACCGCACCGCTGACCATCGGGCCGCGCCAGATCACCGCCTGCATCGGGTCCACGAGGAACCCGATGGACATCACCTTCACGCCGTGATTCTCCATGGGCAGCAATTTCTGGTTGCGCATGGTCGGCCTGCCGCTCAACCCCATCATCAGCGGGATACTCGGGCCATAGATATCAGCGTCCACGAGCCCCACCTTCGCGCCTGTCTGTGCGAGGGCCACGGCAAGGTTCACGGAGACCGTCGATTTCCCGACGCCTCCTTTGCCTGATGCCACTGCGATCGTGTTCTTCACGCCCGGGAGGATGTCGGTCTTCTTCTGCCCGTGCTCGGTCACACGCGACGTCATCTCCACGTCCACCGCGCCGGCTTCCGGCCATGCCTGGCGGATCGCTTGTGCTGCGGCGTTCTTCAGGTCGTCGCGGACGGGGCAGGCGGGCGTCGTGAGTTCGATCGTGACGCGCACATCCGTGCCGTTGATGGCGACATCTTTGACGAACCCGAGGGATACAATATCCTTGTGGAGGTCCGGATCGCGGACAACCCGGAGGGCTTCCAGAATGCGTTCTTTGGTGATGCTCATACCGGGAACTTATTCCTTATCAATGGAGTGTACCGATGTAACATCATCTCACTTCAGAACGTTCAGCTTCTTTCCCACTTTCGCGAACGCTGCCAGGGCGCGATCGATGTCCTTCTTCCTGAGGGCGGCGGAGACCTGTGCACGCAGGCGCGCTTCGCCTTTCGGCACGACCGGGAACCACAGCCCCTTGATATACACACCTTCCTTCAGGAGCTCACGGCTCATCTGCTGCGCAAGCGCTGCTTCGCCGAGCATGATCGGCACGATCGGATGATCGCCTTCGAGGATCGTGAACCCGAGCTCCACGATCTTCTTCCGGAAGTAGGCGGTATTCTGGTGCAGCCGCTTCACGATCGACCGGTCCTTCATGAGCAGATCGAACGCCGCGGAGGCGCCGAACACGATCGACGGCGGAAGCGAATTCGAGAAGATGTACGTGCGCGCCTTCTGGCGCATGAAGGCGATGACCTCTTTCCTGCCGCTGATATATCCGCCCGCCGCGCCGCCGATGGCCTTGCCGAGTGTCCCGGTCAGGACATCGATCTTCCCGTGCACGCCCTTCGCCTCGGGGGTCCCGCGGCCCGTCTTGCCGATCACACCTACGGCGTGCGAATCGTCCACGAACAGCGTCGCGTTGTAGTTCTTTGCGATCTCCACCAGCTTGTCGAGCGGCGCGAGGTCCCCTTCCATGCTGAACACCCCGTCGGTCGCGATGATGCGGAACCGGTAGGGCACGTTCTTGTCCTCTTCGAGCTGCCGGACCAGATCGTTCACATCGGCATGCTTGTAGATCTTCCGGTCGGTGGTCTCCGCTTTGCACAGCCGCTGGCCATCGATGATGCTGGCGTGGTTCAGGCGGTCCGAATAGATCACATCCTTGTAGGACTCCACGCCCATCTTCTCGTTCGTGATCGAGGCGAAGAACGCTTCGTTCGCGGCCCAGCAGGAGGAGAACAGGATGGTATCTTCGGTGCCGAGGAACTTCGAGATCTTCTTCTCGAGCTTCAGGTGGATATCCTGCGTGCCGCAGATGAAGCGGACCGACGCGACGCCGTAGCCGTACTTCTTGATGCCGGTGATCGCCGCAGCGCGGACGGCCTTGTGGTTGGAGAGGCCGACGTAATTGTTCGAAGCCAGCATGACGGCCTTCTTGCCGTTCACGCGGACCACACCGTCCTGCGCACTCTGGAGCGGCGATTCATACTTGTAGGTCTGGGAATCTTCGAGGTTCTTGAGTTCTGCACTGATGAGGTCGATCAGGCTGGACATACGCGTCTCCGTTTCTGCGGTGATCGTGGAGTGCTCTCAGCCCTGCCCGGATGCGGGCGGGTCGGGGGCTTTGACAAGGCGGGCGGCAAAGGAGCCGTCCATGAAATGCACGTGCGGCAGTGTGGACACGAACCCCTCGGGTGAGACCACGGCTGCCGGCAGATACTTCTCTGCCCGGTCGAGCGAGAATTCCGGATGCCTCTCCAGGAACGCCGTGATGATGCCGGTGTTCTCTTCAGGCTCGATGGTGCAGGTACTGTACACGATGGCGCCGCCGGGCTTCACGAGCCGCGCCGCGTTCTCCAGGAGCGCTTCCTGGGTCAGATTCAGTTTGCGGATGTCGCCGATGTCACGCTTCCATTTCATGTCCGGCTTCTTCGCAAGCGTGCCGAGTCCGGAACATGGAGCGTCGAGCAGGACGCGGTCCGCCAGGGGGCCCTCGAACACCGTTGCATCCGCACCGCGCAGGTCGATGATCTTCACGCCGAGGCGTTCGGCAGAGGCGCGAATGAGGTTCAGTTTTGCTTCGTACTTGTCGAGCGCCACGACCTCGCCCTTGTTCTCCATGATCTCGGCGATGTTCGTGGACTTCCCTCCCGGCGCGGCACAGAGATCGATGATCCGCTGTCCGGGCTTCGGATCAAGGAGCTGACACGGCAGCGCGGCACTCTCGTCCTGGATCGTGAACATGCCGGTACGGAACAGGTCCATCTGTGCGATCCCGGAAAGGGTCTTCACGCGGACGAAGTGCGGCAGGATCTCCGACAAGGTGTACGGGATCTGTTGCGCATCGAGGCGCGCGCGGAAATCGGCCGGAGAGATCTTGAGGCGGTTCACGCGCAACGCCATGCCCGGGCGCTCGTTGTTCGCCATCAACAACCGCTCGGTGGCTTCGCGGCCGTAGCGGTCGAGCCAGCGCTTCACCATCCAGTGCGGGTGCGAATAGAACACGGCGAGGTACTGTACCAGGTCCTCGTTGGGATCGGGGTAGCGGATCCCCTCGATGTTGCGGATGATGTTGCGCAGGACAGCGTTCACAAGTCCCGCGGGCTTTTCGCCGCGGATCCGTTTGATGAACTCCACGCCTTCATTGACCGCAGCGGAATGAGGGACGCGTTCGAGGAACAGGATCTGGTAGAGGGAAACGCGGAGGATGTTCTTGACGTTGATCTCGGACTTCGAGAAGTTGCCGTGCGAGAAGCCGTTCAAGACCCAATCGAGACGGTTCTGCCAGCGCAGGACGCCATGCACCACTTCGGTGAGGAGGCCTTTGTCGAGGTCGTTCAGCTCGCCGGAACGCAGTTCCGCGTCGAGGACCTTGTCCAGATAGGAATCGGTCCGCTCGACGCGGTTAAGGACTTTGACAGCTGTGCCCCGCGGACCGCTGTACAGGGACTTCCATTCAGCTGCCGGGGTGGCTTCGGGCATTCAGATGACTCAGGCCTGAGTCGCCTCAACGGGTTTCTTGCCGTACTTCCTGTTGTAGCGTTCCACGCGGCCCGCCGAGTCGACCAGCTTCTGGCGGCCGGTGAAGAACGGGTGGCATGCCGAGCAAATTTCGAGCTTCAGATCGCCCGCGGTCGAACGCGTTTCGAAGGTGTTCCCGCACACGCAGGTGACCGTTGCTTTTTTGTAATCCGGATGGATGCCGTCTTTCATCGCTTTCTCAACCTTCTGATATCGGTGTGATTGGAAGTTTATCAAGATACGTCTTTCCTCAGAAAGAAGCAATGGAGGGCTGTTTCAAAGGAAATCTTGCAGTTCGGGGCCGGATTCTCTACATTAGAGGGAATTTCCGGGTTGTCCCATTTGAAGGTGCGGGGAGCGATGGCAGGCAAGGGCGTGCGCGCGTTGATCGTGGCGGTGGCACTTCTTGTGCCCGCGGCCGGGATGGCCGCTGGAGCGAAAACGGTGTTCAATTTCCTCCGGAATGACGTGGGGGCCCGTGCCGCCGGGCTCGCCGGGACCTTTCTCACCGTCCAGGGCGACCCGGATGGCCTGTTCTACAACCCGGCCACTCTTGGATCCCTCAAAACATCGGTCGGGACAGCAGGATTCTTCAAACACCTCATGGACATCAACGCCGGGTATGTCAGCTATTCCACGGAGGTCCAGGGGATCGGACGTTTCGGGGCGGGCATCGTCTACACGAACTACGGCACATTCGATGAGACCGATGAGCTCGGCACGAACATCGGGACATTCGGTGCCAGCGACCTTGCCCTTTCGATCGGCTACGCCCTCACGGTGGAAGAGAACGTGTACCTCGGCGGTGCGGTGAAGGGGATCTACTCGACGATCGGACCGTACAGTTCCGCGGGTGTTGCCGCCGATCTCGGCGTGCTCTACACGGTTCCGGCAAGCCGGTTCGCCATCGGTGCCAGCATCCGGAACCTCGGCCTCCAACTGTCGTCCTACGGATCAGTGAAAGAAGATCTCCCGCTCGATATGGGCATCGGGGCATCCATTGTACCAAAGGGGCTGCCGCTCCTGCTCAACGTCGGCGTGCACCGGTTGAATGACGATGCGCCCGACTTCATGTCACGCTTCCGCGCGTTCACGGTGGGCGGCGAGTTCACGCTGAGCAAGGTCGTCCTGTTACGCGTCGGCTACGACAATGCGCGGCGGAAGGACTACAAGATCGGATCGAGTGCAGGGCTGGCGGGGTTCTCGGGTGGATTGGGAATACTGGTCAGCGGGTACAACTTCGACTACGCGCTTTCCTCACTCGGCAAGGCTGGCAACCTGCACCGGATATCGCTGCGGACACCAGCTGCCGAGATCCTTCAGGCGTCGACCGGCCCCTGCACAGATAGCTGCCCTCGATCCTGGCGCAGCGCACAACCCGCTGCGCCCCTGCACCAGATACAGCTGCCGCCGATACCGATCCTGGCGTCATGCGATCACACGAACCCGCTGCGCCCCTACACACGAAACCACCGGCGCCGTTCCTGCTGGCAGGCAATCTTCCAGACATCGACACGTATTTGTTAGGGGCGCAGCATGCTGCGCCCCTGCGCGCGATACACCGGAGTCGATCCCCGCGAGGTCAGTGGCCGATCCCTGCGAACGTCTCCAGTCCGACCTTCCCCGCATAAAACAACATCATCCCCACGAACACCAACAGCGGTATGATCCGGTTCTTCGAGTGATTGATCTCGGGGATAAGGTCGCTCGCCCCCACGTAGGTGGCGATACCCGCCGAGAACGCGAACGCGATACCCACCAGCTTCTCGCTGATCCCACCCAGCATCAATGCACTTGCAGCACCGAGGAACGTCGCGACACCAACAACAATGGAAGCGATGAGCGCCATACGCCGGTCGTGCTTCGCTGCGAGCATCACCGATGCGATGGTGAGCCCCTCCGGGATCTTGTGCATGGTCACCGCAATGAAGATGAGCAAACCCACCAGATAGTCGAACTGGATGCCGACCGCGATCGTGAAGCCGTCGAAGAACGCATGGATACACAATCCGAGGAATGTCGAGTAGCTTGCCACCTGCGAGATCATCACCTCACTGTGCGTCTCTTCGCCAAAATGCAGGTGGCCGACGATCGTGTGCTCGAAGAAATGCAGGACCGCATACCCTGCCAGCATGTACAGCGGGGCGCTCGGGCCGACCGTATGGAGCGCTTCGGGCACGAGTTCGATGAAGACCAGGGAGAGAAGAAAGCCCGCGCTGAGCGCGAGGAGGTATTCCTGGACGCGTGCAGGCCAGGAGCGGCGGAGAACAACGAACACGCCACCGAGCACTTCCGCACCGCCGGCGACCAGTCCATACAGGAGAACGGCGAGGGTCATCGAGGTATCATTCATTGCGCATAGGGAGTTGTCATGTATCGTTCGGCCTGCTGGTGAGCATCCTTATACGACTTGAGCCCCAGCACCTTCGTGTACTGCTTGCGGGCAGGCTCCCGCTTCCCCTGAAGGTCGTACACATGCCCGATCTTCAGGTTCGCCATGGTCATGAACCCGGAGGGTTCCTTCACATCCAACTGCCGGCTCAGTTCATCGCACCGGTACAGATGGAGGAGCGCCTCATCATACTTGTGCAGCGCCGTCGCGCAGGTCCCCAGATAGTACTCCGCCTCCCGCTCCACATTCATGGTGTATCCGCGCGCACCCTGACGGCATTTCGCCTGGATCTCCGCCCAGACCCCCGCCGCACGTTCATAATTCCCCATCACCGCATAGCAGCGTCCGAGGTACTTGTGGAACACCATGTTGCCCGGGAAGCGGTCGTGCAGCGACTGCGCGAGCGCCAGGGCTTTCGTGTAGTCGCGCTCGTACGAATAGTAGATCTGCAACAGGAAGTACGACGTCTCGACGGCGGCATACTTCGCTTTCTGGGACGCGATGATGAGCTGCTCCAGGCCCTTCGCCCTGTCGCCCGCGGGCACGAACAGCATCAGCGGTTTCACCACGGGGTACTCGTTCGGTATCACCTCGGCGTAATAGTTGTAGATCCCCGTGCCAAGATAGATGTCATAGTTGCCCGGATCGAGCTCCGACGCCTTGCGCACCAACGGCAGGGCCTGCCGGCCGGCGTAGGCCGCCTCCATCCATTCATCCCGGTGGAACCGTAACCTCCCCTCAAAACCAATGGCCCCGCCTTTGAAGAAGATCGCATCCACATCGTTCTCGTTCAGGTCAAGCATCGAATCACAGATCGCCACAACATGATCCAGGTTGCGATAGAAGCGCTGATCGTACTGCTGATCGTCGATGTCGATCATGATCTTCCACCACAGCACCATCGCACGGAAGAAGTGGCCGGCGGGATGCGAGGGGCGGAGACGCACCAGGGTCGCAAAGTCCTGGTCCGCCGCCTCGAATTCGAGGTTATACACGTGCGAGATCCCCCGCTGGACCGCGGCTTCGAACACCGAGTCCTTCGGCACCTGTCCGTTCGAACGGAACAGTGGGATCAGCAGGAGAAGCAACAGGAACCTGTACTTCATGCAACGACTCCGTCCGTGGACGTTGCGCCCGCAGGCGGGACCGGCGGCAAGACATCCTCCACGGAGTCCAGCGTGATGATCCCCTCCGGAGCCGCAAGATATCGGGATTTCAGGATATACCACGTTCCGAGGATCAACGCGAGCGTGGCCAGCACACTCCCTTCCGGTCCGAACGAACCACCGGTGATCCACTCCGGCCCTGCGACCGTCGCATTCCACAGCCGGTGCTCCGAGAACGTGATCCCGCTCGTCGGGAATCCATAGACCGTGGTCTGGGTGAAGTTCCACGCCATATGCAACCCGAACGGCAGCCACAGGCTCCGGGTCTTCTGGTATGCGAACGACAGCCAGATCCCCGCGAGCACCACATTGGCTGTGCTGAGCGCATTCGCGTTGGGGTTGTTGATGTGTCCGACGCCGAAGATCGCGGACATGATCAGGATCGACGGCAGGACCGTGATCCCCTGCGACAGGGTCTGGAACACATAGCCACGGAACAGCACCTCTTCGCTTGCCGCGGCGAGGGAGAAGAACGCGACCGCATAGACCACAGTGAAGAAGATCTCCCCGAAAGAACGGTCGAGCCAGCCGACCCGTGCGTATCCCAGGGCCAGCAGCACGATGAAGATCCCGCTCATCATCAGGAACCCGATCAGAAACCCCATGCCGAGCTCGCGCACGGCACGGGGATGGAACCAGAGTCCGATCGCCGCCAGGGGTTTCTGATTCACAAAGCGGACGATCACCCATGTCACGAACAGCACGGTGGAAAGCAGCAACAGGGCATCCACGATATCGCTGGCGAGCCCGGCCCACCGGGAAAGAGCGACCACACCCGAAGCCAGGAAGGCCGTTCCGATCAGGAACATCATGATCTTCCAACCGGAACGGACGTCGCCGTGCCGGGTCAGGAATACGTAGCGGATCGCGTCCTTCATGCGGCCGCCGCTCAGAAGCGTTCCCGCAGGTACGTCAGCAGCTGCGCCGCTGCCACGCGCTCCTGCTTCATGGAATCGCGCTCACGCACGGTCACGGACTGGTCGGTCAGCGTCTGCGAATCCACCGTGATGCAGAACGGCGTACCGACCTCATCCTGGCGGCGGTAGCGCCGGCCCACGGCGCCGCTGTCGTCATAGAAGACGCGGAAGTGGGGCCGGAGCTCGGCCTCGATCTTCTTCGAGATCTCGGGCATCCCGTCGCGGTTGACCAGCGGGAAGATGGCGGCTTTCGTCGGCGCGAGCTTCGGATGCAATTTCATCACGACCCGGGTCTCGGTCTTCCCGTCCGCGGTCGGCGCTTCCTCTTCATTGTACGCATTCACCAGGAACGCCATGAACGAACGGCTTGCACCCGCGGAGGTCTCGATGATGAACGGGGTGAACTTCTCCTTCCCCTGCTCTTCAAAATACTTCATCGACTTGCCGGAGTACTTCTCGTGCTGTGTCAGATCGAAATCACTCCGGTTGTGGATGCCTTCGATCTCTCCCCACCCGAACGGGAAGAGGTACTCGATATCGTAGGCGTCCTTGGCATAGTGGGCAAGCTTGTCGGGCTCGTGCTGGTGGAAGCGCAGCTTGTCCATGCCCATGCCGAGCCCCTGGAACCACGCGATGCGCTGCTCCTTCCAGTAATTGAACCACTCCACGTCGGAGCCGGGTTTCACGAAGAACTGCATCTCCATCTGCTCGAACTCGCGCGTGCGGAACAGGAAGTTCTTGGTGTTGATCTCGTTGCGGAACGCCTTGCCGATCTGCGCGATGCCGAACGGCACCTTCTGGCGCGAGGAGGCCTGCACGTTCAGGAAGTTGACGAAGATCCCCTGCGCCGTTTCGGGGCGCAGATAGACCACGGCACCTGCATCTTCCACCGGGCCGACAAACGTCTTGAACATCAGGTTGAACTGGCGCGCTTCGGTGAACTTCCCTTCCGACTGGCATTTGTGCGCCTTGCGGCCCTTGTAGGCCGCGCTGCCGCACATCGCATCCTCGACCTGATCCGCGCGGAAACGCGCCTTACACTCTTTGCAGTCCACCATCGGATCGGTGAAGTTCGCCACATGGCCCGACGCTTCCCAGACGGTCGGATGCATCAGGATGGCGGCATCCAACCCTTCCACGTCTTCGCGGTAGGTCATCGCCTGCCACCACTGCTCCTTCACGTTCCGGAGCAATTCGACCCCCAGGGGGCCGTAATCCCAGCATCCGTTCAGGCCGCCGTAGATCTCGCTCGATTGAAAGACGAAGCCGCGCCGCTTCGCGAGCGACACGATCTTTTCCATGACGTCGGTGTTATTTGCCATGTTCCTTTCCTGCTTTCGTGGTTTCGTTCATGTCCAATATCACACTCAGAATCGTTTCCTCGTCCCGTACGACGTGGAGCGTCACGGTGCGGTCGTGTGTCCTCTCCGTCCCGACCACATGGGCACCCCAGGGCTCCACCTTTGCGTTGAGCGCATGGTTGAACTCGGCAGAGGAGAAATCCTTCGGCAACCGCAGCCGGTATTCGGTCCTGACCGGCCGACCGTTCCGGTCCTTCACGTCGCGCACTTTGAGCGACGCGGGCGGGACCCGGAACTCGGCACAGATGGCTTCAAGCCCACGGCGGATCTCAGCATCGCCCGGCGTTACCACCGGGGCAGCATTCTTCCGTGCCGGTTCACGCACGGTGGCGCTGCGCGGTGCAAGCACGACAGCGAGGAGGCCGAGCACCAGCGAGAGCACGGCAAGTCCTGCAACGATCACCACCCGGGACTTCTGCGACACTCCGAACATATGATCACGTATCCTTGAATGCCGGTGGGCGTTTCTCCAGGAAGGCACGCACGCCCTCTCTGCCATCTCCTGTCGCGCAGCTCGCACCGAACAGGGCCGCTTCAACCTTCATCCCGTCCGCCGGCGATCCCGATCCCGCTGCGTGCACCGCTTCGATCAACGCACGCACGGCCGGCCGACTCTTTCCGGCGAGCGTCCCTGCCATCTGGGACGCAGCAGCAGCAAGGTCGGCGTGCGGCACGACCATATTCACCAGCCCGATCCTGTGCGCCTCGTCGGCGGACACAGGCGCCCCCGTGAGCATCATCGCAAGCGCTCTGCCCTGTCCGATGAGCCGCGGCAACCGTTGCGTGCCGCCATAGCCCGGGATGATGCCGAGATTGATCTCCGGCTGGCCGAACCGCGCCTTGTCGGACGCTATCCGCAGCGTACAGGCGAGGGCAAGTTCGCACCCCCCGCCGAGCGCATAGCCGTTCACGGCCGCGATCACAGGCTTGCCGCACCGCTCGATGAGGTCGAACACCGCCTGTCCCCCGCGCGAAAACGCTTCGCCGCTGTCTCTGTCAAGCGCCGTCAATTCTTCGATATCGGTCCCCGCAACGAACGACTTGTCGCCGGCACCCGTGATCACGATCGCACCCACCGCCGGATCATCGCGCAGCTCCGTCACGGCATCGTGCAATTCCTTCTTGGCCATGGCATTCAGCGCATTCAGCTTGTCGGGGCGGTTGATCGTGATCGTCCCGACGCCGTCGCGCACATCGATGAGAATCGTTGTGTACGCCATGCTTCACCCTCCTAATTAAGAATTAAGAATTCTTCGTTCTTAATTCTTAATTCATACGACTTCCACCCGGCTCTGATCCCCGATCAGAAACCTGTGCACGAGCGGCTTTCCTGTCGCCCTCACGATCTCCACATCGTTCCCGAGGATACTGCCTTCGAGCCGGATCCCGATGTCCATGATCTTGCAGTCGCGCAGGATGATGCTGTATTCGATCTCACTCTTGCGGACCGTAGTGTTGTTGCCGATGGACGAGAAGGGGCCGATGTACGCGTCCTCGATCACACAGCCCTCGCCGATGATCGCCGGCCCGCGCACGACGCTGTTGATCACCCGTGCGCCCTTCTCGATGATCACCTTGCCCGCGACCGCGGACCGCGCGTCCACATCGCCCTGGATGGACGGGATCAGATTATCCAGGACCAGCCGGTTGGCTTCCAGCAGATCATTCGGCTTTCCGGTATCCTTCCACCATCCGGTGATCTCGGTATAGCCGACCTTATACCCTTTGTCGATCAGATACTGATGCGCGTCCGAGATCTCAAGTTCCCCGCGGGCGCTGGGTGCGATCGCCTTCACGGCCTCGAAGATGTGATGGTCGTACAGATAGATGCCGGCAACGGCATAGGAGCTCTTCGGCTTCGAGGGCTTCTCCTCGACCGCCACGATGCGGCCATCCTTGATCTCGGGCACACCGAAGCGTTCCGGATCCTGCACCTTCGCCAGCGTCAGAAAGCAATTGCTGTTGCTCTTCTCGAAATCATCGATGAACCGCTTCACACCACCCACCACCATATTGTCGCCGAGGTAAAGATGAACCTGTCCTTCCCGATGAATCCTTCGGCGAGCGCAACAACCTGGGCGAGTCCGCCCGGGGTGAGTTGCGGAATGTAGGTGATATGCACCCCCCAGCGCGAGCCGTCTCCCATGGCGACCGGCACTTCATCACTATCGGCGTTGATGACGATGCCGATCTCCTTGATCCCCGCCGCCGCCGCCGCTTCGACCGCATAGTGGAGGATGGGCTTATTGGCGATCGGAATGAGGTGCTTGTTCCGGGTATGGGTGATCGGACGCAGGCGTGTGCCACGCCCGCCGCTTGCGATGAGTGCTTTCATAGATGCTTCCTCTTCTGTCCTTTCAGTGGGAGATGGGGTTCAAGCAGACGAAGGAGCTCATCCTTCTGCGCCGGCGCAAGCGAACCGCTTCTGGTGGCGAGGCGGGTGGTTTCCAGCGACACTGCTGCATAGAATGGGGTCAGGTCGGGCGCAAAGCGCTCCAGGGCATCGAGATGACGTGCAACGGTTTCGACCCCGCCCCGCGCGATGGGTCCCGTGAGCGCAACTTCGGGCGTCGCCGCCCGTGCGTTGCCGATACTCCCCATGATGATCGGGAAATAGATGCTCATCCAATCCGTGCCCTCCGGCGCGAATGTCGACGACATCTGGCGGAGGACGCCGAAGAGTGTGGTGAGATGGTTCGATGCGACCACGGCGGCTGCGTGATAGAATTCGCGCATCGCCGGAGGCACCTCGATCACATAGCCTTTCAGCGCACGGGCCAGCGCATAGGCCGCGCGCACACCCGCCGCCGCACCATCCACACCATAATAGATGCCCCGGATGTTCGGGACGATATCTTCAAACGGGAACGTGCGGGGAAATGCCTGGATCGGATGGAACGAAAAGACTGTCGCACCCTTCGCCTTCACCGGATCCAGGACCGACGCTGTCAACATGCCGCTTGCATGACAGACCGCAACGCCTTTGAAGTCGCGATCGAGCCGGGCCAGAGCACGAACCACATCGGCCACGGCCCCGTGAGGGGTGGTGATGAGGATCAGATTGATCGTGGCGGGGATCGCCGCAAGTTCCGTCCCGGCGTTGTCACAACCGATGAATTCCGCGGATGTGCGGGCGGATCGTGATGTGCGGGAGATGACGCAGGAGACCCGGTGCCCCTGCTCGACCAGGACGCGGCCGAGCGAGGTGCCGACCTTCCCACCGCCGATGATCGCGGCGTCCCAGTGTTCCGGAGTTTTAGTTCTTCCCATGGTCTTCGATGTCCTGGATCACTGCTGACAGATAGCCAACGACACTTTGATGGTCCCCGGTGATCATGCCTGAATGCGACCGCGAGAGAACGGTCGGGGTACGCGCACCCAGCATGTCACATGCCTTCAACACCGCCGCCACCGGCCCGCCACCGCACGCTTCCGCCGTCCCTGCTTCGAGGTCCAGCATCAACCGCGCGGGATCGAACGCCTGGATGTCCGCCGCGACCACATCATCCAGCCGCTGCGCAACATCGGCGGCCGAGAAATGCGAGAGGTCCGTGCTCGCAACAAGGAGCGCGTCGGTTCCCCGGCAGAGCGTCGCGAGTGCAGCACCGAGAGCAAAACAGTGTTCCTGCGACTGGTTGCCGATCACCAGCGGGAGCAGAGCAAATTCCCCAAGGGCGCACTGGAGGAATGGCAACTGGACCTCCAGAGCGTGTTCGGTCCCGTGCCCCTTCATCGAGACCAGGATCCCGGGCATCACTTCTGCAAGCCGGGAGCGCATTCCGGCTGCGACCGGGACCTCACCGAGCGGGGTGACATATGCATCACCCGGATACACGGAGATCCCGTCAAAGAATTCACGATGGCTGGGTGACACGACCACCACGACGCTCCGTTCGGTTCCGCGGAGCTGCGCATAGGCGGCTGCCGCGGTCTCACCGGAATAGACATACCCTGCATGCGGCGCGATGAGTCCGATGATGTTCCCCGGTCCGATGCCGATGGACACGCCGTCCAGCAACCCGCGCACCGTCTGTTCGAGTTCCTCCGCATCCGAAGGATAGAACATGCCCGCCACGGCGGGCTTGCGCACACGTTTCATTGTGCTCCCCCGGCGGGCGCCTCAGCGAACACTTCTGCGCTGAAGGCCTCGATCACCGCCCCTGGGTCGCGCCACGCACCTACGGGGAGCCCGGCCTTGCGGCAGGTATTCTCGAGGAACTCCTCTACGCCCCAGCCGTATTCCGTGGCGACCTGTGGGAGCAGGAGGCCACGGCGGCCGCGGCATTGGATGACGAGGCCGTCCCTGCCGATCATGATCTCCTCAGGCGAGGTGATACGCCGCATGGGTGTCAGGACCGAGACCTCGATCTGCACCCGGGGCAATTCCCCGGGTGCAAGTGGTTCGAATCGCGGATCACCGAACGCAGCCTTGCGCGCGACCTCTTCCACCGCGGTGCGCACCGGACCGGGATATTCAATGTACCCGATACACCCCCGGAGGTCGCCCTCGATGCGCAGCGTAACGAAAGCACCGCCTGTCTGATCGACCGGTTCCTCGAGTTTCACCTCACCCACGCGCCCTTCCTCGACCGGCCCCCGGTGGCGCTTCGCCATTTCCCGGGCGATCGATCCTCGTGCAACCCGGAGCAGCAACCGCTGTTGTGCTTGTGAAAGCATGGGATTTGAACTCCCGCTAACTCAGTAACGTAATCAAATCGTCTCAGACTATCAAGGAAGGGATCAGCAGGAACAGCGTAAATCCGGCATTTCAGAGGGGTTCCGGGCTCCCGGGAGTCCAGCTTGCTTCTCAGAGCATGCTTGACTACATTTTTTCTTTCCATAACAATCGGGGACGGAAAATCATGGCGTTGATGGTAAGTATCTCAGGTATCCGTGGCGTTGTGGGTTCGACCTTGACCCCGGACGTGATCATCCGGTACGTAGCCGGTTTTGGTTCATACTGCCGGAGCCGGTCCACCGGGCCGGTAACGGTGGTGGTCGGGCGGGATGGGAGGATCACCGGCGCAGCCATCACAGACATGATCACTTCCGCACTCACAATGTCCGGCATCCACGTCATGGATATTGGCATTTGCCCTACGCCGACCGTACAGCTCGCCGTCGAGCACGAGCACGCAGCGGGCGGGATCGCGATCACCGCAAGTCACAACCCGATGCAGTGGAATGGGATGAAATTCATGGCATCAACGGGGCTTTTCCTGGACGGGGCGGAGAATGCCGAGTTCTGGAAGCACGCCGGACAGCCGCACACGTATGTGGCGTGGGATGCGATCGGCACGCTATCGCGGCGCGGCGACTGGCTTGCGCGTCACATCGCGCTTGTCCTGGACCTCCCTCTCGTGAAGCCGGACGTCATCAGGAAGCGCCGTTTCCGGGTGGTGGTCGATTGCGTCAACGCGGCAGGTGGTGCCATCGTTCCGGCACTCCTGCGCGAGCTGGGATGCGACGTGATCGAGATGGCGTGCGATGTGAGCGGAGTGTTCAGCCATACCCCCGAACCGATCCCGGAGAACCTGACCGGCCTGGCTGGCCGGGTGCGTTCGGAGCATGCGGATCTGGGCATCGCGGTGGATCCTGACGTGGACCGCCTGGTACTGATCAATGAGAAAGGCGAGCCGTACGGGGAAGAGTACACGATCGCCACGGTGGTCGACCATGTATTGAAGACACAGGGAGGCAAGGGGCAGACCGTTGTCGCGAACCTTTCGACCACCCGCGCTGTCGATGATATTGCACGCCGGTACGGTGCGACTCCTGTGCGCACCCCGGTCGGCGAGATCAATGTTGCTTCCGCCATGAAGCGCCTCGGCGCCGTGGTCGGCGGCGAAGGAAGCGGCGGCGTGATCCTGCCTGCGCTCCATTACGGCCGCGATGCGATCGTGGGCATCGGATTGATCCTTCAGGCGCTCGCTGAATCCGGAGGGACGCTCAGCCAGCTCAAAGCGTCGCTCCCGCAGTACTGTATCGCCAAAGGCAAGATGGAGCTCGCGGGCATCGCTCCGGAGGAGGTCCTCGAGACGATGAAGAAGCGCCATGCAACGGAGGGCACGGTGAACACCGACGACGGTGTGAAGATCGACTTCCCCGATGCATGGGTCCATTTCCGAAAATCCAACACCGAACCGATCGTCCGGATCATCGGTGAAAGCGCGACGATGGAGAGTGCGCTGGCGCTCGTCACACGCTTCCAGGATGAGATCCGGACGCTGATGCCTGCGCATGGGTGACCACCGGCGGATCGTCCGCGAGATATTGTCCCTCGCGCGCGTCCCCGGCATCGGCCCGGCGCGTCTCCGGGCTCTTCTTGAACACTTCAAGGACAGTGGCGCGGTCCTCCGCGCCTCTGTCCGCGACCTCACCTGCGTCCCCGGCATCGAGCAGAAGATCGCCTGCACGATCTCCTCGTTCTTCCGGAACGGTGTTCCGGAAGAGACCGCGGCGATCGTTGACGAACAGATCGCGCGGATGGAGACGGTCGGCGCAGCATTCGTCACCATCCTTGATCCGCACTATCCACCCCATCTGCGTACCATCTACGATCCCCCCGCGTTCCTGTTCATGCTCGGAAGCATCGCACCGCAGGATGCCGCGGGCATTGCGATCGTGGGAACACGCGATCCATCCACGTACGGCAAACGGACAGCGGAGGTGTTCGCGTCAGCACTTGTCGCGCGCGGCATCACGGTCGTGAGCGGGCTCGCGCGCGGCATCGACACCATCGCGCATGCCGCCGCCCTCCAGGCCGGAGGCCGGACGATCGCGGTCATCGGGTCCGGGTTGGACGTACTCTACCCCGCGGAGAACGGCCCGCTTGCGCGCCGCATCATGGCGCAGGGCGCTGTGCTTTCAGAGTTCGCCATGGGAGCGAAACCCGATGCGGTCAATTTCCCGCAGCGCAACCGGACCGTCAGCGGTATGACGCTCGGTACCCTCGTCATCGAGACGCGGGTCGATGGGGGTGCGATGATCACGGCGCGCTCTGCGCTGGACCAGGACCGCGAGGTCTTCGCCATACCGTCGCCGGTGAGTGGGACGGAGCGCAGCGGTACGAACCTGCTTCTCCGTGAGGGGCGCGCGTTGCTCACGGAGACCGTGGAGGACATCATCACGGAGCTTGGCCCGAAACTCCAGGGGCTCATCCCCGACGTCCCCCGGGCACCGGTGCGGATCATTCCTCCACTCTCCCTTTTCGAACAGCAGGTGCTGGATGTCCTGACCGCGGACCCCCTCCATATCGACGTCATAGCCGAACAGACCTCGCTGACGGCCGCGGATGCCCTTGTCCGCCTGCTGGGGCTGGAATGCAAGAGCGTGGTCCGGCAGCTTCCGGGGAAGTATTTCGTGCGGCTGTGACCCCTTTGCTTTCTCGGAAGAAAGATGTATATTTTGTGGTATGCTTATTGTGGATACAATATTCGTGGACGAAGCGATATCCCCGGGCACGGTTCTGCTGTGATCTGCAGGCGTGCAAGGGTGCCTGTTGTACGCTGGAAGGCGGACGCGGGGCGCCCGTGGAGGATGCTGAGATCCCCTTGTTGATGGCGGCCATGCCGGCAGCCATGGCCTATCTCCGTCCGGAGAGCCTCGCGGAATTGCAGCGGGTCGGCCCCCTGGACGGGGCGGCGGGGAACTTCGCGACGACCTGCATCGAGCATCGTGAATGTGTGTTCGTCTATTTCGACGAACAGAAGGTCGCACGCTGCGCTTTCGAGCGCGCTCACCGCGAAGGGCTCACCTCCTGGGCGAAGCCCCTCTCCTGTCACCTCTTCCCCATCCGCGTTCATGCATTGAATCAGCAGGTGATCCGCTATGAGCAGATCGACGAATGTCGCGCGGCACGGATGCACGGCGAGATGGAGAACGTCCCCCTCGTGGAATTCCTGAAAGAACCTCTCGTCCGTAAATTCGGTGATGGGTGGTATGCCCGTCTGCACAGCGAGACATCCACCGTCGACGGGAGCCAATGATCCTATGCTGAACATTTCACTCCAGCATAAGATGATGATGAAGCTGTCGCCTCAGCAGGTCCAGTACCTGAAGATGCTGCAGCTCCCCACCCTTGCTCTTGAACAGAAGATCAAGGCCGAACTGGAGATGAACCCCCTCCTGGAAGAGGGGTACGAAGAGGAACTCGAGGCCCAGACGGAGCAGGATGAGCCGGAGAAGGAAGAGCCCGTCGAAGAGACCCCTCCCGAAAAGGTGGAAGAGAGTCACGCCGAGGAGGACGAGAAGTACTCCATTGAAGACTACATGAACGACGATCTCCACGGGTACAAGGCCCGGGAGCCGTTCGACAGTGAAGAGAAAGAAGAACTCCCGATCGCGGATTCGGTCTCGCTCTCCCACCGTTTGCTCGAGCAGTTCAGCCTGCTCGACCTGGACGATGACGAGATCCTGGTTGGGCAGGAGATCATCGGGAATGTGGACGAGGACGGTTACCTCCGCCGCGACCTTGTCACGATCGTGCAGGACGTGAATCTCACGAACAGCACCGCGATCACGGTGGAGAAGGGCGAGCAGGTCCTCCGGAAGATCCAGCACATGGACCCCGTCGGGATCGCGGCGCGCTCCCTGCAGGAATGCCTCCTGGTCCAGCTGGAGGTCACACCCCTGGAACCGGCGGTCAAGACCCTTGCCACACGTCTCCTCACCGAGTTCTACGATGATTTCACGATGCGGCATTTCGAAGAGCTCGCCAAGAAGCTCGCGATCACCCTGGACGACCTCAAGCAGGTGATCGAGCTCATCCAGCACCTGAATCCGAAGCCCGGCGAAGGCGAGTTCAGTGCCCACGAGAACTATATCGTCCCGGATTTCCTGGTGACCAAGACCGAAACGGACTTCGTCATCTCCCTCAACGACCGGAACATCCCCCCGCTGCGGATCAACAAGGCGTACAAGGACCTGATGTCCAAGCGGAAGAAGAACGGGGTGTCGACCGAGGCGAAGGACTTCATCCGGCAGCGTTTCGAGGCCGCCAAGTGGTTCATCAGTTCCATCCACCAGCGCCGCGAGACCATGCTCAAGGTCATGCGCACGATCGTCGAAAAGCAGCATGAATACTTCGACACCGGCGAAGGCTTGCGTCCGATGATCTACAAGGACATCGCCGAAGTGATCAGCATGGACATCTCCACGATCAGCCGCGTCGTGAACAGCAAGTACGTCCAGACCGATTACGGGGTCTTCTCCCTGCGCCATTTCTTCAGCGATTCCATCAGCACGACCGATGGCGATGAGATCTCCAACAAGGAAGTGAAGAAGAAACTCAAGACGCTCATCGACGCAGAGGATCCCCTCCATCCGCTGAGCGACCACAAACTCGCGGAGATGCTCAACACCGAAGGGCTGAACATCGCACGCCGGACGGTGGCCAAGTACCGCGAAGCGATGCTCATTCCTGTGGCCCGTCTCCGCCGCAAGCTCACCTGACAGGCACGCACCGTGACGAACACCATCCATGCCACGACCGTTCTCGGCCTCACCCATAACGGGGTGACCGTGATCGGTGCCGACGGCCAGGTCACGCTCGGACAGACGGTGATGAAGCATACCGCCCGGAAGGTACGCCGGTTATACAACGGCAAGGTCATCGGCGGATTCGCCGGTGCTGCCGCCGACGCGTTCACGCTTTTCGGAAAGTTCGAGGACCATCTGGAGAAGCACCGCGGCAACCTGGAGCGCGCTGCAGTGGAACTCGCACGGGAATGGCGCACGGACAAATACCTCCGCCAGCTCGAAGCCCTCCTGGCGGTCCTCGACGGGAAGTCCTCCCTCATCATCTCCGGTTCCGGCGAGGTCATTGAACCCGACGACGGCATCGTGGCGATCGGCTCCGGCGGCAGTTTCGCCCTCGCCGCCGCCCGTATGCTCGTCAAGCACTCCAGCCTCTCCACGCGCGAGATCGTGGAGGAGTCCCTCCGCACCGCCGCAGGCATCTGCATCTATACGAACACGAATATCGTCATCGAAGAGCTGTAAGTCACCGGGACATCCGTCCCCGAGAGCCCATGACATCATCCCCTGCTGCACCCCGTTCGGAACTCACGCCGCGTGAGATCGTTCGAGAACTCGACGCGTATATCATCGGCCAGGATGCCGCCAAACGGTCGGTGGCGATCGCCCTCCGCAACCGCTGGCGCCGGCTCCAGGTCGCGCCCGGGCTCCGCGAAGAGATCATGCCGAACAACATCATCCTGATCGGCCCGACCGGTGTGGGCAAGACGGAGATCGCCCGACGTCTGGCACGGCTGGCCAACGCGCCATTCATCAAGGTGGAAGCGTCCAAATTCACCGAGGTCGGCTATGTCGGCCGTGATGTGGAATCCATCATCCGCGACCTGACGGAATTCGCCGTGACGATGGTGAAGGCCGAGCACAAGAAGGGCGTTGAAGAAAAGGCCCGGGAAATGGCTGAAGATCGGGTACTGGATATCCTCATCCCCGCTCCACGCAAGCGTCCCTCCCCCTCCCCCGCTCCCGAGCCGGAACCGGTCCAGGCACCTGTCGACGAGACCAATGCCACGCGCGAGAAATTTCGCCAGCGCCTCCGGGCCGGCGAGCTCGATGGCCGGATGGTGGAGATCGACCTTCCGGCGAGCGATGGGCCCCTGATGCAGGTCGTTGGTCCGACGAACATGGAAGAGATGGGCGTGAACATCCAGGACCTTTTCGGGAGCATGTTCCCGAAGAAGATGAAGCGCCGCAAGGTCTCCGTGGGAGAAGCCCGCACGCTCCTCACGAACGAGGAGGCAGCAAAGCTCATCGATCAGGATGCGGCCATCCGCGAGGCAGTGCAGCGCGTGGAGAATTCCGGGATCGTGTTCCTCGATGAGATCGACAAGATCGCGGGGACCAAAAGCCCCGGGGGCGGCCCGGACGTCTCGCGCGAGGGCGTCCAGCGCGACCTCCTCCCGATCGTCGAAGGTTCCAATGTGATGACGAAGTACGGGATGGTGAAGACCGACCACGTCCTCTTCATCGCCTCCGGTGCGTTCCACGTTTCCAAGCCTTCGGATCTGATCCCGGAACTGCAGGGCCGCTTTCCCATTCGTGTGGAGCTGAACAGTCTGACCGAAGAGGACTTCGTCAAGATCCTGACACTCCCGCAGAACGCGTTGCTGAAGCAGTACAGCGCCCTGCTTGCCACCGAGGGTGTCACGCTGGAATTCCAGGAGGACGGCATACGGGAGATCGCACGGATCGCCACGGAGGTGAACGAGCAGGTCGAGAACATCGGCGCGCGCCGGCTCCACACGATCCTTACCACGCTCCTGGAGGATGCGCTCTATCTGGCGCCGGACGAGATCCCCTCGGCAACGATCGTGATCGACCATGAACGCGTCGTATCGCGGCTCTCGTCGATCGTGCGGGACCGCGACCTCTCGAAGTTCATCCTGTAGAAACAAAACGGCCCCGTCTGCACCACCAGACGGGGCCGCGGGCAGCAGGCAGAGACGGCCACCCGCCGTCCCTGCACTTCCACGCACCACACCACACCTTTCAGATACGGATACGCATGCCCATGGCCACCGAGCCGTGCGACAGCGATTCCTCCTGCAACAGGAAGTTCAGATGTTCCGATGCAAGGTCCAGGTCGAACACACCGAAGTGCAGGCCGAAACCGAGCGCGAAGTTGAAATGGTCCACCCCGCCGAACGATGCACCCGTGCGGAGCGGCAGGAAGCCCCACGGACGGAATTCAAGACCCATCGAGAAGCGGCCGGACGTCGAGATGCCGGCACCGTCCACGAGCCCCTGATTGTAGTCGCACGCGAACGTCCACTCGCCCCACAGGATGCTCTTGAGGAACGGTACTTTGTGGAGTTCCACCGCGGCACCGAGGCGGAACGTCGTGGGGAGAGCTGTCGAGAAGGATGTGCCCGGATGATGCTCGCCCGTCACCGCATTCTCGATGGAATCGCGCTGCGCCTGGCTCAAGGGGTCCGTCACTTCAAGCTGTCCGCTGCCCACCAGTTCCTCAACATTCGACCGCCACTCCACGGATCCAATATCCGTCACGCTCATGCCCACACACAGATACTCGTTCACATCCGATGCGACACCCAGGTCGAAGGCCAGACCGGATCCCGCGGGAGCAGGGAACGGTTGGAAATTGGCGTTCTCCGCACCGGTAAGGGGATCGATCCCGGAGGCACGGCCGTGCACATCCACCGACCCGTGCAGGATGCCATCCGTGCCGGTCAGCATGGAGGTATTGAACCTGTCGACCTGGAAGTATCCGAATCCATGCACCATCTTCACGGCAGCCCCTGCAGACAGACTGTTCAGGAAGGATGGCGCCGGCAGGTTCGTGCCGAACGAAAGCGCATACTCGCGCAGCCAGTAGGCCTCTGCTGACGTCTTGCCGAAATCATACAGTGACCCCGGCGTGTTGCCGTAGAACAGGAACTCGAGATAGTCGTGCGGGATCATCGCATTCACCATCACGTATTCCGTCATGGTGAGGGCGATCCGGCTATGTTCGGTGAGGCGGACCGAGAGGCCGATCGGGCGCACTTCCAGATGTGCCGAGACGCGGCCAACACCCTCATGGAACGCCGCAAGGATATCCTGCTTGTCCGCATCGGTCAGATGCTTGCTGACCCGCCCGCTGCTGCCATCCTGCCCCGTGAAGTACTTCGAATAGAGGCCGTAGCTCAGGAAATCGCTGCCGAGATGGATCCCGATCGGCATGAGGCCGAAGGTCACACGGCCGCCATCCTCCGCGGCCAGGTTGGCCGGGTTGATACCCACGGCATCCAGTCCGCGGGAGTGCGCCACGAAGGTACGGGCCATGCCCACGCCCTGAATATTCGTCCGCTCGCCACCTGCGACCACCGTTGTGTTTACGCTTGCGGCGAGAGCCGCGATCGTGATACCGAGTACGATGGCCTTGGTTTTCATGGGTTCACCCTGTACGAGAATTGCGTCCACACGCGGACATGCACTTTGTCTGTGGTCCTGAAGTTCACGGCACTGGTGCCGGAGGTACCGAGGGCAAGGTCCACCTTGACCAGGTCGGCCACGTTGAACTGACGGATATCGATATTCGACAGATTGATGGTGAAGGTCGACCGGCTCGACGCATACACGTCGCCATTCATCACCACGCCACCATTGATCGCGATCGAATCGCCTTCGGTCTGCGGGACGAGGAGCAGGGTCTTCCGCAGGCGGTCCATGAGGCCGAACTTCACCTTCAGGGCCAGCGGTGTGCCGTTGTCGATCTCCACATGGAGCTGCCCGGAGTTCATCTCGGCAAGCGTCTTCTCATCGATCCGCTTGTCCGCATTGCCGTCGCCGGTCGTGTCGCCCAGCACGAGCGTGTCGGAGAATGCGCCACCGGTGATGCTCAGGCTCATCGGCACGGCGACATCCACATCGGCGGCGAACGCGCAGTTACGCCCGATGGCGGTCGCCACCGTCGTGTCATAGTCCGGATTGATCACGATACTGCCGACCACGCGCAGGGAATCGGGCAGCATACCGGTGAGGGAGCTCATGAATGCGCCGACGTCCCCTGCCGCAAAGGTGATCGGGCTGGCGCCCAGCGTGCCCTTTGTGACAGGCACTTCCAGTGAGGAGACCGCGCCCTTCGTGTCGCGCGCTTCGAACCGGAGGTTGAGTTCCATCGGGACATTGATGGACGTGCGTGGCGTGAAGACCATGGTGGCTGCCGGGATGTTGATCTTCCCGCGGAACTTGCTGCTGATCTCGCCGAGATCCAGGCCGATCGTTTCGTCGATCGCGATGACCGTTGGCTGGATCGCGGCAACGGCACTGTCTGCCACGACCTGTGTACTGGTGATGCGCGCAGAGATATTGTCGGTGGACCGCACCGTGACCGCGCTGCCGGAGGCGGGCGCGATATCGGCGGTGCACTCGGCGCGCAGGGAACGCAGGAACCCGCCGGTCTGTGAATGCAGCCGGTAGCGGGCAAGGTCGACGTTCAACAGTGCGGAATCCCGGGGAGCGATGATCAGCACCTGATCGAATGCCGACCCATTCGGGCGCAGCAATTCCGGCAGACGCAGACGCAACGAGGTCTGCAGGTCGACGCTGCTCACGAAGCGCATGCTGAGGGTGCCGCGGTTGATCCACACGTCGCGGACGAGCGATTCACCTGTCAGCGGGACTTCTTGCGAAACGGACAAGTGCTGGGGCGCGAGATTCGTCACGGTCGCACTGGTCGCCACCAGCGATGCAGGGGTGATCTCGGCAAGGAGCATCGTGTCCGGGATCGTCACGGAGGAGAGCCCACTGCCCGGGCTGGAGATCCTGATGCTCTCCAGGCGGATCCTCTTCTGCACCGCTTTCCCTGCCACGCTTGTCGTGGCCGTCCGGCTGTCGCCCGAGGCGATCAGCGACGTACCGAAATCAAAGGTTGCGATCGCGGCGCCGCCTTCATTGCGGGCAACGATCGGGCTTTCAATGCGCATCGCCACAGGCATCCGGTTCTGGATGCGGAGCGACACGGTCCCGCTCTCCAGGAAGACGCTCTCGATGACCGGAAGGTCACCGGAGGCTGCCGGGATGTCGGTTGCCGGGATCGGCGGAATGATCGTCTGCTGTCCGGAGACGAACCCCGGGATGCTGACGTTCAGACGCATCTGGCCGCCTTCTACGGAGAACGCTCCGAGGGTCGACGAGAATGACGTATTGAAGCCATCGAGTGAGATGCGGTCCCCTACGAGGGTCGGATCGGACTTCACCGAGGTCTTCAACATCAATTGTGTACCGCCGGGACTCACGGTGAGAAGTGTGGTGTCCTTCTCAACGAGTTCACCGAGTGTATAGGTTCTGTTGGCGACCGGTGCTGCCAGGTCGACGTCCCAGTTGGGCATCACCGGTTCCATCGGCTTGTTGATGCATTGGAATGCGCCGAGTGCGAGACCGATGGCGGTGATGCGCGCCAGGTGTACGAGGGTGGTTGGGTGGTTCATGTGGTGCCCTGCCTTCTCACTGTCCGTTCGGTTGACTGTTGCCGAAGGGAGAGGTACAAAGCAGGTGCCACGGAGGAGACATACGTGCCAGCGGTCACGTGCGCGCATAACACGTTGATAGCACAGCGATTAGCAGGATGCGACAGGGACCACAACTTCGAGGAAAACAGCGGAGTGGGTAAAAAGGACAATCGATTCTACAAAAGACAGCGGGGCCCCGCTTGTGGCGGGGCCCCTGTCACCGATCAGTGTACCTTTTCGTCGGGAGGCATCATCGGCTGGAACGACAATCCCGGCCCGCCTTCGCCATGGATCTTGACCTCGCCGAACTTCAGTTCGTACTTGCTGATATTATCCTCAAGTGCGCGCAGCAGAAGTTTGGCATGCTGTGCGGTCATGATCACGCGGGCATGGACCCGGGCTTTGGGAACACCGGGCAGGACGCGGGTGAAGTCGATCACGAACTCCGCGGGAGAATGCGTAATGATCGCGAGGTTCGAATAGATCCCCTCGGCTTCTTTTTCGCCGAGTTCGATGTTGATCTGCTGACCGGTCTGCACGGGGTCGTTCATCGGGTGCCTTATTTTCCCTTGGTGAGCTTGTCGTACTTCGCGAACGCGTCCTGTGCCTTGTCCTTCATGTTCAGGTTCAGGTAGAGCTTGCCGAGCTGCTGCCAGAGGGCTGCATCGTCGTCGCGGGTCATGGCGGCCTTCTCGAGGAACGGCAGGGCCAGCTTGAACTGCTCGCGATACGTGAGGTCCTCTTTCACTTCCTTGCCTTTGTTCTTGCTCTTGGCACGCTCTTCTTCAACCTTCTTGTCGGACTCAGCCTTCAGGCTTACGCCCCAATTCAGGTGGGAGACGCCGAGGTTGTAGACCGCATCGATGTAGTTCGGATCGATCTCGACGGCCTTCTCGAACTGCGCGATCGCCTCAGGATACTGTTCCTGCTTCAGGAGGAACACGCCGTAGGCATAGCGGAATACCTTGTTCCTCGGGTCCTGTTCCACTGCTGTGCGGGTCAGCTTCATCGCCTTGTCCGACGCCTTCGTACGTTCGTACACGTCGATCAGGTTCGTGATATTGTCGGCGCTGCCCGGATTCGCGGCATACGCTGCTTCGAACGCCTGAACCGCCAGCGCCATTTCGGCATTGGCAGCGGCTTCATCCTTCGCCTGGAGGCGCTCGATGGACCGGTTGTAATGGATTTGGCCCAGGAGGCGTGCTGCGTCTTCGGAACCCGGATTCAACTTCAGGGTCATCTCGAGATCGGCTGCCGCGGCCTTCATATCCTGCTTCGCATAATAGCCGAGCGCACGCACATAGTAGGTGGCGGAGCTATCGGGCTGCATCTCGATCGCCGTCGAGAACTTCTGCAGTGCCTGATCATAATATGCTGCTGTGTCACGGCCCTTATTGTACAGTCCAACGCCGTCATTGTACATCATGGCCCAGACCGCGAGGCGGTTCCGGTTGATGTCGGCCTTGTGGGTCGTATCGATCGCGAGTGCCCGGGTATAGGCCTCGTTCATTTCATGATACTTCTTCATCTCCAGGCGGACCTGTCCGAGGAGGAACCATGCTTCTGCATTCCGCTCGTTCTTGGTCACTTCCTTGACCAGGCTCGCTTCAGCCTTGTCATATTGTTTCTGCTGCATGTACAGCTTGGCACTCGTGGTCTCTGCCGAACCGCACTGGAAGGCGGTGGTGGAGACATAGATCATGGCGAGGACCGCCACAAAAAACGAGAGATACCGATTCATGGTTGCTCCTGCTCAAAGATTGGACGTCATCTGTAGAGTAGAAATTTATGCAAAACACACGAAAAAAGCAACTTTGCCGATTAAAGGTTGATCCGCAAGACCGGCGCGAACGACAGATAGGAGTCGTAATGCCATCCCGGTAGCTGCGATGACCTGATCGCCTTGAAATAGGTCACTTCGATCCCGATGATGTTACTGATCATAAGGACCGGCTTCACCATCAGATATCCGTAACCATCATTCAGATTGAAATGGATCCCGGCTTTGATGTCGTATTGAAGGACTCCCCCATCCTCGGCAATGCCGAATTCCAGGGCTGCCAGGACATTGTTCTGGGTCGGGTCGATCCTCGATGCGTGATTATCCACCGGATCTCGTGAAAAATGATGGATATCGTGCCAGGTCAACCCCGCGCCGATATTGAAGATCCCCAGCCGCCGGACCTCGGCCATGAGCGAGACGTAGTTCCGGATAGAATAGAAGGTCTCCGGGAGGCGCGGCGAGAACGCGTCTTTGTCCTCGATCGCCACGCTCAGTTCAGCATTCAGGCGGATGAACCCGGCCGTGTCGATCCCGAGGAATGGCACCTGCGTCCATGGCGAGTAGCTCCCCTGCAGATAGACCGCCGAGCCCGACCCTTCGAGACGGCGATCCTTGAACAATGAGTTTTCGCGCTGCGGGTTCGGGCCCTGGGGCACAGAGAAATTGATCGGTTCTTCGATGCCGACGCGCACACGGTAATGCGAAAAATCCGGATCGCGCACTGCTGACGGCCTGTCGATATGCGACAGCGAAAGCCCGCCGATCATCGTCCCGCGGAACCAGAACGGGAGGTTCAACGCATCATTCCCCAGCCGGCCGAAACCCGAGAGCGCATAGTACGTCGATGCACTGCGCGGCTGGGTGGACCAGAGCAGGAGCGTCGGGCGGAGCGGATTCAGATACAGGTCCGTCATCCGCGCCAGGTCCCTGTCGAACCGGTCCTCGCCGGTACCACGGAGCGATCTCACAGCAACGTAGAGCTGATCACCCAGGATGTTGCGCAGGAGCACCGGATCCTTGAGCACCAGCGTATCGCGCCTGCCCGCATCGCCATGACACAGATGCAGTTCTTCGATCTCATTGTCTCCGAGACGCTTGTGGCAGATGACCTCCACACGTTCGGCGAGCGATGGGAGAGGAGAGGTTTGCTGATGCGACAGCTGTTCGCTGTTCCGGACCTGATACAGGATCTCGCGGATGACGCGGACATCCGTCACCGACCACGTCTCCGCCGGGAACATGGAGGCATCGTGTTTGATCAACTGCTGGTAGATCGAATCCAACTTTCCACCACGGTCACCGGCGGATGCGGTCGCCGCGGCAAGGACGAGAAGGACGCATGGAATAACGCGGAGCACTTTCATAGGGGCCCTCTCAGGAATTCTTGTCAAAGCCGTAGCGATAGCGGATCTGGATCAGGTTCCCGTGTTCCACTTCCCATTCCCGTATGGACCGGCCGACGGGTTTGGGCATCAGGATGGATTCGAGACGGATCTCATGCGGGCCGCTATCAAAGACCTTGAACCAGGGAGTGAACGTCAACCGGTTGTCAAAGAACCGGACGCGGGCACCAAAGCGTGCTCTGTTGGATACATGGGTATATTGCAGCTGGATCACGGGCTGCACTTCACTCATCGAGCGCCTGCGCAGATCCACCGCGAAAGCACCACTCGCATGGTACAGCACCTCGCGCACGTCATAGGTCCCCGCCCCGAGATCGAGGCGGAACCGGTTGTACATGGCGCGATCGGCGTTCCAGAGGAATGCGAGGCTGGCCTCCCATTGGCGCGTGGAGTAGAAGGCCATGCTCGAGTCACCGCGCTGCTGCCGGATCGAGGGAGACGAGTAGTCTTTTGCGCCGCCGGAATACAGGAAGGTCACATACGGGACCCGGTTATACGGCGAGCCGGTGACGATCTCGAATGTGGCGCCCGAGGTCACATTCATTTTCGGGCGGTCCAGACTCATGACCGGCGAAGCAACGTGCAGGCGCCACCGGTCGATCAATCCGGCCGTGTTCATAGGCGTCCGGCCAAGGATCTTCATGTCCAGGAAGAAGCTCGAATCGATCAGCGATCCCCGTGCGTCATTAAAGAAGACCAGGAACCGCAATCCCCAGGTGAGGACCGGCGATTGAAAGGCCACCTGATTGAGGACCCGGTCGCCGAATCCGGCTTCGAGGCCGAACCCGTGAATGCCGATGGACTCCGAACCGACGTAGAGTCGTTTATGGCTCACCGTCAGACTGGAGAACGTGGCCTCGATGGAGATCGGCCGTTCCGCACGGTCCAGGTCGGCGAACGGATGCCGATCGTTGACGCGCGCATAGCGCGCATAATCCCGGTTGCTCTCAGCGAGGATGTAGTCCGGAGTCCCTGGCAGGATCCCGCTCTCCTTCCTGCGCAATGGCCCGGTCCGCCCTTTGCGTTCCAGGTTCAGGATCATCTTCTCCAGTTCGGCCTTGAACGATGCCTTCGGCCTGCGGTCGGCCTGTTCGAGCGCAAGGATGTCCTCGAGGGTCAGGACATGGAGCGATTCTATCGTGTCGGTCGTATCGCGTTCGCCCCCTTCGAACGAGAGCTTCGACGTGGTCCGTTCCGTGACGAACTCACTGATCCGGATCACCTGGAGCGGCATGTCTTCGGTATCCGGCAGGTACAGGATCCGGTACCGGTAGGTGACGGACTTCGTGCCGGTCTTTCCGCCGACGGAGTAGTCCCTCCGGACGACGATCCGCCCGCCGGCGGGCCCCACGAGTGTATCTCCGCTCAGTGCGCCAAAATCGTTGCTGGAGAGATCGAAGGTGCCGAACAGATTGGTGTTCGCATGATCCAACTCCACCTTCTCCTCGATGAGCGCATACATCTGGCGTTCATGGATCAACGCACGCCGGAGATCATCGTCCCCACCTGCAGTGGCACTGGCGATTCCCAGACCCAGGACACACAGGACCGCGCAGAACCTTATTCCGGACTTCATTGCATTCACCTTCATTGTCGCGAGGAATACACCAGTGACTTATACGTGCGCCGTGTGATCCGCCCGAACTCATCGGTGATCGTCATACGGAGGGTCACTTCAGCCGGCGCGTCGGCGGGGGTCCGTTCAAGGAACAGTTCGGAGGGGCGCAGCTCGATCACGTGCCACAGGCCGCGTGACTCCGCGAACGTCCGCCAGCCGCGGGTAAGATCCGCCGGGAGGAATTCCGCCGGCGTTGCCACGATCTCCACCCTGCTGATCCGTGCGGGGATCAGATAGAGCCCTTCATAGAACGGGCCGCTCGCCGCAAAACGAAACTGCACCGGACTGAGGAATGCAGACTGTTCAGAAAGGTCGAGTGGACGGAGCGCCCCCGCGGCCTGCTTCTTCGCATACTCCGTGGAATCCCACCAGAGTGTCAGAAGCTCCCGCTGGGGCGGGACCTCGATGCGTACATTCCATACACTCGGGCGGGGATTGTCTCCGGTGGAATCGGCGTACGAGAACGGCTCCCCGTGGTAGGTACCCCGGACCTGAAAATCGCCGAGCCCGCTGAGCTTTCCACGCCAGAGTTTCTCGATGGGAACGACCGCGCCATCCCCGGTAATGACCGCTTCGCCATCCTTCAGGACGCTGAAGGCATATCCGCGTTGATCGGCGTGGCCGGCGGCAAAGGAGAAGAATGCATTCTCGCCATAGTAGTACGTGGAGTCCGGCTCGCTGGCAATGACCGGCCAACGGACCGTGACGAGCCAGTAGAAACCGTACCGGTGTCTCAGTCCATCGTTCGCACCGACGCCATCGATCCTGCGGACCACGGCGAATGTTCCGGCGCTGTCAAAGCGGATCGACGTTACCGCAACGCGCCGCGAGCCCTGGCCACTGACGACCGCGGTCCCGGACGTGATCTTTCGTGTGAATCCCGGATCGTAGATCTCGATGGAGACCGAAGGGCGCACCCAGGTCGCCACCGAGGTTGATTCGACGAGTGCTTCGCCCACCAGCATCTGCCGGTCGCCGAGTTTTTGCGGAGGGAAATCGATGCCAAGCCTTCTGGCAGCCGCCGCATCCTGCGCGTGGGCACCCGCAACTCCCGCCAGCGCGAGCATGCCCGCGAACACCACTGTTGATACTCTCATGATCCTGCTCTGGTATGGACCTGGATTCGGAACAACTCACCGCCTGTAGGGGCCCTGGCCGCAATACTCACACGGCGGCAGGCGCTGGCCTTGACCCTTTGCAACGATCGTGAATGGGACGGCCTTCGGGGTTTCGACCTCCATCGTTGCCCCGAGGAGCTTCTTCAACTTGACCATGACGCTGTCCCGGACCAGGCCCGGATAGTATCCGGGGACACTCCGTTTCACGCTGCACCATGCGGTGAAACGATGGCTCCCCTCGGCATCAAAGACCGTGCTGAAGGTGGCATCGCCCGTGGCACGGTTCACCGACAACCGGAACCGGGGATCCGCATTCTTGTCCGGACGTTTCATACCGGGATAGTCCTGCGCGACGACCTTCCCTGTCGAATCAAACACGGTAAGAGCAACCTCATGGCGCTCGGCATCGGACCAGAGGCCAAGCGGTACGAGGACCACATGAACACTATCACCCGCGCGTTTCAACGCGTTCCGCACCGATCCTGCATAGATCGCCGCCGTCGTGGTCTCGGGGACACTGATCGTCAAGCCCTTGCTGAATTCCTTCGCGAGGCTATCCGAGAGGGTCAGCATCTCCCGCACATCGGCATTATGGACATCGGTCGCCTCGTCCCGCTCCATGATGAAAATGAGCAGTTCGAGGATCATCACGACATAGAAGATGAAATAGAGAGAGAGCTTCATGGCCGGGCCTCAGTTCTTCTTCCGGCTGATCTGCAGGGTGACGGTCCGGTCTCCTGAGATCTCCTCGCGGATGGTCTTGATCTCCGTCGCAAGCGCCTTCATTTCTTCGGCCGGCAGTGCGCCGTCCAGGCTGACGGACATCTTCGTGCTGTCTTCGGGCTTATAGAACAACAGGAGACCGAGCACGCCGATGATCGTGAATTCGATCTCGAGCGAGATCACGATGGGGAGCGGGTGTTCCCGTCCGATGATGCCAAGCCCGCGCAACCCGATCAGGAAGATCAGGATGCCTGCACCGAGATATGCGAACCCGTTCACGTTGTTCTCGTAACGCTTGACGACGTCAGCCACCATCCATTGTGAGAACGGGTTCTTTGCGAGGAACTCCGTCCGCTCCTGGGGGGTCAACCCCTTGGTATATTCCAGAAATCCCGGGGGATACTCCCCTGCATCTTTGCCATATGCGACCTCGGGAGAGGCCTCGGTGCGTTTACTGAGGGCGTACCACAATTTCAGATTCGTGAGCGATCTTCCGATCGGGGATTTCTCATGAATGATGAGGATGATGGAACCCAGGATGTTGATGAGTGCCCCGTTCCGGAGGAGGAAACGCTCGGCCCAGCCGACAAGGAAGATCAGGATCACCAGGGAGGGAAGGATCAGCATGGCCGCCCGCTCGATGGGCGGGATCGTGGAGGTGGCCGACTCGTAGAAGGCCCGCGCACCCCATACGTATGCCCCCCCAACAACAACAAGAACAAGAAAATAGAACAGTGATCGGATCTGTTTCATGAGGTCCCATCCTTCTAGAATGTGTCACCAAAAGACGCAGCAACTACTATGGAGATGCGCCCACGAAACCCGTCGGGCCGCGGGAGAAGTCCGAGTGTAGGTCAAACTCGAAAGATCGTTGTGATCGGTGCCGGGTGGACCGCGGGGGATCGCACCGTCGCGCAGGCAGGGTGGAGACCCCCAAAAAAAGCCGTATTCCTTACCAAGAACGCAAAGTCGGCCGACAATGTCAAGGTAGGTGCACGCCGCGCCTGCGCATACGAACGTCACATTGACTTTCCTGAGCGTTTTTCGTACTCTGCTGTGACGTGCACGGAAAAACTCACAGGAGAAGCGCCTCATGCCCACCTATGCCAAGCTGACCCCTCCCACGCGGGGCAGCAAGATCACCATGTCCAAGGGAGCCTTACAGGTCCCGAACGACCCGATCATCCCCTTTATTGAGGGGGACGGAACCGGGCCGGATATCTGGAAAGCATCCCAGATGGTCCTGGATGCAGCGGTACAGAAGGCCTACGGCGGGAAGCGCAGGATCGAGTGGTTCGAGGTATTTGCAGGGGAAAAGGCCAATGTCGTCTACGGCGAGAACACATGGTTGCATGAGGACACCCTCGTGGCGATCCGTGAATATCTTGTCGGCATCAAGGGGCCCCTCACGACCCCCATTGGCGGCGGTATCCGCTCCATCAATGTCGCCCTGAGGCAGTTGCTCGATCTGTATGTTTGCCTCCGCCCTGTTCAGTATTTCGCCGGGGTCCCTTCCCCGGTCAAGCGCCCCGAACTGGTGAACATGGTCATCTTCCGTGAGAACACTGAAGACATCTACGCCGGAATCGAATGGAAGGCAGGAACGCCTGAGGCACAGAAGGTCGTGAAGTGGTTGCAGAGCGAAATGGGCGTCAACAAGATCCGATTCCCCGAAACGTCGAGCATCGGCATCAAGCCCGTTTCGCAGGAAGGGACCGAGCGGCTGGTCCGTGCGGCGATCCGCTACGCGCTCGCCCAGAAGCGTCAGTCGTTGACGCTGATCCACAAAGGGAACATCATGAAGTTCACCGAAGGTGGATTCCGTGACTGGGGCTATGCCCTTGCCAAGCGGGAGTTCCCGGATCAGACCGTCTCCTGGGACGATTGCGGTGGCAAGCCGCCGGCAGGAAAGCTTCTGATCAAGGATGCCATTGCCGATGCGTTCCTCCAGCAGATCCTGACCCGCCCGGCGGAATACGATGTCATCGCAACGCTCAACCTGAACGGCGACTACATCTCCGATGCCCTCGCGGCACAGGTTGGTGGCATCGGTATCGCCCCCGGCGGCAACATCAATTATGACACCGGGCATGCGGTGTTCGAGGCGACGCATGGGACGGCGCCCAAGTATGCCGGGCTGGACAAGGTGAACCCGGGTTCGGTGATCCTGAGCGGCGAAATGATGTTCCGCTATATGGGTTGGAGTGAAGCGGCGGATCTGATCATCCGTTCGCTGGAAAAGACCATCGCCCAGAAGGTCGTCACCTACGACTTCGCCCGCCTGATGGAGGGAGCCACGGAGGTCAAGTGCTCTGAATTCGGAAAGGCCGTCGTCAAGAACATGTAAACGGCAGGGAAACAGGGGGCCGGTGGAACTACCGGCCCCTTTTTTATTGTTTTTGCGTTAGCAGCCAGTCGTTGAGATGGCTAAAGATATGGTGTTTTTCGGCTTTCTTGATTACTTTTGCCGGAATTCGTATACTTTTATGTGTAGTCCACTATAATAGGAGCCTGATTCCGGCCAGAGCATGAGTGAAGGTCTCAACGATAGAGAGAGAACGGTCCTCCATTACGTCGTTCACGACTTCATCGAGACGGCTACCCCCATAGGGTCGCGGTATATCTCGAAGCGTCATGAAGACGTCATCGGATTGAGTTCCGCAACCATCCGGAACATCATGTCCGACCTGGAGTACCTGGGGTACATCGGGCACCCGCATACTTCCGCGGGGCGCGTCCCCACGGATATGGGATACCGATTCTACCTCGACGCTCTCATGAAGCGCGAGGAGGTCTCCCTCCTGGAGCAGCAGACGATCCGCGAGAAACTCGACGAGTCTGACGACCTGGAGGTGATGCTCCGGGAAACGTCCCGGCTCATCGGGAAGATCTCCCGGCAATTGTGCGTCGTGACCTCCCCTGAACTCAGCAGCGGCGTCTTCGAGCGCCTCGAGCTGGTTCCCATCAGCAGCAACCGTGTCCTGGTGGTCATCTCGATCAAGTCGGGCCTCGTGCGCACGATCATGATGGAAGTGGGATCGGAGATCTCGCGGAACAAACTGGACCGCCTGACCCGGTTCCTCAATGAGCGGCTGGGCGGGTTGACCATGCAGCAGTTGCGCGAGTCGTTCATCGAGCGCGTGAAGGACGTGGCCGAAGAGGATGCCGGGCTGATACGGCTGTTTGTGGATTCCGTGGAAAAGCTATTCCTCCCCAGCCGTCCCGAGAAGGTGCACATCGGAGGCGCGGAGAGGATCATCGAGCAGCCCGAGTTCACGAATCCCCGGGACTACCGGGGGGTGATCGAGTTGATCAACAATGAAGAATGGATCGTGCACGTCCTTCAGAAGCGCGAGGACGCCCAGAGCGGCACGCAAGTTTCCGTGGGCAGCGAGAATGCAGACGAAAAACTGAGACCCTACAGTATCATCACCTCCGCCTACACGGTGGGCGAGGTAACAGGGACCGTCGGCGTGATCGGACCTACCCGCATGCACTACAACAAAATGATCCCGCTCGTCGATTACGTCGCACAGACGATCACGAGGATGCTCTCAATCGGAAAGCAAGTTGATGGCTGAGAATACCAATTCTGAGGCCCCCGGCACGACGCCGGAGGACCGTTCCGCGAACACCCAGGAACCCGCACAGGCTTCGTCCGCTCCGGATGAGTCTGCGAAGGTGATCGAGACGCTCCGCGACCAGTTGCTTCGCAAGGCCGCGGAGTTCGAGAACTACAAGCGCCGCACCGAGGGCGAATTCCTCTCGCTCACCCGCACGGCGAATGAAGGGCTCTTGTTGTCGCTCCTCCCCGTGCTCGACGATCTGAACCGCTCCCTGGCATCGGGAAAGGATCCGCAGAGCCACGAGGCCTTCTTCGCGGGGGTCGAAATGATCCGGACCAAATTCCTCAAGATCCTCGAGAAGCATGGCGTGGTCCCCTTCCCGTCCACCGGCAAACCGTTCGATGTCGGGTTCCATGACGCGCTCATGCAACTGCCACGCACGGATGTCCCGACCGGCACGGTGATCCAGGAAGTGGATCCGGGGTATGTCATGCACGACAAGGTCTTGCGCCACGCCAAGGTCATCGTCTCCGCACAACCAACGGAACCGGAGGACACGCATGGCGAAGCGTGATTTCTATCAGATCCTGGGTGTCGAGCGGAACGCCTCGCCGGAGGAGATCAAGAAGGCGTACCGGAAGATGGCGCTCCAGTTCCACCCGGACCGGAATCCGGGGAACAAGGAAGCCGAGGACAAATTCAAGGAGGCCGCGGAGGCGTACGAGGTCCTGAGTGACCCGACCAAGCGGCAGCGGTACGACCAGTACGGCCACGAGGGGATGCGCGGCACCGACTTCCGCCCGTTCACCGACGTCAACGACATCTTCTCACAGTTCGGCGACATCTTCGGCAGCAGCGGGTTCGGCGGATCGATCTTCGACGAGATGTTCGGGGGCGGACAGGCACGGCAACGGCGGCGTTCGGGGAACCAACCCGGCTCCGACCTGAAGATCCGCCTCAAGCTCTCTCTCGAAGAGATGGCGACCGGTACGGAAAAGAAGATCAAGGTGAAGAAGTGGAAGCCGTGCGAGACATGCCACGGGACCGGTGCACGCGGCGGCCATTCCACCGTCACCTGCCCCGCCTGCAACGGCGCCGGCGAGATCCGTCAGGTCTCACGCTCGGTGTTCGGACAGTTCGTGAACATCGCGGCGTGCCAGAATTGCGAGGGCGAGGGAAAAGTCGTGAAGGATCCGTGCACCACCTGCAAGGGCGACGGCCGCATCCAGGGCGAGTCCACGGTCAAGGTGAACATCCCCGCAGGCGTTTCGGATACCCATTATATCCCCCTGAGGGGCGAAGGAAACATCGGGCGCCGTGGCGGTCCTGCAGGCGACCTGATCGTGATGATCGAAGAAGAACCCCACCCGCTCTTCACGCGGGAGGGGGACAATATCATCCTCGACCTGTTGGTCACGTTCTCGGAGGCGGCACTCGGAGCGGACATCGAAGTGCCCACGCTCACCGGCCGCGCGCGTCTGAAGATCGAACCCGGGACACAATCCGGCACGATCCTCCGCATGCGGGAGAAGGGTCTCCCCCGCCTCAGTAGTTTCAGCAAGGGCGATCAGTTCGTGCGCGTGAACGTATGGATCCCGAAGACCCTGTCGTCGCAGGACAAGACATTGATCAAGCAGCTCGCGGCATCGGACAATATGAGTCCGGCGGATGGAGCCACCTCTGCCAATGCAGAGAAGAGCTTCTCGTCGCGGGTCAAGAAATCGTCGTGAGCAGGCCATGCGCGTCCGCGACATCTTCCAGCAGCGGTTGGGGTTCACCCGGAACGAGATCGTCGTGGTCGGCCTCCTCTGTGCGGGATTGACGGCCGGGACGGCGTTCCGGATGTTCAGGAGCACGCCGCAGGGGCAGCGGTTCTTCCCGTACGCGGCAACAGACAGCGCGTTTGCGCGCGGCGCGCGCTCATGGCACACGGAGTTGAGCGCACAGCCGGACACGGGCGCGGCACATGCAGCACCGCGACCTGTGAATATCAACGAGGCGACAATGCCGGAGTTGATCGCCCTGCCGGGCATCGGGCCGGCAATGGCCGGGCGGATCCTGGCCTATCGTAAGGAACACGGACGGTTCAGGAGCGTCGACGAACTCGACCGGGTGCGGGGCATCGGTCCTGCCACCCTGCAGCGCCTGCGTCCTTTCATCCGCATCACGGGTGCCGGAGGGCACCGCGGAACAGTTCACATGACCAACACTACGACTGACTATCGATGAGCCACCACCTCGGATTATCCATCGGCGACACCATGGCGGAGATCGTGGAATTCATACGCGAAGGCCCCGAGATCACCGTAAGCGCCATCGGCGAATGGCCCGTTGCAGCACCGCTGACGAACCAGGTACTTGCCGAACACATCGACACCTTCCTGCGTGCCAACTCGATCATGGCGGGAAGTATCTCCGTCGCTCTGAGCACCTCACGGATCATCGTCCACACGTTCCCCGCGGACGCGGGGACGACGCACCCGCAGTGGACAGCCTCTGCACGATGGGAACTGAGCCGCATCCTTCCGGGCAGGCAATCCGAAGGGTACATCACCGATGCCATCGCACTCCCGCCCCCGCCCGGACGCAGTGGCGTGGAGGTCCTCAGCGTTTCGCTCCGGCGCGATGACATCGCCATGCTCGAGGCAGCAGCCGGAGCATCGGGGATGAAGGTCAGCAGCATCGATGCTGACATTTTCTGCGCGGAGACGATCTATCTGGAGCGTGCACCCGGCGGCCCGCCTCCTGGTTCGCTGGTCGTCATGGTACGCCCGGATCGCATCGACTGGACACGTCTTTCCGGTCGCGTGACGGTCCGCTATGGCACGCGGCCTCTGGATGGCGCCCCCGTGGAAGATGCCATCGCTGCGATCCTCCCAGCGATCGGCAACGTGGACAGGATCATGTTGCACGGACCGAAGGCAGGGCCAGCGGTCGTTGATGCACTCCAGGCGAAGCACGCTGTCAAAGCCGAATGCCTTGATCCGTTCGCGACCATGGCGGTCCCGACGACCCTCCCGCTGGTCGAACATTTCATGCGCCAGCCACAGCGGTTCGCTGCTGCCGCCGGCGCAGCCCTGCGTGCGGAGGAATAGCCTCATATGCGCGTGACCACAGGGCTGTACAAAGGCCGGGTTCTCCGGACGGTCGATGACCTGTCGGTTCGTCCGGCCACCGACCGCGTCCGCCAAACGATCTTCAATGTGCTCACGCACCGGATGGTCCTGGAGGATTGCAGGGTCCTGGACATGTTCGCAGGAAGCGGAAGCCTGGGGATCGAAGCACTCAGCCGTGGCGCCGCACACGCGACGTTCGTGGAATCGGGCGCGGATGCCGTGGGCTGGCTCGAGGCCAACGTGGACATGCTCGGCTGCCAGGAGCAGACCTCGATCCTTCAGATGGATGCCGGGCAGTTCCTGCAGCAGGCACGTGGTCCGTTCGATCTGATCTTCGTGGATCCTCCCTACGCGTATCCCGGGACACCCGGCCTGCCGGAGGCGATCTTTGGCCGGGGGCTGCTGGCACCGGAGGGCTATATGCTGATCGAACATGCAAAGGATGTGGAGTTCACATCCACGCCGCTCTATACGGTAGGGCCGGTGAAGCCGTTCGGCCGCACCGTTGTCACGTTCTTCACCCGGAGTGTGCAACCATGAGACCGATCCTGGCAGTCTACCCGGGTACGTTCGACCCGATCACGTACGGACACATCGATGTGGTGGAACGTGCGGCGAGGATGTTTGACCGCCTCATCGTGCTGGTGGCGCAGAACACCTCCAAGGCTCCACTCTTCTCCGATGAGGAACGGATCGCGATGATCCAGGAAGTGTTCCGGCGTCACAGGAACATCGAGGTGGAGGGGTTCAACGGCCTGCTGGTGGACTACGCCCGCAAACGGAAGGCTTCGGTGGTGGTGCGCGGGCTGCGCGCGGTCTCGGACTTCGAGATCGAGTTCCAGATGGCGCTCACCAACCGGAAGATGTCCGGGGACCTCGAGACGATCTTCCTGGTCCCGCGGGAGCAGTACAGCTATCTGAATTCAACGATCGTGCGTGAGATCGCGCGCCTGGGAGGGGATGTCTCGGATTTCGTCCCCGCCACCGTACGGCGCCGGCTGGAAGAGAAATTCCACTGGACGCGCGCGAAGCATTCGAGAAAAGGAGCGAAGTAGGAGATGCCGACGTATCAGTATCAATGCCAGAAGTGCGGACATGCCCTGGAAGAGCTGCAATCGATGAGCGATCCACCGCTCGTTCATTGCCCGGCCTGCGATACGGATTCCCTTGCCCGCATCATGGGGACGGGTGCCGGTTTGATCTTCAAGGGTTCGGGGTTCTATCTGACGGATTACAAGAAGGGATCGTCGTCCCCCGCGTCGGGATCAGCACCGAAGAAACAGGACCCTCCCGCAGCGCCGTCCACACCGTCGACCGGCAATTCGGACACCAAGTGACCCTCCTTACGCGTACCGATCGAGCTTGAAATTCTCCCCGAGGTACAGTTTTCGTACCTCGGGATCATTGGCCAGATCCGCCGCCGTCCCCGCCTTCAGGATGTGTCCCTCGAACAACAGGTATGCGCGGTCCGTGATGGACAGCGTCTCATGGACGTTGTGATCCGTCACCAGCACGCCGATATTCTTCGTCTTCAACGTCGCCACGATGCGCATGATCTCCTCGACCGCGATCGGATCGATCCCCGCGAACGGCTCATCCAACAGGATGAAGCCGGGATCCGTGGCCAGCGCCCGGGCGATCTCCGTCCGCCGCCGTTCGCCACCCGACAGCATGTACCCCTTGCTCCGCGCGAGATGCGTGATATTGAAATCGGACATCAATTGTTCGCATCGCACTTTCCTGTCGGCGGAGGACACCTCCATGAGTTGCAGCACGGCGAGGATATTCTCCTCCACGCTCATCTTACGGAAGATGGACGCCTCCTGTGGAAGGTAGCCGAGTCCCATCCGGGCACGCTTATACATCGCCATGGTGGTGATCTCGGTCTGATCCAGGTAGACGTGCCCGTCATCGGGGCGGACCATCCCGACGATCATGTAGAAACTCGTGGTCTTCCCGGCACCGTTCGGCCCGAGCAACCCGACAACCTCGCCCTGCCGCACGTCAACGTTCACACCACCCACGACCGTACGCTTCTTGTACCGCTTCACCAGTCCTTCGGCACGAAGCACGCGCTGGACGGCAGGTATTGCTTGATCGTTCATACACTGACCTCGGTCATCCTCAATGGGGAAGGTCCCGGAGAGTGCGTGCCGGGCCATGGTCCGACGCGCGCATCCGTGGACGGTTGTCGAGGCGCTGGTAGCCCGGGAGGCGGTGGTCCTCCACCTTGCGCCGCACCAGCGGTTCGGGGATGTATTGTCCCTCCACCCCGCCGTACACATGGATCGTTTCCACCCTGCCATCCGCAAAGTGCATCACGATCCTGTCGCCGCTCGTCTTGTTCAGGCCGTTCGCGGCCGAATCCTCGTACACGAAATACAGGCTTGTCGCCCGCACATCCACATCGATGCGGCTGAGCCGCTTGTCCTTGAACTGCATGCCCAGCGTCTCGCCGGAGAGCTGATCGTATCGTTCCGCAAAGGCAGAATCGCTTTCCGAGAGTGCGAAGGCATTGCCCATGACATGGATCCTGTCGAGGACCCGCGCGTGCATGTACAGGTTGATCGAATCTCCGGTGACCTGGGTCTGGTCGTACCAGAGTACCGGCGCGGTACGCATCCGGATGCTGTCGCCGGCGGTGTGGAACGTCACCGCTCCGGCGCGCCCGGCAAGGTCCCTCCGTACGATCTCGACGCTGTCCTGCGCGATCAATCGCCGTGTGGAATCACGGAATGATTCCATGACCAGGCTCCGCACGACCAGAGTATCCACCACGCCACCCGACGTGTCGCGCTGCACCAGTACCGGATCCTCGGTCATCAGGCTGTACATCCGGACGGCATCATGGGTGAAGTGTCCGCCACTGATGGTGATCGCATCGTCCTTCTGCACGAGGACCACCCTCCCCCATGCCTCGGTGGAGCGGCGGTTGCGGTCGTACCGCGCGGAATCCGCATTGAGGATGGACACGGAATCATGCGCCACGACGCGCGTCCGGAAGAATGCCCTGCGCGTCTCGATGAAGTACTCTCCGTACGCGGCCTCCAGAGTGGAAACGCCGTCCGTAAGCTTCACGGCGCCAAAGGCCTCGGCCCGCCTCGTATCGCGGTAGTAGAACCCGCGGGGAGCGGTGAGCGTGACACTGTCGTCCTCCACCACCACATGGCCGGTCAATTCGATGCTCCCCGCATCGATCATCTGCAGCGCACGATCGCACCGGATGCGCACGTTCCCCTGCAGGATGCGCACGTTCCCGATCAGCTCCCGCGCCGCCTGTCCGTTGATCACCCGCCCGATAAGACTGTCCGCCCCCTGAAGAACGACGAGTTTCTGATCCCCCTGACCGAAGAGCGATGGGGAGGCAAGGAGCAGCAGTCCGGCCGGTATGACCCAGCGCCATCTACTCATTGGAGATCGCCTGGCCGGTGACCTTGAAGATCCTGTAGTTCTTCAGGGATTGATCGCTCTCCATGCCATGGCCCATGATGTGCTCGTTAGGCGACTGGATGTCCACGAAGGCGTCCGTATAGATCCTCTGTGTGGCATTGTTCCAGAAGAGGCGCTCGGTCCGCAACGTGGTCCCGCTGTCCGACACGACCACGACGTGCTCATAGGCCTCCAGGTCGCGTGTCGCATCATGGACGATCCCGCGGCGGGCAGTAAGCAGCGACGTGTGCTGCTCCTGATCGTTGAAGAAGTCCACGTGGACGCTGTCCGACAGTTCCGTCACCTGGCGCGACGTATACGAAGAGATATGACCCGACCAGAGGATGGCTTTCAGGTGAGCCGAATCTGAGAACACCACGGTACTGTTCCAGCTTTCCTGTGACGGAAGTTCCTTCGACACGCCGGGGTCGATGGTCGGCTTAACCTTTTCCTCGCAGCCGCACACCATGAGGGACAAGAGCAGGGCCGCGAACGCGTACGGTCTCATGATCGGTCCTCCCCTCCGAGTCCGGCATTGACGAGTTCATGGAGATGGACGACGCCCACCGGATGGTGGCCGTCATCCACGACGACGATCTGAGTGATCTTGTACGATTCCATTTCCTGGAGCACGACCACCGCAAGGGATCCGGCGCGCACGGTCTTCGGGTTGCGCGTCATCGCATCCGCGGCGGTGATGCCGGAAAGGTCCGTTGTTTTCTCCAACAGGCGTCGCAGGTCACCGTCCGTGATGATACCGTCCAGCGTGCCGTCAGGACGCATGACGCAGGTGCAGCCGAGGCGTTTGCTCGAGATCTCGACAATGGCGTCGCGCAACGGAACGGCACCCCCGACCCGCGGGATCGCAGCGCCATGCACCATCAACTCGTCGACCTTCAGGAGGAGCCGCTTCCCGAGCGTCCCGCCCGGGTGGTACAGCGCGAATTCCTCCTTGCGGAACTGCCGCCGGTCGAGCAACGCGATGGCAAGAGCATCGCCCAGGACAAGCGAGACGGTGGTTGACGACGTCGGCGCGAGGTCCAGCGGGCATGCCTCTTCGGTGACGGAGGCGTCCAGGGCAACGGTCGACTCCCGGGCGAGTGCAGAGTTCATCTTTCCCACGAGCGCAATGATCGGCACGCCGATCCGCTGGAACATGGGAACGAGCATATTCAGTTCATCGGTGTTTCCGCTCTTGGAGAGCGTGATGACCACGTCGTCCCCCCGGACGATCCCGAGGTCGCCGTGAACAGCATCCGAGGGATGGAGAAAGACCGAGGGTGTGCCGGTGGAATTCATCGTCGCAACGATCTTGCGGGCGATGATCCCGGATTTCCCCACGCCGGTGATGATGACACGCCCCTTGCACGAGGCAAGCAGGTCCACCGCGTGTCCGAACTCCGCGCCGATCCGTCCCTCGAGGGCGCTCACGGCATCCCGTTCGATGCGTACGACCTCTTTGCCTTTGGCGATCGCTGTAGCCGTATCGTTCATGGTGCCGTTCCCGGTGATCATGGGCGGGTGATGCGGAATTGGTGTGCGATGATCAGGTCGATCACCTCGCGGACGGCCCCGTTGCCGCCATCCACCCTGGTGACGTAATCGACCTCACGCTTCACGTCCGCGCGTGCATTGCGCGGTGCGGCGGAGAACCCGACAAGCCGGAGCAGCGGAAGGTCGAAGAGTTCGTCGCCGATGAACGCGAATTCCTTCTCCTGGAGGTCGTACTTCTCCTGCAGGATCCGCATCGGCGTCACCTTATCCATCGTCCCCTGGAAGACATCATCGATCTTCAGGACCCGGGCGCGCGCATCCACGATGGGGGTGGTGCGGCCGCTGATGATCCCGACCCGGAGGCCATGCTCACGGGCCCGGACCACACCATAGCCATCGTGCGCATGGAACCGCTTGAACTCGTGGCCATCGGCTCCATAGTACAATCCGCCGTCGGTCATGACGCCGTCCACATCCAGCAGGACCATTTTGATCTGCTTGAGTCTACTGCCCGGCAATCGCTTGGCCATGGATCAGAGCCCCTTCACAACGTCGTGGATAGGAAGGACCTGTTCGAGCAGTGCGCCGAGAAGGTCCAGGCGCAACTGGCTTGCGGCATCACTGAGGGCCGAGGCCGGGTCAGGATGGACCTCGACGAAGAGGGCATCCACACCCGCGGCGACGCCTGCCCTCGCGATGGGGAAGATGAATTCCGGCTGTCCGCCGGACCGTCCCCCCGAGGCATCGCCGCCCGGGAGCTGGACCGCATGGGTCGCATCGAGCACCACGGGGCATCCGGTCGCGCGCATGATCGGCAGCGCCCGCATGTCGACCACGAGATTGTGGTAGCCGAATGTCGCGCCCCGCTCGGTGAGCATGATGTTGTGGTTCCCGGTCTCCCGCACCTTGTCCGCGGCATGCCGCATGTCGCCCGGCGCAAGGAATTGCCCCTTCTTGATATTCACCACCTTCCCCGTCCGCCCCGCCGCCTGCAGCAACTCCGACTGCCGGCAGAGAAACGCCGGGATCTGGAGCACATCGACGACAAGCCCGGCCGAGACCGCTTCATCCTCTGTATGGATGTCCGTCAATACGGGCATCCCGAATTGTGCACGCACTTCCCCGAGGATCCTGAGCCCTTCGTCCATCCCCGGGCCGGTGAAGCCGGTCTTACTTGTGCGGTTGGCCTTCTTATAGGACGACTTGAAAATGACCGGCATCTTCCGGGCATCGGAGGCCTTCTTCACGGCCTCGGCGGTGCGCATGACGAGGTCGCGGTTCTCGATGACGCACGGACCCGCAATGAGGACAAGCGGAAGTCCGCGGCCGATGGTGATGTGACCGACGGTGACATTCATGCTGCCACTCCTTCAGGGTTCTCGAGAACACCTTCCTGCTTTGCCATGATCACCGCAACGACCGCATCGCCGCTCACATTGAGGACGGTCCGCATCATATCCAGGATGCGGTCCACACCAAGGATCAGCGCGATGCCCTCCTCCGGAACATTGACCGACCTCAGCACGATGATCAGCATGACGATGCCCACGCCGGGGACCGGCGCGGTGCCGATCGACGCAAGGACCGCCGTGAACAGGATGGTGAGCTGCGCGGTCAGGCCGAGATCGATACCGTACACCTGGGCGATAAAGACGGTGGCCACGGCCTGATACATCGACGTGCCATCCATATTGACGGTCGCACCGAGCGGGAGGACGAAACTGGTGATCTGCTTCGGGACGCCGAGTTTCTGCTCGCAGGTCTCCATATTGATCGGCAGCGTGGCGGCGCTGGAGCTCGAACTGAACGCGATGAGCATGACATCCTTCAGCGCGCGGAAGAAACGCCACGGGTGCAGCCCCCCGAATGCCCGCACCATCAGGCCGAGGGTGATGAACTGATGGATCAGGAATCCGAGGATGAGCGTGCCGGCGTACCACGCCAGCGTCGTCAGGATCTCGAATCCGAACTCTCCCACGGTCGCAGCGATGAGGGCGAACACGCCATACGGAGCGATCGTCATGATCATATCGACCATATGGATCATCAGATCGCTGAAACCGTCGAAGAATCCGATGACGTGTGCCGATTTCTCCTTCGCAATGGCGGTCAGACTGACGCCGACCATCAAGGAGAAGAAGACGATCTGGAGCATGTCGCCCTTCGCCATCGCCTCGATCGGGTTCGTTGCCACGATCCGCACCAGCATGTCTGTGAGGTTTAATTCAGCGTCGCTGGTCAGGACCGCGGTGCTATTCCCCTGGAACTCCGTGATCAGCTTCTCACGAGCCTCCGGCGCAAGACGTGTTCCGGGCTGGATGGCGTTCACCAGGACCAGTCCGATCGTGATCGCCGAAACGATCGTGATCGCGTAGAACAGGAGGGTCTTCGCCCCGATGCGCCCGACCTTTCTGATATCGCCGAGGCTTGATGCCCCCACGATCAGGGAAGAGATGACCAGCGGGATAGCGACGAACATCAGCAACCGGATGAAGATCGTACCGACCGGTTTGATCATGACCGCGATGGTCTTCACTTTTTCGATCGACGACACGTTTTCGATCGTCCGCTCGACCCGGACCGCCTTCCCTCCGGGATCCGGAGTGTCCTGGACGACACGGACGGCCGTCGTACGCTTCTCGTCCGGTTTCAGCTTGTTGAATGCCGGGAGGATCCGGAGCTGGTCCTCCGGCCCGAACGTGGCGAACACTTTGCCATCGGCCCCGACGAACTCGACCGAAGACCAGTGCGCGGCCTCCTCCGTCACCCATTCGCCGTTGGAGCGGCTGGTGATGGCGAGTTCATACTTACTCACATTGAAGAACGCACCGAAGGCCGCCCCGAGGACGAGAGCAAGGAGGATCTTATTGTGCAATTGAAGCCTGGGGAGGCGGAATGGCATGCGGGGACGTCCGGTTGTTCCTTAGTTGTTCATTGTACGAAAAACCACATTGACAATCAAAGAGGTGATTTTCTCCGGTTTTTTCGCTATTCTGAACTCGATCATCTATGTTCCAGGCCTACGCAAAGATCAATATCGGCCTCTACGTCGTCGAGAGGCGCCCGGATGGCTTCCACAACATCGAGACGGTCTTCCACCGTGTCGCCGTTGCCGATGCCCTTCGGATGGAACCTGCTGCTGCGATCGAGGTGACATCCTCGTCGCCCGAAGCGCCATCCGACCAGACCAACATTTGCTACAAAGCAGCGGCCATGCTGCAGATGCACCTTGGGATGTCGCAGGGGGTGCACATTCACATCGAGAAGCACGTGCCTGTCGGGGCCGGACTCGGTGGCGGCAGCGCTGACGCAGCGTGCGTCCTCCGTGAGCTCCCCCACCTCTGGAAGGGAGCGGTCCCGGACTCCATTCTCCGTACGATGGCACTCACGCTCGGCTCGGACGTCCCGTATTTTCTCTCACCCGGTTCCGCTGTCGCCGGCGGCCGGGGCGAGGTCCTCGAGTATTTCCATCTTGACGTGCCGTACAGTATCCTCCTTTGCAATCCCGAGATCCACGTCGCCACCGGATGGGCCTACGGGCAGATCACACCGAATACTGAACAGAAGCCCGCTGACCTCGCCGCGGTCGTCCGCGCGGGTATGCGCGACCCGGTACTCCTGCGAGAGCAGCTCCGCAACGATTTTGAACCGGTGGTCTTCAGGGCCTATCCGGAGGTTCGCCAGATCAAGGAACAGATGCTCAAGGCCGGCGCGCTCTTCTCGATGATGTCCGGCAGCGGTTCCACCGTGTACGGTCTCTTTCCAGATGAACCTGCGGCACATCGGTGCGCGGCTCCCTTCGCGGCTGCCGGGTACCGGACATTCGTCACGCCTCCGCATTTCACGGGTGCCTGAGCAATGAACCCCACGCTTCCGCGCAGGGCCTCACTCTTCACCCTTGTAGCGATCATCACGCTTGCAGCGATTGGTCCCTCCGCTGCCCAGGACAAAGAGAAACGGACCGAGCGTCCTCTCCCCGTTGCTGGTTCTCCACCTCCCGATTCAACCCGCAAGGCACGGCCTGACACCGTGATGCATTTCGATGTCCGCCGTTGGGCCGGATCCATGACGCTCTCCGCGGATACGACCCGTACCATCACTGCAACGGCGATGGAATGGCAGACGCCCGTCTCCCTCTCCGATATCCTCGCGAACGTGCCGGGTGTCTTCATGACCGACCCGTCGGGTGTCGGTCAATACGCGCGTCCCTCTGTCCACGGCATCGACTGGCGGGGCACGGTCGTCATGGTGGACGGAATCCCGATGAGCGATGCATCCGCCGGGGCACCCAACCTCTCGATGATCCCCGCCGGGATGGCGGACCGCATCGAGATCGCGGCCGGCACGCGGTCGTTCGTGTACGGTACCGGTGCGACAGGGGCAGCGATCAACATCATCCGTCCGCGGCTCTCGCGCGTCACCCCGGTGACCCGCATCCGCTACGAAGAATCCGATTACAGCTATGCCACCAGCGATGGGCTCTTCGTTCAGGATATCAGTCAGCGCGTCAACGTGCAGGCCGGGTACCAGTATCAGGGAACGAGCGGACGGTTCGACAACAGCGGACATGAGCAGTGGAACCTCCGGACGGATGTCCGCTACCATCCGTCGAAGGACTGGGACCTGACCGCACATTACCTCTACACGCAGACACAGACGGGGTTGAACGAGGGGATCGATCTTGCGCGAACGGGCACCGCGCTCGCCTTCTCCACGCAGCAGGCGCTTGCCAGGAATCCTGACGCCTACGAGAAGATCACGCGCCACGACATGGCGCTCCAGCTCTCCGGAAGCATCACCGGCGACTCGACCGCGCACACCTCGGTGTCGGCGTACCGGTCGCACTTCCTCCGCGAATACCGGGATGAAGAGAATCGCACGACGCCCAACGGCCTGTATCTTGCAGAGGATCATCGTCTCGCGCGGACCGGCCTCCATATGCGTCAACGCTTCGACCATGGCCCTCACGCACTCACCCTGGGCCTCTCGCTGGATGACCAGCGGACGCTCTCCGGTTCGGCAATGGGTACGCGGGTCAGGACCACCATCGCCGGCTCTTTCATCAGCGAGCTCGCGTTCGGAGGGAAGAATAGCTGGGCGGTGTACGGCAGGGTGGACAACACCGCGAAGCATATGTACTTCGGCGGTGGAAGCGATGTGCGGCTTGGCGCGGGCGATCTGCTGACCCTCACTGCTGGTGCAGCCGTCATGGAACGCCCCACGACGTTCACGGAACCCATCTTCTGGGGGAAAGTGATGCCGACGATCTTCGCCGACAAGGAGCGCCACGTTCTCTTCGAGGCCGGCGTGGAGCTCGCACTCGGCGATCTCGGGACGGCGAAGATCAATTATGGCTACCGGACGATCCGGAACTTCATCGGCATCTCCTCCGGCCTGCTGATGACGTCGGCGGTGCAGGCGGCAGACACGCTGCGGCCATGGGTCTTCATCCAGACGAGTGACGAGGAGTGCCGGTTGCACAGCCTGGATCTGGCGCTGCAACTGCACATCGCGTGGTTCACGATCGAAGGCACCGGCGGCATCGTCCACTGGGAGAAGATGCCGAATATTGCCATGGATGAGCCGCCGCGGGGGTACGCACGCGGAGGGATCTACTACCGGAACCGGATCCTGAACGATAACCTGGAACTGCAGGTGGGTGTACGCGGACAGGTGCGGGGGAGGTATTACGGCTCCACGGTCCTCAGCCGGGATCTTCTGCCTCTGACGAACACCAGCACCCAGCTGGGCGCCGCGTCCACTCTCGACCTGGTACTTGTCGGCCACATCGGCGATGCGTACATCCACGTCCTCTGGGAGAACGTCACCGACGTCCAGTATTTCACCACCCCCTTCACTCCTGCGCTGGGCCGTCGGTTCAGGTTCGGCGTCTCATGGGAGTTCCTGAATTAGTGTCACGCCAACTCACGTCGTCCGGGGATATGCAGGCAGTATACCCGTCGGAGTGAAGGTGCCGCCACAATGTCTGTGGCACGACCCGAGAAGCGACAGCGAGATGGTTCCTCAACAATTCCGGAGGCAGCATGGATAAAGGCATCGCTCTGCTTGTCCGTATGCTCCAACAGGCTTACGACCGCAAGGCATGGCACGGCACCAATCTGCGCGGGTCACTCAGGGGGCTGTCGCCGGCAGAGGCTGCATGGCGCCCCGGGGCCGGACGTCACAGTATCCAGGAACTTGCACTCCACTGCGCGTATTGGAAATACACTGTCGTTCGACGCCTCACCGGCGCGAAGCGCGGGTCATTCCCCCTGGAGGGAAGCAACTTCTTTGCCCGCCCCGGGATCCCGTCGCCGCAGCAATGGAAGGACGACCTCCGGCTTCTCGAAGAGATGCATCGCACGCTGATCGACACCGTGGGTTCACTGCGCGACAGGGACCTGCTCCGGAAAGCGCCGGGGGGATCGGGAAAGGTGACCATCGAAGCGGTAGTGTACGGGGTTGCGTGTCACGATGTGTATCATGCGGGACAGATACAGTTGATCAAGCGAGGCATGCGGCATGGGGGGTGATGGAGTGGCCGTCATGCCGGGACGCTAACCGGACGCGGATCTCGCGGACCGAACGCGGATGTCGCTGACCGGACACGGATCTCGCTGACCTGAGGCAGATGTCGCTGACCGGACGCGGATGATCCATGTAGGGGCGCAGCATGCTGCGCCCCTGCGAATTCATGGCGACATCACTCCCGTGGTCGCCGTGAATTGACCACCCCCTCCAGCACCGCAATGGTCTTTTCGGCAGCAGTATCCCAGTTGAATTCAGCAGCCCAGGAAAGCGCCCCCGTCGTCAACCTCTCACGCCGTGTGGGGTCGTTCAACAAGGCCACCATCTCCTTCTCGAGGGACGGGATATCACCGAACGGCACCAGGACCCCGGTCTCACCGTCCTTCACCGCATCACGCAGACCCGGCACATTCGTCGCGATCACCGGTGTACCGCAGGCGTTCGCCTCCAGTACCGTGAGCCCCCACCCCTCCTTCGATGACGTCGTCACGCCGAACCACATCTCCTGCAGCAGCTCCACCTTCCGCGCGTCGCTCACATAGCCCGTGAAGGTCACGGCACCACTGATCCCGAGCGTATGCACCTGCTCGTGCAGCCGTGGACGGTCATCCCCATCACCCACGACCAGGAGCCGAACATCGGGGCGCACCTTCAGGAGCGCGGGCATCGCCTGCAGCACGTGGTCCACGCATTTGTACCGTTTCATACGCCCGACGACCCCGATCACGGGCGTGGCAGAGCGTCGTTCCGGCGCCGGCCGGTGCACGACATGGTCGACGCAGTTGTGCACGAGGTGGAGCCGCGACGGCGCGAAACCGAGGTCCTCGAATTCCTTCTGCGTGCTGGGGGAGACAACGAAGAACGGCATGCCGCTCAGCCGGTACACGAGCAGCCCGAGCTGTTCCATGAGGTACACATACGAGGCGACGACGGGGTTGACCTCGCGGTAGATGCTCGTGCCGAAGAGATGGTGGGCGATGCCGACGAGCGGTTTCCGGACGAAGAGCGGGGTGAGGAACGGGATCTTGTTCAGGTCGTCGATGACGACATCGAACGGTTGCGTCCGGAATTCACGCAGATACGACAGAAGGGCGGTCACATTGAATGTGGACCGCCCTCCGCGGCGAACGATCGTCAGACCGTCGCGAACCTCGGTGGCAGGCGCGCCCGGATGGCCGCTGCACAACAGCGTCACATCGTGTCCGCGCCGCGCCACGCGCGAGAAGATACTATGAAGGTGCACCTCCGCCCCGCCGCCAAGCGGATTGGTGATGTCCTGCCAGTTGATGACGAGGATGCGCATCCTCACGGTTCCAGGGTGAAGCAGACGGTACGGCGTACCGTCTACTTCCCCGCCACCTTTGCGGCCGAATCTTCGTGGGCGACCTGGAGCCTCAGGCTCTCGACACGCGCACGGAGGTTCGGGTCCTGCGGGAACTGTACCTGCAATTCCTGCAGCAGCTCCAGCGACTTCCGGTGATCCTTGCGCACTTCATAGATATCCAGCAGGACCCGGTACGGATTGTAGTAGCTGTTCACGTTCGCCTGACCGCTCTTGATCAGCGCGCGGGCGGTGACTTCGAGCTCTTGCGAGAGCTCTTCATATTTGTCCTTGCGGCCGAACCGGTCATAGATGTTCGCCAGGTCCGACATGAGTTCCCAGCCCATCGGGATCTTCTCGCGCGGCATGAGCTTCTCCATGCGGTCGAGCGTCTCGATGCCCTTGCCGGAGTTGCCTTCCACGTTCATATAGTACATGGCAAGGCGGATGAACGCCGACCGGTAGTTCAACATCAGACGGGTCGTGTTCTCGTCGAAGTACACGGACGAATCGGCGATGCCGCGCCACTTGTATCCGTACTGCGGCGTCGTGGAGAATCCTGCCGGCTCATTGTACAGATTCGCTTCGAGGATGCCTTTGTCGAGTCCGAGGTCCTCGCGGTTCACCTTGCGTGGCTCGAACCGCCACGCGAGCCCGTGGAACCAGAGATACTCATCCAGCCCGATCTTGCTGTCCGGCGCACACGTCACCGCGAAATAGATCGGTCGCTTCCACTGGTTCGTGTAGATGATATCCCGCACCATGATATCCTGGATGCGGATCGCCCGGGTCTGGCCCACTTCCAACGTGTTCCGCATGAGGAAGGTGATCTTTCCGGTGCGGACGATCGAAGTGTCCGTGACATTATAGCGCGCGATCGCCTCCCGGGTCACCGGCAGGTCGAGCTGTCGCGGCTCCCAGATCACGGGCTGGATATTCTCGATCTGGCTTTCGGACAGGCTGATGGGGACCGCCTTGGCGTCCTTGTAATACGGGGTCGCCTTCATCTGTTTGATGTACCACGGCGTGTTCACGAGGCTCAGGTTCACGATCCGCACATCCCGGCGGACGCCTTCCACATCCTGGAGGTACCAGAGCGGGAACGTGTCATTGTCGCCGTTCGTGAAGAGGATCGCATCCTGTTCACACGACTGCAGCATGTTGTAGGAATAGTCCCACGCCACATAGTTGCCCGAGCGGTTGTGGTCCTTCCAGCTCGCTTTCAGAAGCTGTCCGGGGATCGCGACAAGCAGCACGGCGACGATGGCGACCGTGAAGGCGGTGCGCACCGACCGTTCCTGCGTCAGCGTCCGTACCCAATCGACCAGGGCCACGATGCCGATCGTGATCCACACAGAGAAGATGAAGAACGCGCCGACATAGAAATAGTCGCGTTCACGCGGCTGGGGCTCCTGTTGATTCTGATACAGTGCCAGGACCGGCCCCAGGATGATGAAGGCGGCAAGCAGCACGAGTGCGATCTTCCAGTCCTTCCGGAAATGCGCGAACAGACCCAGCACTCCTATGAAGAAGGGGATGCCGAATGTCGAAGACCAGCGAACGCCTGAATCCTGCGCATCGCCCTCGGACCCGATGAAGTTCCAGAACAGGTACCGGAAGAACATGTGGTTCAACTGGTACCGGAACATGAAATCGTAGTCGCTGCTGTATTTCGTATAGATCCCCTGCTGGTGCGGCTCCTGGCTGTACCGGCGCGGCATGAACAGCGGCGCATCGCCATACTGTTCGCGGCCGAGGTAGGCGGTGAGCCGGGCAAGGTTGCTCGGTTCGTTCTCGTTCATCGGCGGATTGGCATTCGACCGGATCACGACCTGGACGTACGTGGTATAGCCGATGATGATGAGCAACATCGCCAGCAGGCCGATGTGGAGCAACTTCTGCTTCTTCTGGAACGATGAATACACACCGTAGGCGATGGCGGCGATGATCAGCCACGGGAGGTACTCCATCACCACACTCTTCTTACCCATGAAATCGCCGTCCATCATGCCCGGCAGATACTTGACGATGCCGGGATACACGACGATGAAGATCCCGAATGCCACCAGGGCGAACTTCATGAAGCTGGAGACGGTGACCTCGAACTTCCGGAAGTAGATGATCATGGCCACCGGGAAGATCGCCAGAAGGGCGAGGAGGTGGACGCCAAGGGAGAGGCCGATCAGATAGGCGATGAGGAGCAGGTACTTCTCGTTCCCCGGGGTCTCCGAACGCTCACGCCAGCGAAGGATGAGCCACATGATGGCATTGAGGAACAGCATGCTCGCGCCGTAGACTTCGGCCTCAATGGAATTTCCCCAGTACGAGGTGCTGAATGCCAGGGCCAGGGCACCGATGGCCGACGATCCGTACACCGCGATCCGATCGAGCAGATCGGCGGCAGCACCCCGGAAGATCTCGACGATCTTCACGGTGGCAAGGTACCCGAACAGGATCGCCAGAGCACTGAGCAGCGCCGAGAGCATGTGCGCACGCACCGCCTGGTCCGCTGCCACAGGGATCATCATGGCGAACCGGGTGAGCAGCAGGAAGAGCGGCGAGCCCGGAGGATGGGGAACCTGCATCAGTTTCGCCGCGGCGATGAACTCGCCCACATCCCAGAAGACGACCGTGGGAGCGAGCGTCAGAAGATACACGCCGAACGAGGCAACGAAGACAACGGCCGCGATGATGCGGTTGAGGGTGTTGTTGGTCATGAGAGCCTCAGACATCCATATGGTGTGCTACGGGAACATCCGGGAATGAAAAGACAATCATTTAATATAGCCGAAAACGCTATGAGATTCAAGGAACCAGCATACGGGCGCAGATCTCGTCGCAGATCAGGAACCCCGCCGGCGTGAGCCGGATGTGCTCCCCTTCCTCGCGGGCAAGACCGCCTGTCACCAGGCTGTGGAGCGTATCACGCTGGCGGGTGGTGAACCGCTCCCCGCTCAGTCGTTCGACACGCGCCACATCCAGACCGTTGGCGCGCAGCCCCAGGAATACCCCCTCTTCGAACAATTCCTGACGCGAAAGCACTTCTTCCCCGGCCAGGGGGCGTTCGCCTCTTCCCACCATGCCCGCCCACCCCTGGAGGCTTCTCACATTGGACCAGCGCATCGCTGCCCGATCCTGGCCAGGCGCGAGGAAGGAATGGGCCGATGGACCGAAGCCCAGATACGTCGCATGGTCCCAGTACGAACTATTGTGCCTGCTGTGGCAACCCCGGCGCGCGTAGTTCGATACCTCATAGTGCTCATACCCGGCACGCGACAACCGAGCCATGGTCCCCTCGTAGAGCGCCGCCTCCTGGAGGTCGGCATTCGGGGTCACCGTTCCTTCGTGCACCTGAACGAACAGCGGGGTATCCTCTTCTACGATGAGACTGTACGCGGAGATGTGTTCCGGCCCCAGCGCGATAGCCTCGTCAAGTGTGGCATACCAACGCGCATCGGTCTGACCCGGGACGGAGTAGATGAGGTCGATACTGATATTGGTGAACCCTGCATCCCGCGCATCGCCGATACACCTCCGCGCGTCGTCGGCCGAATGGATACGCCCGAGGAACGAGAGTGCTGTGGGGTCGAAGGACTGCACACCGATGCTCAGGCGGTTGAAGCCGAGCGTCCGGTACGCCGCAAGCGAAGCGCGGTCGACCGTGCCCGGATTCACCTCGATCGTGATCTCGGCTTCAGGTTCCCACCGGAACGCACGCCGGAATCCATCCTGCAGCACACCCAACTGCCCGATGGACAGTACCGATGGGGTGCCGCCACCGTAGTACAGCGTACGGACCCGTGCAGGATCAGCGGTGTCCGCATACAGGGCGATCTCACGGACGATCTGATCCGGAAAGGCATCGATCCCCCCGTGATTCTCCAACGAATAGAAATCGCAGTAGGCACACTTCCGTTCACAGAACGGTACATGGACATAGAGCCCGATCGGCCCATCCGTACCCTTGGGCTTCGTCATCGTACCACTCTCCCGATCCTTCCCCAACGCACTCCTCCTCCCTCCGTGGACACTGCCGGCTCAACGGACCAGTAGATCATTGCGGCGATGCCAACGACCGCTGATGCCGGCACCGTGCCGTGCATCCGGCTGTCGATGCTCTCTCCGGGATTGTCACCCAGGAGGAAGTACTCTCCCGCCGGAACGATGACGGTGTCGGCCGCGCCGTCGTCATGATACACCCGCGGTCGCTCCCGCTGCACGGCATGCGCCGGGAGGCGGAGCACGAGGCCATTCACCATGAGGACATCGTGATCGAAGACCAGGGTATCGCCGGGCAGGCCCGCACAGCGCTTCACGAGGAACGCCGTTCTGTCCAGCGGGTTCTCGATCCACCCCGCCGGCGGCCGCACAACGAGCACGTCGCCGACCCGCAGAGAACGCAAGGGCGGCACCGTGAACGCGCAGCGTATGCCGGTGAACGGTACGCCGACGTCGACATGCCGGGGGACCACGAGCTTGCTCACCAGGACCCGGTCGCCGGGGATCATCGTATCGCACATCGAGCGGGACGGAACGACAACGGCCCCGAGGACGAATATCCTCAGGGCCGTTCCTGCCACGAGAGCGATGGCGATCCCCAGCATGCCGGCAACGAGCCATTCACGCACGAGCCGGCGGTGCACTGCCACATCCTTGAGCATCCTGCGCCTACTTGATCAGCGTGCCGAGGCGTCCGAACCGGATCGAACCGAATTTGCCCGGATCGAGCAGCGACTTGTCGGGGGCCCACGACCAGTACACGATCATCGGCGTGCCGACGATATTCTCTTCAGGAATGAATCCCCAGAACCGGCTATCAAGACTATTATCGCGGTTGTCACCCATACCGAAGATGTAGTTGCGTTCCACGGTGTAGGAGTCCGCAGGCTTCCCATCGATCAGGATGCGCCCCTGCATATCCAGCAGGGCCGTATGCCCTTCGCGTCCGATGAACACACGCCACTGATCGAAGCTGGCCGGGGACAACGGAACGACATCGCCCTTCCGGGGAACGGCGATCGGGCCCCAATTGTCTTCGTTGAACGGTGCACCGGGAGGGAAGATGTTGTACTCTCCCTGCCCGTTCGGTTTGATGGCGTAGCTGTTGAACTTCATGTGGCGCGGGAGCGGCGCGGGCTTGCCGTTCACATACAGCGCGCGGTCCACGATCTGCACCGTATCACCCGACAGCGCCACGGCGCGCTTCAGATAGAACATGAATTCCGGCGACTGGACCTCTTCACGCTGGCCGGGGAATTCGAACACGATCACATCGCCGCGCTCCACGCTCCGGATGGCAGGAACACGGAACCAGGGAAGCCGGATGTTCGTGAACGGGATGTTCCGGGGCGTGGTCCCGCCGTAGAGGAACTTGTTCACGAAGAGAAAATCGCCGGCCATGATCTCATTTTCCATCGATCCGGTCGGCACTTCAAAGGACGCAAGGACAAAACTATTCAGAAAGAAGAAGGCGACCAGGACGAACACCACGTCCTTGAAGAAATCCTTCACCGGTTCTTTCTTGACGAACTTCTCTGCTTTTGCCATTGCGGCTCCTATTCGTCTTCCATGGAGAGCACAGCCAGGAACGCTTCCTGCGGGATCTCCACACGCCCCACCTGCTTCATACGTTTTTTCCCCTCTTTCTGTTTCTCGAGGAGCTTGCGTTTGCGGGAAATATCACCGCCGTAACATTTTGCGAGCACGTTCTTCCGCATGGCGGAGATGGTCTCCCGGGCCACGATCTTGGAACCGATGGCCGCCTGGATGGCCACCTCGAACATCTGCCGGGGGATCAGCTTGCGGAGCTTGACGCAGAGCTTCTTTCCCCACTCATGGGCCTTGTCCAGGTGGACGATGCTGGAGAAGGCATCCACCGACTCGCCATTCAGCAGGATATCCAGCTTGACCAGGTCCGACTCCCGGAAATCCAGGAACTCGTAGTCGAAGGAGGCGTACCCGCGCGAGGTGGACTTCAACTTGTCATAGAAATCGAAGATGATCTCCGACAGCGGCATCTCATAGTGCAGGTCGACGCGGGTCGGATCCAGATAGGTCGTATTCTTATAGACACCACGCCGTTCGGTGCAGAGCTTCATGATGTTCCCGACATACTCGGTCGGGACGATGATCTGCGCCCGGATGAACGGCTCTTCCACTTTTTCGATGAGTCCGAGCTGGGGCATGTACGACGGATTGTCCACGAGCACCACATCGCCGTTCGTCTTGGTGACGCGATACTCGACGTTCGGGACCGTGTTGATGATGTTCTGGTTATACTCGCGTTCGAGCCGCTCCTGCACGATCTCCATGTGCAGGAGGCCGAGGAACCCGCACCGGAATCCGAATCCGAGCGCGGTCGAGGTCTCCGGCTCATAAATGAGGGACGAGTCGTTCAGTTGCAGTTTCTCGATCGACGCGCGCAGATCCTCAAAATCCTCCGCGTTCGTCGGATACATGCCACTGAACACCATCGGCTTCACATCCTTGTACCCCGGGAGGGGGGCCGGAGCCGGCCGCACGGCGGACGTGACGGTATCGCCGACCTTGGTATCGTGCACATCCTTGATGCCCGCGATGAGATAGCCCACGCCGCCGGCACTGATCGAGCCGGTGCGGGTGCGTTTCATCTCCAGGCATCCCACCTCTTCGGCCTCGAAGCTACGGCCGTGGTGGAAGAACATGATCTTGTCGCCTTCCCGGAGCGTGCCGTCCACGACCCGGAGATAGACGATCGAACCGCGGTACACATCGAACACCGAATCGAAGATGAGTGCGCGGAGAGGCGCGTCGGGGTCGCCCCTGGGCGACTGAATGCGTTTGACCACCGCCTCGAGGATGTCCTCGATCCCCAGATCCGCTTTCGCGCTTGCAAGGAGGATATCCTCATCCTTGCACCCGATCAGGTCCATGATCTGGTGCTTCACCGAATCGACCATCGCACTGGGCAGATCGATCTTGTTGATCACCGGGATGATCTCCAGCCCGGCGTCGATCGCCAGATACAGGTTGCTGATGGTCTGGGCTTCCACGCCCTGCGAAGCATCCACGACAAGGAGCGCGCCTTCACATGCTGCCAGGGAGCGCGACACCTCGTACGAGAAGTCGACGTGGCCCGGCGTATCGATCAGGTTGAGCGTGTAGGTCTCGTTATCCTTGGCCCGGTACTGCATCTGGATCGCATGCAACTTGATCGTGATGCCCCGTTCCTGCTCGAGGTCCATGTCATCCAGGACCTGATTGAACTTCATTTCCCGGGCAGTGATCGTACCGGTGCGTTCCAACAGCCGGTCGGCGATCGTGGACTTCCCGTGGTCGATGTGGGCAATGATGCAGAAATTGCGGATATGATCCATAGATGCTCTATATAACAGAAAATCCGTCCAGCGGAACGGGACGGACTTGTCCGGTGAACGGGATGACGACGCATCAAATATACCACTTTGGGGCTGAAGTTGCAATGCCTTGCTCTTCCCGCTCCGTGTTCGTATCTTAAGCGATATTAAGAACTTGCGCGGACCGCCAACGTATGAGCATTGCCGAACACCCTGCCCTTCATCGCCTGTTCACCCAGGCCCGTGCCACCAATGGCGGGCCGCGGCCGCTGGCAGTCTTCGATTGCGACGGAACGGTGATCAAGGGGGATATCGGCGAGGCGGTCTACTTCCGCCAGATCGAGGATTTCTTTTTCCGGGTCTCCCCCGCCGAGGTGTGGCTGGATCATCCGCAGCGGGAGACGCTCGACCGATTGTATCGGACGCTGGAAGGCACCGACCCTGCCGCTCGGCACCGCCATCCGGCGTTCAAGGATTTTGCAGAGCACATGCTCGCCTGGTACTACGACCAGCTCGCGGCGAACGAGGTGCACAAGGGGTGCGCGGACGTCGTCCGCACCTTCGCCGGTTTCACACTGGACGAGGTGCGGGAGTTCTCCCGTACGACGCTTGCGCGGGAACTGAAGGTGCCGCTCGGGGAGAAGCCACTCGGACGCAGGATGGTCCACTCTGGCGTTCGCTTCCTGAGCGAGGCAAAGGATCTCATCCTCGCCCTCCAGAAGAACAATTTCGACATCTGGGCCGTCTCCGGCAGCTGCAAATGGACCGTCGAACCGGTCTTCACGCCGTTCGGCATTCCCCGGGAACAGATCATCGGGATCACCGTCGCGGACCACAACGGCACGCTCTCCAGCGAGCCGGTGCATCCCATCCCCATCCGCGCGGAAAAGATCGAGGCACTTCAGGCGCTGGAACCGCGCATCCCGCTCTTCGCGGCGAGCGATTCGCGCAACGACATCCCCCTGTTGTTGTACGCCACGACCACACGGGTATGGATCAACTCCCGCAGCCGCAGCGCACATGATTTCTTCACCGCCGTCGGCGCACCGCCCGACGACCGCTGGATCATCGTTGACGAACCCACTGTCCTCCACACCAACTGAGCGAATGGACCGATGGCAGATGCAGCCGTAACAGTGATCGGCGGCGGGGTCATAGGACTCGCGATCGCAGCCGAACTCACGCAGCGACACAGCCCCGTCTTCCTGCTGGAGCGCAATCCGCGCTACGGCCAGGAGACCTCCGCCCGCAACAGCGAGGTCATCCATGCCGGGATCTACTACCCGCAGGGTTCCCTGAAGGCCCGACTGTGCGTCGAGGGCCGCGAACTGTTGTATACGCTGTGTGAGAAGCACGGCGTGCCCCATCAGCGCATCACCAAAGTGATCACCGCGACGAAGAAAGAGGAAGAGGGCGAACTCGAACGCCTCTATGCCGCAGCGACGTCGAACGGTGCGCCCATCGAACGTCTCACCGCCGCCCGGGTGAGCGCCATGGAACCGAACATCACCACCGTCGGCGGACTGCTGTCCCCGTCCACCGGCATCATCAGCGCACACGGACTCATGGATTATTTCTATCATGCGATACGTGAACGCGGCGGCGAGGTGCAGATGCATTGCACGGTCGTGGGGCTCGATCGCGTGTCCGATGGATACCGCGTGAGCATCCGTGAAGGTGCAGAGGTCAGCTCGTTCACGACGGAATGGGTGGTCAATGCCGCAGGCCTGGAGGCCGATACCATCGCTGCGCTCGCCGGCATCGATGTGGATGCGGCGGGATACAGGATCCATTACTGCAAAGGCTCGTACTTCGCCCTCCCGGCGTCGATGAATGGCGTCGTGCAGCGCCTGGTCTATCCCGTACCCACCAAGCACTCGCTCGGCGTGCACGCGGTGCTGGATCTCGGCGGCCGCTTGAAGTTCGGGCCGGACGTGGAATATCTTCCGGACCGTATCCAGAACTACACCGTTGATCCGTCGAAGCGCGCCATCTTTGCCGAGTCGGTGCGGCGCATCCTGCCGATGGTGAAGGACGAGGACCTGACCCCGGACATGAGCGGCATCCGGCCGAAAACCCAGGCAAAGGGCGATCCTGTACGTGATTTTGCGATCACGCACGAGACCGCGCGGGGCCTGCCCGGCCTCATCAACCTGGTCGGCATGGAATCGCCCGGTCTGACAGCATCACCCGCTATCGCGCGTTACGTCGCCGGCATGATCGCGGCCTGAGCCGCGGTCATGCTGTTCGTTTTTCGCAACATTCCCGGAGGATCCTTCAAGATGCGCCTTCTCGCTGCGCTGTGCCTTCTCATCATACCCGCAGTCCTCATCGCAACGGCATCGCCTGCCGGCAAGCAGAAACAGTCGAAAGCCGATCCGCCGGAGATCATTCCCCAGCCCTCATCGATCGTCATGGGGAAAGGGACGTTCACCCTCGGGGCGTCGACGGTCCTGGTGTACCACACCGACAACGCCGAGATGCAGAAGTCGGTCCTGTACCTCGCCGAGAAACTCCGGGCCGGCACCGGCTTCCCGGTGAAGATCGTGGATGCAACCAGCGACATGCCGAAGAAGGACTACATCTTCCTCAATTATATACGTGAGGAAACACTGGACCAGGAAGGGTACCGGCTGGAAGTGAAACCGGACCGTGTCTACCTGGAAGCGAACAACGATCCCGGATTCTTCTATGCGGCGCAGACCCTCCTGCAGCTGCTCCCGGCCGATATCTGGAGTACCACACCCGCGCATACCGGGTCGTGGACGATGCCCTGCGTGACGGTGGTGGACACCCCGCGGTACCGCTGGCGCGGCATGATGCTGGACGTCTCCCGCCACTTCCAGACCAAGGAGTTCGTGAAGCGATACATCGACTACCTTGCGATGCACAAGATGAACACCTTCCACTGGCACCTCACCGACGACCAGGGCTGGCGCGTCGAGATCAAGAAATACCCCCAGCTCACCACGACCTCTGCGTGGCGTGTGGACCATGAAGACATCCACTGGAATAGCCGACCGCCGCAGCAGCCGGGTGAAGCGGCACGGTACGGAGGATTCTACACGCAGGAAGATATCCGCGAGGTCGTGCGGTATGCTGAAGAGCGCTACATCACGGTCGTTCCGGAGATCGAACTCCCGGGCCATGCCACTGCGGTCCTGGCGGCATTCCCGAACCTCTCGTGCACCGGCGGGCCGTTCACGGTCGTGCCGGGCGGACTCTGGCCGATCACGGACATTCTCTGCGCGGGGAACGACACCGTATTCACGTTCCTTGAGGACGTCTTCAAGGAAGTCGTTCCGCTCTTCCCCTCCGCCATCATTCATATCGGCGGCGATGAAGCCAACAAGGCCGAGTGGGAGCGCTGTCCGAAGTGCCAGGCACGCATCAAGGCTGAAGGACTGAAGGACGAAGCGGAACTGCAGAGCTATTTCATCAAGCGCATCGAGGCTGTGCTCACGCAGATGGGCAAGCGCGTGATCGGTTGGGATGAGATCATCGAAGGCGGCCTGCCGCCCCGTGCTGCAGTGATGTCGTGGCGCGGGATCGAAGGCGGCATCCATGCGGCGCGCACAGGACACGATGTCGTGATGACGCCGACCTCACACTGCTATCTGGATTACTACCAGGGCGTACCGCAGCACGAACCGCTTGCCATCGGCGGATTCCTGCCGCTGGAACAAGTGTACAGCTACGAACCCACTCCCGATACGCTCACTCCCCCGGAAGCGAAGCACATCCTCGGTGTGCAGGGGAATATCTGGGCCGAGTACATCCCCGACCCCGCGCAGGCGGAGTATCTGACCTTCCCGCGCATCGCCGCGATCGCGGAAATAGGATGGTCGCCAAAGAAGCTCCGCTCGTGGCCGTCCTTCCTGCAGCGACTCGACACACAGTTCGCGCGCTATGAAAGCCAGCGCATCAACTTCTCCCGGACGATCCACACGGTGACCATGACAGATTCGTTCGATGTGCCATCGTGGCGGCACATCGTGACGCTTTCCACGCAGGCGGGCCAGGGGGTCATCCGCTATACCCTCGACGGTACCGAACCCGGTCCGAAGTCTCCGGCGTACACGAAACCGCTCTCGATCACCGCAACGACAACCGTGCGCACGGCGGCATTCAAGGACGCCAAACCGCTCGGCAAGACCACGGTGTACACCATCTCCATGAGCCCGTTCAAGAACGTTGTCGTCACCGCATCCCCGGCACCGGCGCCGGAAGGAGCACGGGCGACGGCGCTTGTGGACCAGCACCGGGCCGGGAACTGGACCGACGATCCGGCGTGGTGCCGGTGGCAGGGCACCGACGCGACGATCACCGTCGATCTCGGCAAGGAAGCCCCCGTGAAGAGCATCACGGCCGGGTTCTTCCATGAGACCGTCCGCCTTGTCTTCCCGCCCTCGCAGATCGAGGTACGCATCTCGAATGACGGCACGACCTTCAGCAGCGTGGCGGTCATCAAGAGCGCATCACCGGCGAAGCAGCCGCGCCCGGACGTCATGACCTACAACGCCGTCCTGGAAGGTGTGCATGCCCGCTTCGTGCGCCTCACGGCCACGGGAGTCGGACCGGCACCGGCGTGGCACAAGCGTGCCGGGCAGCCCACGTGGCTGTTCGCGGATGAGATCATCATCGAATGACAACAGGGAACCATCATGGCTGAGACAGCACTGGACCGCTTCCTCCGCTATGCGAAGATCGACACGCAGTCCAAAGATGATGCCGAGACCTATCCGAGCACAGCGAAGCAGCTCGTCCTCCTGAACCTTCTCGTCAATGAACTCCAGGCGCTCGGTCTCAAGGACGCCGCCATCGACGAGTACGGTTATGTCACGGCAACGCTTCCCTCGAATCTGCCCGCGGGTCACAAGGCCACAGGCAAAGTACCGGTCATCGGCTTCATCGCTCACGTCGACACGTCGCCGTCCGCCAGCGGCGAGAACGTCAAGCCCCAGGTCATCACCTACACCGGTGGCGACATCACGCTTCCCGGGGACCCGTCCGTTGCGATCCGCGCATCCGAGAACCCCGCGCTGGCGAAGAACGTGGGGCGGAAGATCGTCACCACGGACGGCACGACGCTGCTCGGGGCCGACGACAAGGCGGGCATCGCGATCATCATGACCGCTGTGCAGGAACTGCTCGCGGACCCGGCGAAGCTTCATGGCGACATCCGCATCGGCTTCACGCCGGACGAAGAGGTCGGGAACGGGACGAAGTTCTTCAACATCAAGACGTTCGGCGCAGCGGCGGCATACACGGTGGACGGCGACACGCCGGGGGAACTCAACAAAGAGACCTTCAGCGCCGATTCCGCGATCATCACGGTGCATGGCCGGAACATCCATCCTGGTTCCGCCAAAGGGATCATGGTGAACGCGCTGCGCGTCATCGCCGACATCATCGTCCGGCTGCCGAAGGACATGGCACCGGAGACGACCGAGGGATATGAGCCATACATCCACCCGCACGTGTGTTCCGGTGAAGAAGCGCTCGCCACGCTGCGGATGCTGCTGCGCGATTTCGAATCGTCGGGACTGAAGGTGCAGGAGCAGATCCTGCGCAGGATCATCGCCGAGGTGCAGCCGTTGCATCCCAGGGCGAAGATCGATCTGGAGATCCGCGAATCCTACCGGAACATGCACGACGGCCTCCAGAAGGATCCGCGCGTAACGGAGTGCATGTGGGAGGCCACGAAGCGGGCAGGACTGGATCCGCAGTGGGTCCCGATCCGCGGGGGCACCGACGGGTCGCGGTTGACCGAGAAGGGATTGCCGACACCGAACATCTTCACCGGGGGACAGAACTATCACGGCCTCACCGAATGGCTGTCCGTGGATGGCATGGAACAGTCCGTCACAACGGTCGTCCACCTCGCCCAGGTCTGGGTCGAGAAATCTCACGCCTGACCACCAGGAGAACGCAGTATGGACCATCAGACAACGGCCGGCAAGGGGCTCCCCGAGAACGCCTACAAGGAGCTGAAAGCCGGCGAAGAGTACCGTCCGATCATGGACCCCGCAGGACAACCGCAGGAGGTCACCCCCTACTCCGTCATCACCGGCATGCTGATGGCCATTCTGTTCTCGGCAGCAGCAGCGTACTCCGGACTGAAGATCGGGCAGGTCTTTGAGGCGGCGATCCCGATCGCGATCCTCGCGGTGGGCACATCGACGCTGCTCAAGAAGAAGAACGCGCTCGGCCAGAATGTGATCATCCAGTCGATCGGCGCGGCATCCGGGGTCATCGTTGCCGGCGCGATCTTCACGATCCCCGCGCTCTACATCCTCGAACTCCCGGCCAGCTTCTATCAGGTGTTCTTTGCCTCCGCCTGCGGCGGCTTCCTGGGCATCCTGTTCCTGATCCCGTTCCGGAAGTACTTCGTGAAGGACATGCACGGCAAGCTCCCCTTCCCCGAGGCGACGGCAACGACCGAGATCCTGGTCGCGGGCGAAAAGGGCGGTGCCCAGGCGCTCGTGCTCGTGGTGAGCGGGCTCGTCGGCGGGCTCTTCGATTTCATGTTCAGCGCGCTCGGACTCTGGTCCGAGGTCATCACCTCCCGTATGATCTCCGTGGGAGAACTGATCGCGGACAAGGTGAAGATCGTGGCCCGCTTCAATGTCTCCGCCATGATCTTCGGCCTCGGGTATATCATCGGACTGCGCTATTCGTCCATCATCGCCGCCGGCTCGCTCCTGTCGTGGTTCATCATGGTCCCGCTGTTCCCGTACATCGCCGACTCCATCGGGATCACCGTGGCCGCGGGTTCGAAGCTCATCACCGCAATGTCCGCCGAGGAGATCTTCCGCGGCTACGTCCGGCAGATCGGCATCGGCGGCATCGCCATGGCGGGGGTCATCGGGATCATCCGCTCATCGAAGATCATCGCGGGTGCGTTCTCCCTTGCCTATCGCGAGATCTTCCAGCGTGGTGAAGCAACGGCGGAGAAGGCCGTGCGGACGCAGACGGACATCCGGATGTTGTTCAATATCCAACTGATCCTGCTCACGGCGATCCTGATCTTCATCTTCTTCTACGCCGGTGTCGTGTTCAACATCGTGCATGCTCTGGTCGGTGTCCTCATCGTCCTTGTGGTGGCATTCCTGTTCACCACCGTTGCCGCCAATGCAACCGCCATCGTCGGCTCCAACCCGGTCTCCGGGATGACGCTGATGACACTCATTCTGTCCTCGGTTGTCCTCGTGCAGGTCGGGCTTTCAGGAACCGCGGGCATGGTGAGTGCCCTGATCATCGGTGGTGTCGTGTGTACCGCGCTGTCGGTGGCGGGCGGATTCATCACCGACCTCAAGGTCGGGTACTGGCTCGGATCGACACCGAAGATGCAGGAGTCATGGAAGTTCGTCGGCGTGATCCTCTCCGCGGCAACCGTGGGCGGCGTCATGATCGTGCTCAATGAGACCTATGGGTTCAAAGGAGCGAATGCCCTGGCCGCGCCTCAGGCGAATGCCATGGCCGCGGTGATCCAACCGCTGATGTCCGATGCCCCCGCGCCATGGATCCTGTATATCATCGGGGCAGCGATCGCCCTGCTGCTCGTCGTCCTGAAGGTCCCGCCGCTGGCATTCGCCCTCGGCATGTACATCCCCCAGGAACTCAACATTCCGCTCGTTGCCGGCGGACTTGTGGCATGGTGGGTCTCCACGCGGAGCAAGGACGAGAAACTGAATGCCGCGCGCATTTCGCGCGGGACACTCATAGCGTCGGGCTTCATTGCCGGTGGCTCGCTCTTCGGCGTGTTGAGCGCTTTCCTTCGGTTCGGCGACCTGGACCTGATGGTAGGGACCTGGGCCGAAACCCACACGGGAGAAGTGATCGGTTTGTGTGCATTCATACTGCTCTTTGCCTACACGGTGTGGGACACCATGAGGGCGAAGCTCGAAGAATGATGTGCTGGTTGTGAACCCGTCCATATGGGGAGAGAGCACGGGCGAAGGATCCTGAGGTCCATGAACTGACAGGAGGTCTCCATGCGTTGGATCAAGCGGTTATTCGGTCTGATCCTGGTCGTTGCGATCGGGGTTGGCCTCTGGGTGTCGTTCGCCCTCTGGTCCGGTATGTACTCGGTCTATAGCTACCCGCCGTCCACCAAACGCCCGAAAGGGACGACGCTTCTGGTCGAGCGGGCCGACCGGGAGCCGATGTTCAATTCACCCGACCGCGTCATCCCTCCCCCCCCGCCGAAGGACAAATCGGTGGGGCTGGGGTTCGGGTCAGGGTCGATCCGCCCAAAACCGTTTGAAAAGCGCACGATCGTGGAACTTCCATATATCGAGTGGGCCTACAAGAAATCTCTCGAACCTGAAACTTTACCGTAGAAGCGGTCGTTATACAATCGACCAACCATGAACACAACCCAGAACGCTGACCTCTCCGCCCTGCGCATCCGTCGCGATCAGGACGATTACAAAGACACTTCCCGGCTTCCGTGGAAGATCATCATTCCATCGGGCATCGTTATCCTTGGCATCATCGGGTGGTTCCTGATCAAGCCGCTCTTCGCGAGCGTCAAGGAAGTGGAATTCACGAGTGCCACCCTGTCCTCCCCCGCACAAGCAAACGCGGTGCTCAACGCCAGCGGCTATGTCGTCGCTCAGGTCAAAGCCGCCGTTGCCTCCAAAGGTACCGGCCGGCTCGAGTTCCTTGGCGTGGAAGAGGGCGATAAGGTGAAGAAAGGAACGATCATCGCGCGGCTCGAGGACCAGGACATGATGGCCGCCCTGCGCCAGGCCGAGGCGAATGTGGGCGTGGCTGTAGCGGATCGTGAAGATGCCCGGCTGACCCTCGACCGCGTGAAGCGTCTGCAGGGATCCCATCTTGCATCCGAAGCGGAACTGGATGCCGCCAAGGCCCGCTTTGCACGTGTCCAGGCAACGATCAAGTCCGCCGAGGCAGCGATGAACGCCGCGGAGGTCGCTCTCGAGAACACCCGGATCCGCGCTCCCTTCGACGGCACGGTGCTGACCAAGAATGCTGACGTCGGCGAGGTTGTTGCACCATTCGCCTCCTCGGCCAGTTCGCGCGGTGCCGTGGTGACCATGGCGGACATGAGCTCGCTGCAGGTGGAGGCGGATGTGTCGGAGTCCAACATCATCCGGGTCCACCCCGGACAGCCGTGCGAGATCGTGCTGGATGCGTATCCCGACCAGCGCTATCCCGGCGTCGTGCACAAGATCGTTCCGACCGCCGACCGCGCCAAGGCCACGGTGCTGACGAAGATCGCGTTCCGGTCGCGGGATGAACGCGTTCTGCCGGAGATGGCAGCGAAGGTCCTGTTCCTCTCCGAAGAACCGAAAGTGAAAGAGAACGCCAACATTCCGGTCCTCACCATCCCGCTCTCTTCTGTCGTGGAGCGGAGCGGGAAGAAGGTCGTCCTCACGGTCACAGATGATGCCATCGTTGAGACACCGGTCGTCCTTGGTCCACCGTTGGGCGATCGCATCACCGTGCGAGAAGGGTTGTCTGCGGGCGACAGGATCGTTGCCAGGCCGGACCCCTCGCTCGTTACCGGTGTCCGCGTCACCGCCAAGAAATAAGTCACCCCACCATACGGGTATCTGGAGTCCGCATGATCGAAGTCCGCAACGTCTCCAAATCGTACCGGCGCGATTCGTTGCGCGTCCCGGTCCTCAATAATATCACGATCTCCGTACCGGACGGTGAATTCCTCGCCCTCATGGGTCCGTCCGGTTCCGGCAAGACCACGTTGCTGAACCTGATCGCGGGCATTGACAGGCCCGACGAAGGTGCGATCGAGGTCAACGGGACCGACGTCGCAAAGCTGAGCGAATCGGCACTCGCGCAGTGGCGGGCGAACAACGTCGGGTTCATCTTTCAGTTCTACAATCTCCTGCCTGTCCTGACGGCATTCGAGAACGTGGAGTTGCCTCTCCTGCTCACGAACCTGCCCAAGAAGAAGCGGAAGGACCACGTGGAGGCGGCGCTGACGCTTGTGGGGCTGTCGGACCGGATGGGGCACTACCCGAAGCAACTCTCCGGAGGCCAGGAGCAGCGTGTGGCCATTGCCCGGGCGCTCGTGACCGACCCCACCGTGCTGGTTGCCGATGAACCCACCGGCGATCTGGACCGTGTGTCGGCAGGTGAAGTGATGACGCTGCTGGATCGTCTGAACAAAGAATTCAAGAAGACCATCGTGATGGTCACGCACGACCCGCGTGCCGCCGAGAAGGCGCACAAGGTCATGCATCTCGATAAAGGCGAGTTGACCTAAGGAGCGCACCCATGTTCGTCCTCAAACTCGTCTTCAAGAATGCTCTGCGGCACAAGCTGCGGACGCTCCTGACCATCACGGGCATCGCCGTCGCGGTCATGTCGTTCGGCTTCCTCCGCACGGTCGTGACCGCCTGGTCCTACGGCGTGGAAGCATCCGCCGCGAACCGCATGATCACGCGCAACGCGGTGTCGTTCATCTTCCCGCTCCCCTATGCGTACCGGGACCAGATCGCCAGGGTTCCCGGGATCGCCGAGATCACCTGGGCGAATTGGTTCGGCGGGGTGTTTAAGGATCCGGCCGATTTCAAGAATTTCTTCCCCCGGCTTGCCATCGATCCCGAGACCTATTTTCAGGTCTATCCGGAACTGATCGTCCCGCCGGACCAGATGAAGGTCTTCACGCAGGAGCGGAACTCCTGCATCGTAGGGAAGAAGATCGCGGATCAGCACGGATTCAAGATCGGCGATGTGATCACGGTCGATGGCGACATCTATCCCGGACGGTGGGACTTCGTGGTCCGGGCGATCTACAACGGTCGCGACAAGAGCACGGATGAGACCCAGATGTTCTTCCATTGGAAATACCTCGACGAACGCGTGCGCGAGCTCCAACCGGGCCGCGATGGCCAGATCGGCTGGTATATCTTCTTGGCCACCGATGCATCGAAGATGGCCTCCATCGCGCAGACCGTGGACGAGCAATACGTGAACAGCCAGGCGGGCACGAAGACCGAATCCGAGCGGGAGTTCCAGCAAGGGTTCGTCTCGATGTCCAGTGCTATCATCCGCTCGTTGGAGATCGTCTCCTTCATCATCATCGGCATCATCCTGCTCGTCCTGGCCAACACGATCGTCATGGCCTCCCGCGAACGCACCACGGAGTATGCGGTCCTCAAGACCATCGGTTTCTCCCCGGGGCATATCGTCGGATTGATCGGCGGCGAATCGCTGCTGATCGCCGGCATTGGCGGCATACTCGGCCTGGTGCTGACATTCCCGCTCTCCGCGGCATTCGCTCAGATGTTCCCGACGTTCTTCCCGGTATTCAACGTTGAGACCGTCACGATCATCCTGGCAGCGATCGTGGCTGCTCTGGCGGGCGTCATCGCCGCACTGTTCCCCACCATCCGCACCCTCCGGACAAGCATCGCCGAGGGGTTGCGTGCCATCGGATAGGCCATGAAGATACCATTTTCCTACACATGGCGGAGCCTCTGGGCACGCCGGCTGACCACAGCACTGACCTTGACCGGCCTGACGCTCGTTGCGTTCGTCTTCGCCGCCGTGCTCATGCTCTCGCGCGGCGTGGAGAACACGATGATCGAGACCGGCTCTCCGGAGAACGCCATCATCCTGCGGAAATCGGCAAGTTCGGAACTGGTGAGCCAGATCGACCGCGAGCATGCCAACATCATGAAGACCTTCCCGGAGGTCGCACTCCTGCCGGACGGCAAACCCTTCGCGTCCACGGAGACCTTCGTGGTCATCAATATGCGGAAGCGCGGCTCCAACGACATGGGCAACATCTCCGTCCGGGGCGTCTCCCCGGAGGCCAAGGAACTCCGGCCGCAGGTCACGCTGAAGGAGGGCCGCTGGTTCACGTTCGGGACGCAGGAGGTTGTCGTCGGCACGAGCATCAACGAGCAGTTCCAGAATGCGTCCATCGGTGACCGCATCGCCTTCGGAGGGACATTCTGGACCATCGTGGGAGTGGTGGACGGGCAGGGGACGGCATTCGATTCCGAGGTGTGGGGCGACGCGAACCAGATCATGGCCGCGTTCAACCGTCCGGTCTATTCCATCGTCCTCCTGCGCCTGCGGTCCGCCGAGGAATTCGACGCCCTCAAGCTTCGTATCGAACAGGATCCGCGCACGTCGTACACCGAAGTGAAACGCGAACAGGTGTTCTACCGCGAACAGTCCCAGGCGATGTCGGGCTTCATCAAGGGGCTCGGATTGGTCGTCACCGTCATCTTCAGCATCGGGGCAATGATCGGCGCCATGATCACCATGTATGCCGCGGTCGCGAACCGGACGCGGGAGATCGGCACGCTCCGCGCCCTGGGCTTCCGCCGCCGCAGTGTGCTCAGCGCATTCCTCATCGAATCGATCCTGCTGTCGCTGATCGGCGGGCTGTTCGGCGTGGCGCTGGCCTCATTCATGTCGCTGGTGAAGATCTCGACCACGAATTTCGGCACCTTCTCCGAACTGGCGTTCGGCTTTGCTCTCGCGCCGGATATCATCGTCTCGACACTCATCTTCGCGGTGGTGATGGGGATCGTGGGCGGGTTCCTGCCGGCGGTACGCGCATCGAGACTCAATATCCTGACAGCGCTGCGGTCTGCGTAACCTGTTCAGGTCCCCACCGGGACCGCAGCACAAACGCCATAGGAACATCACAGGCGCCGGAAGATCTCCGGCGCCTGTTTCGTTTGGGTACATGCTCCATACACATCCACCTGATCGCTCCCGCACATACCGTCTTCTCGTCGCCACCCCGGGGCTTCTGCCCTCCCCATGTCAACCCCTCACTGCACGTTCCAGCCATCGGATCATCGGCATCGCCCCCGTGCAGTACTTCGCTACCGTATCCACGAACCGCGGCTTGAGGCACTCCCCCTCTCCGAATTCCTTCCCCACGAAGAACTGCTTCAGGCGCAGGTGGACGATCATCGGATGGTCCTTCGGATACCCGAGCGGAGCCTTCACCAGCTTGTCTCCCATCACCTCGCCGAACATCTTTGTGAAGGCCGGATCCTCGATCACCGAGAGATAGTCGTCCGGATGCTCCGCGATCGACTTCCGGATGCTCTTCAACTGCTCGCCGGAGGGCATATAGAGCCCTCCCCCGATGAAGATCTCGCCGAGTTCGATGCCCACATAGAGGCCCGGCCGCTCCGCCGGACTTTTCTTGCCCCGTGCCTGGAAGTACGCGGCGATGTTGGTCTTGTACGGCGTCTTGTTGTTGCTGAAGCGGGTATCCCGGTAGATCCGGAAAATGGACTTCTTCGGGTTGAAATCAAAATCCGCCGCAACATCCGCCATGCGAGGGCCCAGACTTGCGATGAGACACTGCATCGGGAACCGGACGTTCTCCTCGTAGTCGTCCTTGTGCTTCTGGAACCATGGACGGTTGTTGTTCCGCTTCAGGCGGCGGAAGAACGACAACGCCTCGGGTGGGAAGCCGGCGAACGGAGGATACAGCAGATCTTCCAATGGATGCGGGGTCATCGAAGCTCCGGGTTGTGAACAGGGAGTTCCAACATCGGCATTTCCCGGGAATTATTCCAGCTTCTTCTGGAATCGCGCGACGCTCAGCGAGAAGATCACGACACCCAGCCCGAACAGCGCAGCCGCCTGCGGCCAGAGCTCTCCGAGGCCCGTCCCCTTCAGGAAGATCCCCCGGACGATATCCAGGAAGTAGCGCAGAGGGATGATATACGTGAACAGCTGAATGCTGGAGGGCATGTTCGCGATCGGGAACGTGAATCCGGAAAGGAACATGAACGGCATGAAGAAGAAGAACTGGGCGATCAGCATCGCCTGCTGCTGCGTCCGCGCGATGGTGGAAATGAAAAGCCCCAATCCGAGTGTCGTCATGATGAACAAGCCGCTCAGGACGAAGAGGAGCGGCAGGCTGCCGAGCATCGGCACGTTGAACCAGTAGTGCGCGAGCGCCAGCACGATCAGGACATCCGCAAAGCCGATGATGGTGAACGGAATGAGCTTCCCGATGATCAGCTGGTACGGTTTGATCGGCGTAACGAGCAGTTGCTCCATCGTGCCGATCTCCTTTTCCTTGACGATCCCGAGCGACGTGAGGGTCATGGTGATGATCATCAGCACCAGCCCCACGACCCCCGGGACCATGAAGTTCGTGCTCTTCAGGTCCGGATTGAACCAGACCCGCGGTTCGGGGAGGACCCGGGCGGTCGAGCGCCCCTGGATCGCACTGGCATTCTCCAGCAGGATGCGCTGCGAGAATGTGCCGACGATCTGAATGGCATAGTTAAGCAGGACGTTCGAGGTATTCGCATCCGTCCCGTCCAGCACGATCTGCACCGTGGTGGTCCGGCGCGTCAGCAGGTCCCCCGCGAACCCCCGGGGGATGACCAGCGCCATCGTGGCACGCGCGTCCTCGATGTACCGGTCCACCTCGTCCGGCGTTGTCACATCGTACCCGTGAAGGAAGTACCCCGAGGATGTGAAGGTCTTGATGAATGCACGGCTTTCGGCCGTACGATCCTGGTCGCACACCACCATGGTCGTGTTCTTGATATCCGTCGTGGCGGCATAGCCGAGAAGGATGACCTGAACCACCGGCGCCATGATCGAGAGCCCGAGCATGCGCTTGTCCTGCCGGATCTGATAGAATTCCTTCCGGACGATCTCGAGGACGACGGCAAGGCTGCGTTTGAATTTCATAGGATGGGTTCCCGTACTGATGGACCGTTCACAACGTGCGTTTCTGCAGGCGCTTCACGCTGATGCCGAGCGTGATGAGCGCAAAGATCGCCATGTACACGAATTGCTCCCACACCGCACCGAATCCCACCCCCTTCAGCATCACACCGCGGACAACGACCAGGAAGAATTTCGTTACGGAGATATTGGAGACCACCTGCAGCACCACGGGCATGCTGGCGACCGGGAAGACGAATCCGGAGAGCAGGAACGAGGGCAGGAGCGACGAGAAGACCGAGACTATGAACGCCACCTGCTGGGAATCCGTGATCGTGGAGATCAGGAGCCCCTGTCCGAGCGCGCCCAGGATGATCATCGTGATACCCGCGTAGAGGAGGAGCACTCCGCCCTTCACCTCGATCGCGAAGAGCAGATAGCCAAGGACGAGAATGAACGTGGCGGAGACCAGGGAGATCGCCATGTACGGAAGGGTCTTCCCGAGGATGACCTCGATCGGCTGCAGCGGCGAGACCATGATCTGTTCCATCGTCCCCCGTTCCTTCTCCCGAACGACGGTCATGGACGTCGCGATCACGCCCGTGAGCATGATGATGAAGCCGATGAGTCCGGGGACCAGGAACCGCGAGCTGACGAGGTCGGGGTTGTACCAGATCCGCGACCGGAGCTCCACCGGCACATAGGCACTGCGGCCCGCGCGCTGCAATGCGGCCAGCAGGATCATGTTCGAGTAGTCCATCGTCATACGGACAGCGTTCCCCATGGCCTGTCCGGCCGTGTTCGCATCCGCGCCGTCCACGAGCATCTGCACCGTGGCTTCGCGTCCGGCCAGCAGGTCGCGCCCGAAATCCGGGGGGAGGACGATGGCGATCTTCGCCTCTCCATGGAGGAACGCCTCTTCGATCTCTTCGTACGTGGACGGGGTGCCGGTGAGTGCAAAAAGCTCCGAATGCTGGAACATGGCCAGATACTCCCGGCTCTCCGGGGTCTTGCTCTGGTCCATCACGAGAAGCGGAACGTGCTTCACATCGAAGTTCAGGGCATAGCCCACGAGGATGATCATTGCCGCGGGAAGAACGAGCAACATCCCCAGGGATGTCGGATCCCGCCGTATCTGCCGGAATTCTTTGACGATGACCGGCTTGAGTCTGCGAAAGAGCGTCATGTGCTATCCTTGCCTGTGTTCTGATGCACGCTGAGCGGCATCATGGTCGAGAAGGTACAGGAACACATCTTCGAGCGACGGGATGATGCGTTCGATGCCCGCCACCTTCATGTTCCGTGCACCGAGCGTGCGCACGATCGCCGCCCTGCCGTGCTCCTCATCGGCGACCATCACATGCAGGGTGGTCCCGAAGACCGACGTTTCGATGGCCCACGGTTCCACACGGATCATTTCGAGCGCGTCCACGATCTCACCGTCGCGCATGGACACTTCCAGCAGCGGCGTGCGGATGTGTTCGGTCTTCAGCTCGGTCGGACTTCCCGAAGCGATCAGCGCTCCGGCATTGATGAGGATGATATCGTTGCAGTATTCGGCCTCATCGAGGAAGTGTGTGGTGACGAGGACGGTCACCCCATCGGCTGACAAGCGATTGATGAGCTCCCAGAAATTGCGCCGCGAAATGGGATCCACACCGCCTGTCGGCTCATCCAGGAAAACGATCTGCGGTTCATGCAGGATGGCGCAGCCAAGTGCAAGGCGCTGTTTCCATCCGCCCGAGAGTGTCCGCGTGAGGCTCCCCTCACGCCCGCGGAGGTCCGCCATGCCCAGGACCCAGTCCATGCGTGCGCGGAGCCGTTCTCCTTCCAATCCGTACACACCGCCGAAGAACCGGATATTCTGTTCGACGGTGAGGTCATCGTACAGGGAGAACCGTTGCGACATGTACCCGATCGTCTGCTTCACCCGGTCGGTCTGTGTCAGCAGATCGAAGCCGCCCACCGTGGCGGTGCCGGAGGTGGGCTGCAGGAGCCCGCACAGCATGCGGATCGTCGTGGATTTCCCTGCGCCGTTGGCGCCGAGGAACCCGAAGATCTCGCCGCGCTTGACGGAGAACGAGACCCGGTCGACCGCCGTGAATGCGCCGAAGCGTTTTGTCAGGTCGCGGACTTCGATCGCAAGCTCGCTCATGGTGTGGCCACTCCCAGTGCGCGTGTGAGGCGTGCCCGGGCGATCTCGCATTCCACGCGGGCCCCGCTTTGTGTCGTCTTCGCCTGTTGCAGCGATACTTCAGCATCCAGCAGGTCGGTGGCCGTCGCCAGGCCCGTTGTGAACCTCTGTTCCGTGGTACGCGACTGCTCCTCCGCCTGTCCGAGGGCGAGCGCCGCTACTTCTGCCCGCTGGCGTGCGCGGTTCATCTGCAATGCGGCACGGTTCACCTCAAGCGCAACGGCATCCTCCATCTGGGCAGAGAGATATTCCTGCTGGCGAACGGCCGCTTCGGCGGCTTCGGTCTGACGTGCGGTCATGCCCCAGTTCCAGAGGTCCATGCTCAGCGCCACCCCGACATCCCACGTCCCCTGGAATTCATCTTTGACCGGAAAGATGCGGCTGTTCGGACGGGCATAGACGTAATTGCCGCTGAGGGCAAGCTGGGGCCACCATCCGGCCCGCGCGGCGCCGAGACCGGCCCGTGATGCCTCCACGCGTGCGCGCCATGCCTGCAGATCGGCCCGTCCGGCCAGCGCCGCCTTCGTGAGTGAATCTGTGGGGGGATGCGACGTCAGCGGGTCATCGGCCGGCCTCGAAAGCAGGTCCACCGGCATGTCGACAGGCCTGCTGAGGAGCGTGTTGAGATTCATCGCGGCAAGGCGCGCATCGTTTTCCGCATCGATCTGCGCAAGGTGTGCATTGGATAACTGGACCTCGATCTTCAGGACATCGTTCCGCGTCGCCAGCCCGGCCTGCATCAATTTCCGGGCATCGCCGAGGTAGCGATCCAGGCGCGCAACGTTCTCGCCGGCGAAGCGTTCGACCTCCCTCATCTGGTACAGCGACCAGTATGCCGACGTGATGGCGAGAACCAGGTCCGCCCTGTCGTTCACATTGTCCCATCCCGCCGCCTCCGCTCCCCGTTCAGCACTTTCGATACTGTTGCTGATGCGGAAGCCGGTGAAGAGTGGCTGCTGCAGGCTGACGCGGAACGAGGAGTTGTTCAGGACCACCGGCGAGATTTCGATGGGTTTGGCTGCACCCGGAAGCTGGATCTGGAACGGATCGACCTCGCTCAGTCGGCGGTAGGAGGCCTCGCCTCTCAGCATCGGCAGGCGGGTGGTACGTGCCTCGCCGGCACGGGCTTCGGCGGCATCAGCCCGGGCCGCTGACGCGCGGAGCGTGCGGCTCTGCGAAAGTCCCGCAGCGATGGCGTCATCGAGCGTGAGGCCAGGGCCCCGGCCGGCAAGCGACAGCGCCGGAAGAAGCATCAGGAGAAGCAGACTGCGTTTCATACAGCACCTTCGGTATGTGTCAAAAGGGAGATGAAGACATTTTCAAGTGAGGGGGCGATCGTGCGGCGCGAGGCCGTCACGATCCCCGCACCGGCCAGCAATTGCTCGACATCCGGCAGTTCGATCGTTGCATTCCGGAGCACCACATTGATCCTATCGCCGAATGCCTGGACCTCGAGGGCGGGACGCTTCTCCTTCAGGATCCGGAATGCATCACGCACCCGGTCGCAGGCGATCTCCACAACGGTCCCCGTCATGGACGACTTGAGTTCCGCGGGGGTGGCGACACGCATGAGCCCTCCCTTGTTCATCAGGGCGACCCGCGTGCAGCGTTCCGCTTCATCCAGGTAGGGCGTACTCATCACGATCGTGATCCCCTGTCCCAGGAGACTCTGCAGGATCTTCCAGAAATCACGGCGTGAGACCGGGTCCACCCCCGTTGTGGGTTCATCCAGGAAGATCATGCGTGGTGTGTGAATGAGCGTGCACGCGAGCGCGAGCTTCTGCTTCATGCCCCCCGACAGCCGCTCCGCGAGCCGCGTGCGGAAGGGCGTGAGGCGGGTGAACGCAAGGAGTTCCTCCCTGCGCGGTTTGAAGTCATACACGCCGTTGATCTCGGCGAAGAACTCGATGTTCTCGTCGATCGTCAGATCGCCGTACAGCGAGAACCGCTGGGAGAGATAGCCAATCTCACGCTTCACCGCATCGGCATCCGTCAGGATATCCTTGCCGAGAACCTGTGCTGTACCCGAGGTGGGCGCAAGGATCCCGCACAACAGGCGGATCAGCGTGGTCTTCCCGGCCCCATCCGGCCCGACGATGCCGAACATCTCCCCTTCGTGGACGGTCAGGTCGACGTTCTGGACCGCCTGGAGCGGACCGAACGACCGCGAGAGCTGGCTCGTGGCAATGGCGGCGTTCATCACTGCGCTTTCCCGGCCGTACGGAGAACGGCATCAGCCGGGAGACCGGGTTTCAGGGAGCCTTCCGGGTTCTCGATCTCGAGCTTCACTGCGAATACGAGTTTCGTGCGTTCTTCCTTGGTCTGCACATTCTTCGGCGTGAACTCTGCGTTCGGCGAGATGGAGACCACGCGTCCAGCGAAGGGCTTGCCGGGGAACGTATCGATCGTCACATCGGCGCCCTGCCCCAGCGCCACGCGTCCGAGGTCCGCCTCATTCACGTAGATCGTCAGCTTCACGCGGTCCAGGTAGGTCAGCCGTGCGATATTGCTCCCCATGCCGACCAGCTCGCCGGGTTCCACGGCGCGGAGCGTGAGCGTCCCCGGTGCGGGAGCCAGGACGGCGCAATCGCGGATGCGCTTCTGCAGGAGGTCCACCTGTGCTACCGCGCCGTCACGCCGGGCGCGTGCGCCGTTGATCTCTTCGGGGCGGAGGCCGCTCTTTGCCTTCCGGTACGTCTGGTCGGCCGCAACATAGCGGGCGTAGGCGTCGTCGTACTGTTTCTGGGTGATCGTGGCGGAGGCCAGCAGTTCCTTCATGCGCTGGTAGTCCGCGTTCGCCGAAGTGTACGCGGCCTCTGCCTGGATCACGTCTTCTTTTCTCGACCCTGCGGCCGCGAGCCGGAAGGCGGCCTCGAGAGAAGCCAGATTGGCTTCCGCCTGTTTCAGCTGGAGACGGTACTCTTCATCATTGATGATGGCGAGGGTATCACCCCGGTTCACGCGTGCACCCTCATTCACCGGAACGGCGAGGATGCGGCCGGCGACCTCGGCGGCGACGTTGATCTCCGTTCCTTCGATGGTACCGGAGGCCTCGATCGAACCGTTGCCATTGCCGGAGCACCCGGAAGCGATAAGGGCGATCGAAGCAGCGCACAGCAGGAAGAATGGACGCATGACTGATCCTATAGGAGTTGTGTCACATGAAGAGATTCAATTTCGCGAACTGCGGCATCGGTGAGGATACCCCGGAAGAGCATATCAATGATCCCCTTCATTGCCTGCTCGGTGGAGAACGACTCGTTGGCGAGGGTCTGGGGATTGACGACGGATTCCACAACGCCAATGATCGAGAGGAGGAGGAGGCGGGGATCGATCGCCGGACGGATGAAGCCTTCACGCTGGCCCTGTTCGATGAGCCTGCCCCACACAGCGATGATCTTCGTTCTTCTGAACTCCTGGATGTACGCCCAGGTTCCCGGGGCGTGGATCTGCACATCGCGAAGCATGGGAGTACTGAATTTTGAGAATCGGGTATGAAGAACGGAGATGAGTGCGTTCAGTTTCAACACAAATGGATGGTCGGTTGTGACGATCGAATCGATCTGGAGTCCGATCTCACCCGTGATCCGGAGGACGATCTGATGGACGAGATCCTCTTTGCTTTCGAAATACTTATAGAAGGTTTTTTTGCTCATGCCGAGTGCCGAGGTGATCTCCTCGACGGACACGCGGGAAAAGCCTGATTGAGAGAACAGGGGCATGGCATACTCGATGATCCGGTTCTTTGCTGACGACACATCTTCCTGTTCAGCCACGATGGAAACTCCGTTAGTTTCTTCGGTTTCCTAAACCTTAACAAAAATCCGTTGGTGGGAGTTCCAACGGAAACGACATTCGTTTCTCTGGTTTCCAATATACCACTTCCTTGGCCGTATGTCAAGAAGAATCTTCGACCCGCCGGGCAAACATGATCCAGGCGGCGGTCGCATGGGAGGCGGAAGCGTCCATCATATCTCGAGCGAAGCCAGCACCTCTTCGGCTTCCACCGCATCCTTTTCCAGGACCTGCAACAACACGCCGCGGACCAGCTGCAATGCAGGTTGAAAGCCCCCGTAGTCGTCCTTGCGTACGAACGCGGTGATACCTGCGGATTCCAGGTGTTGCCTGGCGATGTCCGCATCGATCTCATTCGGGAACGTCCGCAGGGTCATCACATGTGAAGTGTCCATCGGTGGCCTCCGTCTTTGCACAACATGGTACGCTTGCACCTTCCCAATGTCAACCTGCGTCTTCCAACAACGTGTACCCTGCCCTGGCGAGTGCCCTGCGTGTCGCCTCGAGCACCTCGGGCCGTGCATTGAACGGCATCACAGGCACATCAGGAGCATGTCTTATCTTCTCCACGAGCGCCGCCGTATCGACCTCACCGAGATCATCCAGGACGCTGTAGACGCCACCCTCGCCTTCCTCGAGCACATTGTGTGGCCCGAGGATGAAGCGTATCGTGCGGACGATGGCTGCATCCGGCGGCGGCACCAGCAATGCGACGATGGCACCATGGTCGAGGCGGAGCCGTTCGGCGTCGGCCGATGGCACGCCACCCTGCGCATGGATGATCGCCGGGAGGAGGATCCGCTCCTCGATCCCGATATGACGGAGCAACCCGCGCCGGAACTCCTCATAGGGAGCCATCACGATCGGGCCGGCGCCGACGGCCGCTGCCGTCAGCAGCCTCTCCAGCCGCGCATGGTCATCGGCAAGATATTCGAAGATGGTCGTCGGCATGATCTCTCCCTTAGGAAATGTGTGTGTGCCCTCGTAGTGACAACGCCACCCGCTCTCCCGTTGTTCCTCCCATCCCACAATGCCACCCTATGTCGTCCAGCCTCTCCATTTCCCGGAAAAGCAAAGCCCCCGGCGGTCATCCCGCCGGGGGCCTGCGTACAGCGTACTGCGCGTGGGCTTAGTACATGTCGCCCATGCCGCCACCCATGCCGCCCGGAGGCATTGCAGGGGCTTTCTCTTCCTTCGGCTTCTCGACGATCGTGGCTTCCGTGGTCAGCAACAGCGCCGCCACCGATGCCGCGTTCTCCAGCGCCGTACGGGCAACCTTGGTCGGGTCGATGACGCCGGCCGCGATCAGGTTCTCATACTGCTCGCTGAAGGCATTGAATCCGTAATCGTCCTTGCCTTCTTTCACCTTGTTCACGACGACGGAACCTTCGTGACCGGCGTTTTCCACGATCAGACGGATCGGCTCTTCCACCGAACGGCGGATGATCTCGATACCGGTGGCCTGGTCGTCGTTGGCCGGCTTCAGGTCCACAAGCTTTGCCGCCGCACGCAGATACGCGACGCCGCCGCCGGGGACGATACCCTCTTCGACCGCAGCGCGGGTTGCATGCAGCGCATCCTCAACGCGGGCCTTCTTCTCCTTCATCTCGACTTCGGTCGCGGCACCGATCTTCAGCACGGCCACGCCACCCGACAGCTTCGCCAGACGTTCCTGGAGCTTCTCGCGGTCGTAGTCGGAGGTGGTCTTCTCGATCTGTGCCTTGATCTCGTTGATGCGCTTTTTGATGTCTTCCTTCTTGCCGGCGCCTTCGACGATCGTGGTGTTGTCCTTGTCGACAACAACCTTCTTCGCACGGCCCATATAGCTGAGCGTGGCGTTCTCGAGCTTGTAGCCCTGCTCTTCGGAGATCACCGTGCCGCCCGTGAGGATGGCGATGTCTTCGAGCATGGCCTTGCGGCGATCGCCGAAGCCCGGCGCCTTCACCGCGGTCACCCGCAGCGTGCCGCGCAGCTTGTTCACGACCAGCGTGGCAAGTGCTTCACCTTCGAGGTCTTCCGCGATCACCAGCAGCGGTGAGCCTGTCTGGGCGACCTTCTCGAGGATCGGGAGGAGGTCCTTCATCGCCGCGATCTTCTTGTCGTGGATCAGGATCACTGCGTTCTCGAGCACCGCTTCCATCGTCTCCGCATCCGTCACGAAGTACGGGGAGAGATAGCCGCGGTCGAACTGCATACCCTCGACCACTTCGATGTTCGTGTCCGTGCCCTTCGCCTCTTCCACCGTGATGACGCCGTCGGTACCGACCTTCATCATCGCATCCGCGATGAGATCGCCGATCAGCTTGTCATTGTTCGCGGAGATGGCGCCGACCTGGGCGATCTCTTTCTTGCTGGTCTTGTCGACCGGCTTGCTGAGCTGCTTCAGGCCTTCGATCACCTTTGCAACGGCCATGTCGATGCCGCGCTTCAGGTCCATCGGGTTGGCACCTGCTGCCACGTTCTTCAGGCCTTCACGCACGATCGCCTGCGCCAGCACGGTCGCCGTCGTGGTGCCGTCACCGGCAACATCGGAGGTCTTGGACGCGACTTCGCGGACCATCTGGGCACCCATGTTCTCGATCGGGTTCTCCAGTTCCACTTCCTTCGCAACCGTCACGCCGTCCTTGGTAACGGTCGGCGCACCGAATTTCTTGTCGATGACCACATTGCGGCCCTTCGGGCCGAGGGTCACCTTCACCGCGTTGGCGAGCTGGTCCACGCCGCGCTTCAGAGCGGACCGCGCCTCGACGTCAAAGTTGATGAGTTTTGCTGCCATGGTACTTCTCCTGTAGTATTGTAATCAGATTCGGATGTCAGGATGACTACACGATCGCGAAGATATCCGCTTCGCGCATGATCAGGTACTCTTCGCCTTCCACGGTCACTTCCGTGCCCGAGTACTTGCCATAGAGGACCTTGTCGCCAACCTTCACTTCGGGAGCGACCTTCTTGCCGTCTTCGGTCACTTTGCCCGGACCAACGGCAACGACCTCACCAACGACCGGCTTCTCTTTTGCGGTATCGGGGAGAATGATACCACCCTTCGTCTTTTCTTCTGCCGGCGAGGGCTTAATGACCACGCGATCGGCCAACGGTTTAAGCTTCATAACTCCTCCTGATTTGGTAATGTGTTGATGATAAACGAGTTACAGCGATGATTCCTTCGTTAGCACTCGTGACAGTTGAGTGCTAATAATATACGATTTCGGGGCAAAAAGTCAAGAGGGAGAGACGCAGAGGAAGGAGGAGGGAAGAGGAAACGAAGGCACAAGATGGAGTGCCAGAACGATCCCGGTGCAGCAACAGCATGATCAGCGGCAGTCCCTACTTGTCCACCGCGGTCGCTTCAAAGATATGGATCCCATACCCCGGCAGGTCGAAGTACATCCCCTTCGCGTGCAGCGCCAGGCGCTCCCGCGTGTACGTTGCACCACCGAGCAGGTCCTTGAACTCGACGAGATGGCCTTCGAGCAGGTCCAGCGGCACATCCACGTACACCTGTCCACTGTGCGGAGCATAGTTCACAACGACGAGCCTGTCGCCGTGCACCGGATCATGCCACCAGTAGCTGATGAAATTGTGCCACGTATGGTTGTCGTGCCATGCCGCCCGCAGCGAGAGCATCCGCCAGGCACCCACACGGAACACCGGTTGATCGATGATCCCGAGGAGCGCCGTATAGAACGCGCGGCTCCGTTCATTCGGCATCTCGGCGACCCGCCGGCGCAATTGCACCGGCACCCGTACGTTTCGTGCCTCCATCTGTCCGTCGTGCAGCAGGAACATCCCCGGCACCGTGGCAACGACGGTGGCGGCCGCGAACTGCCACTGCTCGGACGGCAGCATCCGCGCGGCCCGTTCCTCATCATGATTCTCCAGGAACCGGAGGCTGCGCGTTTGATACACCATATCCGCCTTGAGATGGTCCCTCACCGCGGAGGCACCCTCGCGCAGCAAGCGGTCGTAGAGCGTCTTGTCATACGTGTAGTTGAATCCCAACTGCTGGAGGTCCCACTCCCTGTTCCAGTACGCTTCGGCAATGAACATGAACCCCGGATGGGATGCTGTCACCTGGCCGATGGCCTCACGCCAGAATTCGCCCTCCGCCCGGTCATCCTCCGGACGCGCGCTCCGGTCGTTCCACGTCCGCTCGAACACATCAGCAAGCAGCAACATCGCCATATCGCATCGCACGCCGTCGCACACCTCCGCGATGTCTTCGAGCTGTGTGACCATCGCTGCACGCGCCACCTTCGAATGCACATTCAGCTGTGCCGTATCGGTCCATCCGGGAAACATCGGATCGCGGCCGTACGCGATCATCAACTCTCCCGCCGCGGTCTGCGCCAGGAACCCGTCGGTGATCTGTGCGCCGTTCCGTGCCGGATCGGAATGGACATAGTACTCCGGATGCTGCTTCACCCACGCATGGTCACGCGCGGTGTGATTGCTCACGTAGTCCAGGATGAGGCCGATACCCTTCTTCGCGAGGCGGGTGCGGAGCGCACGGAGAGCCTTGCCGCCGCCGAGCGCCGGAGCGACCCGGTATTCCTGTACCGCGTACGGGGAACCGAGAATGTCGTCCGCCGTCACGTCGGGCAACGACCTCCGGTATTCTTCATGCAGTCCGGGGTATCCAGTGCCAGCTGGCGCCCCAGCGCACCCGTGGTCCAGACCCCCATCAGCCACACCGCATCGATCCCCAGTGCACACCACTCGTCCACGATCCGGTCCGGGATGTCCGCAAGCGTCATGGCGTCTCCTGACTCCTGGGAGAGTTCATGCAGGAGGACGCGCGTGTTCACTTCATAGAGTACGGGATGCTGCGTCCCCTGAAGTCGCAGGGTCACTGCCGACCGCTCTTCGTTCTTAGCCATGGTCCGACTCCTTTTCTTCTCCCCCGTCTGCCTGCGCACCCGCCTGCCGGCGGTCGCAACCCTCAATGACCAGCACGATCTCTCCACGCGGGGGGACGCTGCGCACCCCCTCCAACAGCTCCCGCACGGTCCCCCGGCGCATCTCTTCGAATTTCTTCGTCAGTTCTCTGGCAAGCACCGCACGCCTGTCCCCCATTGCTTCAGCAAGATCGCCGAGTGTGCGCTCGATGCGGTGCGGAGATTCGTACAGGACAACGGTCCGCGGTTCACCGGCGATCTGCCCGACCCGCGTCTTCCGCCCCTTCTTGTGCGGCAGGAACCCTTCAAACACGAACCGCTCGGTCGGCAGTCCGCTTGCCACCAGCGCGGCCAGCATGGCGCTCGCTCCGGGGATCGACACCACCTGTGCACCATCCTGCAGCGCGGCACGTACCAGGGCAAAGGCCGGATCCGAGATACCGGGTGTGCCGGCATCGCTCACCACGGCAACGCTTCCACCTGCCTTCAGGCGTTGGACGAGTTCGGGGATACGACGGAGTTCGTTCTGGATGAAATAGCTGACAAGGGGTGTGGCGATGCCGTAATGTTCGAGGAGGACACGTGAGGTGCGCGTGTCTTCTGCGGCGATGACATCCACGGTGCCCAGGATGTGCAGAGCACGGTGGGAAATATCCCCCAGGTTGCCGATAGGTGTCGAGACGACGTACAGCGTTCCGGGCTGGATCGTCTCCGTCATAGGCCCCAGTCCCTCGGATAGCGGAAATCGACGTTGATGGTCCGGTGCGACAGCTTGGCGATGACCGGCGGCCGCCGCTTGAACTGGCTCCGGGTGATCATGCCGCGCACGCGGGTGATGAATGATTGTGCGAAACCCATCTTCAGGAGTTCAGGATCCGTGCGCCGTTCGTCGAGCATACAATAGAGGAGCCGGTCAACGTCGGCGTACGTGAACCCCATCTCCCCTTCATCCGTTTGCCCCGCCCACAGGTCCGCCGATGGCTTCTTGTCGATCACCTTCTCGGGCAGTCCGAGATGCCTCGCCAGCTGCCAGATCTGAGTCTTGTACAGGTCGCCGAGCGGATTCAATGCCGACGCCATATCCCCGAAGAGCGTCCCGTAGCCCAGCATCAGCTCGGTCTTGTTGGACGTCCCCAGTACCAGCCCCTTTTCGCGCTGCGAAATGTCGTACAGGATGATCATCCGTTCCCGGGCCATCACGTTCCCGCCGCGCACACGGTCGTTGCCACTTCCCAGGGCGAGATACGGGTCCACCATCGGCGAGATGTCGACGAGTTCTGTCCGAATGCCGATCGATCCGGCCACCAGTTCGGCATCCGCTTTGCTTTCAGGCGAGCTCGACCGGTACGGCATCATGACACCCAGGACGTTTTCCGGACCCAATGCCCGTGCCGCCAGAGCAGCGCACACGGCGGAATCGATGCCGCCGGAAAGCCCGAGAACACCCTTCGTGAATCCGGCAACCGACGTCTCGTCGCGGAGAAAAGCGACGAGGATCTTCTCGACGATGGACGGATCGAGGAGGCTGCCTAGTTCAACATTTTCAATTGTTTCCATAGGCCAAAGGTACGAAAGCGCCGTTTTGTATTCAAGGCAACTGGCCCAATTAAGAATTAAGAATTCTTAGTTCTTAATTCTTAATTGATCTTATCCGTCCCACCCAACCCCCTCCCCTCGCCAGATGCACCGTCATCGTATCGCCGGTATGCACCGCCGAGGTAGAGAAGACATGGTCGATGGCCCTGGTGTTCGCATTGACGCCATCCGCCAGGGAGGTCATCACATACGGCGGGCCGGGCTCCAGGAACGAAAGATCGAGCCGCACATCCCGTTCACTTCCATTCGTGACCACACCGATGAACCAATCGCCCCCGTGGCGCCGTGCGACCGCGACCACTTCCCCGATCTTCGCCTCCAGCACCCGCGTTTCATCCCATTCCACGGGGATCGACGTCATGAACCGGGTGAAGTCGTCCTCCCGCAGATAGTCCGAAGGGCTGTCCGGCAGCATCCGGAATGGGCATTCGAGCACCACGCACAACGCCGTGGTGTGCGCGCGCGTGCCCTGCCCCATCGGCCGGTCGGGGACCATCCGGAATTCATGCGGCTGTGCGTTGCGCACCGTTCCCGGCAGATAATCCGCGGCCCCGGCGACCATGCGCACGAACGGCAACACGGTGTGATACCACGGCGTATCATCCTGGTTCACGCCGTTCTGTTCGAACTCGATGAGCCCTTCCCGCACAGGAGCGTTGGGCCAGGTGCGCTGCATCCCGTCCGGCTTGTACGCGCCATGGAACATCACGATCATCTTCCTCTTTGCCGTCTCTTCCGCACAGCGTTGATAGAATTCCACCATCTGCTGGTCGTCGCTGTTCATGAAATCGATCTTGATGCCGGCGATCCCCCAGCGCGAGAACTGCTCGAACGCCGCGTCCCACTGCCGTTCGAGCGTGGACCAGACGGCCCAGAGAAGGATCTCCACATTCTTGCTGCGCGCATACGCAAGCACCTCCGCCATATCCAATCCCGGCGACACGCGCAGCAGGTCGGGATCCGGCGACCATCCTTCATCGAGCAGCACGTAGCGTATCCCGTAGCGCGCCGCGAAGTCGATGAAGTACCTGACCGTCGGGGTATTGACGCCGCCCACGAAATCCACTCCATGGATATTGCGCCGCCCCCACCAATCGAGTGTGACCAACCCCGGACGTATCCATGAGGGATCCCGCATGCGGGATGGCTCCCCGAGGAGATACACCATGGAATTCGTCAGGAGTTCTGCATCGGTGCGCGCAACGCAGAAGACACGCCACGGGAACGCCCGCGAGCCATGCGTACGTGCGATCTCCGTCGCACGCGCGGTGACCATCCCGCGCCGGTACAGGTCATCGCCCTCCAACCTCACTGTGGGATATGCCGGGAAGGTCGATGCCAACCGTCCCTGCCGCACATGCTTCAGCCAGAGTCCCGGGTAGGACGCGATCTGTGCTTCGGTGAAGACGATGCGATGCCCGCTCCGGAGCTGTGCCAGGAGTGGCAGATTCGCCATGCTGTCGGCCGGCATCGCGTCCGCGGCGCGTACACGATACGGCGTCTCATAGGCCGACCAGAAGGTCTGGTTGTACTGTGCGGTGATCACCGCACCCGGGGCAAACTGCAGGACCAACGGCTCGTGATCGATCACCATGTCACGATCGATGTCCGTGACGATCCTGTACGCGATGCCCTCGTTGTAGACGCGCACCGTGACCGCGTATCCGCCTATGAACCTCACCACCGCTTCGTTGTAGTGGTCGCGCAACCGTGCGGCCCTCTCCCGGATCACGGGGGTGATCAGAGTATCTGAGGCGCTCCGGGTGACCTCCGCCACATGCGGCGTGGAACGGAACAGAGAGGCATCCCGGAGATCGAGGCGGATCGGAGCCACGGTGAACAATGGGGCCTTCCCGTCGGCCGCCTGCAGCGAGATCCCGGTCCCAACGGTGAGGGTCGCCTTCAGCCGCGTATCGGGCGAAACCACCGTGATATCGCGGGCGGCGCATGTGGCAGCGAAGCAGAAAAGGAAGGCAAAGAGAGAGAAATGCTTCATGGATGGCCTGTCGATGGTCCACGTCCTGTGGGAAGTGATGCCGGAATATAGCCTTTGCAGGGCGTACAATCAACGAAAACGCCCATCGCAACCATCTTGCAACTCCTTCCCCGATTTGGTATCTATAAGGAGTGGCTCTATTATAGTGTACTCATATGTTTCCGTTGGAGGTGCTGCATGAATCGGCGATCCATTGCGTGTTCGGTCATCCCCATCCTTCTCCTTGGCCTGTATCAGGTTGCCATGCCGCAGGCCACGCTGAGCCCGCGCCTCTCTGCTGCGATCTCGCACGCGTCGCAGTCGGCGATCCATCACGCATGGGTCTATTTCGCCGACAAGGGCGGGGCCGATCTGAAGAAGGCCGTGCCCACCTCGCTCGTCACCGAAGCCTCGCTTCGCCGTCGCATGAACGTGATGCCGGCCTCGGCCCTCGTGGACGAGACCGACCTGCCGGTGCACGCACCATACCTTGCACAACTGGGCGCCCGCGGCGTCACGGTGGGACAGGTCTCCAAATGGCTCAACGCGGTGAGCATCCGGGGTACCGGGGAGCAGATCGCACGCTGCACGGCACTCCCGTTCGTGACGTCCCTTGACCTGGTCACAGGCTTCAAACGCTCGCCCGATCCGGCAGTGCCTGCCGGCGAGCAGACCCCATCGGTGCAGAAGCAGACCGGTACCCACGCCCTGGATTACGGATCGTCCTTCTCGCAGGTGAATACCATCAACGTGCCGGCGATCCATGACCTCGGCAATTCCGCCCAGGGGGTCATCCTCGGGGTCTTCGACAATGGCTTCCGGCTCCCGGCGCACGAAGCCTTCGCCTCGATGAACATCCTCGCCACCTACGACTTCGTGGACAACAAGGTCAGCGTGGTCCCTTCCAATCCGAGCACGAACTTCGGCGATCACGGCGTCTACACCCTCGCCACCATTGGCGGTTACAAACCGGGGGCCCTCATCGGACCTGCCTACGGCGCCAGCTACATTCTTGCGCGCACCGAGAACGACAGCAGCGAAACGCCGGCAGAGGAGGACAAGTGGGTGCGTGCGATCGAGTGGGCGGACAGTCTGGGCGTGCAGGTGACGAGCACATCCCTCGGCTATCTGGACTATGATGCCGGGTATACGAGCTGGACGTGGGAGAACATGGATGGGAGGACGACTGCGATCACGCGCGCCGCGGCCATGGCCGTGCGCAAGGGGATCGTGGTGGTGAACTCCGCGGGCAACGAAGGATTCAACGCATCGCACAACACGCTCATCGCCCCGGCCGACGCCGATAGCGTGGTCGCCGCCGGTGCGGTCACCTCCGCCGGTGCACGCGCATCGTTCAGTTCCATCGGTCCCAGTACCTCGGTCCCACCCCGCATCAAGCCGGACGTCATGGCACAGGGAACGAATGTGTTCGTGGCGAGCGCGACCAACACGACGGAGTACACGCTGATCCAGGGAACGTCGTTCTCCTGTCCGCTCACCGCAGGGGTTGCGGCGCTGCTCGTGAAAGAGCATCCCACGGCACCCCCGATGACGATCGTGAATGCGATGAAGTCGACCGCCAGCAAGGCCAATGCCCCCGACAACCTCATGGGGTACGGGATCCTGAACGCACTCGCCGCACGGGTCAGCCTGGGGAGTACCGATACGAATGGTCTGCCGTCGGTTGAAGGCGGCGACTACCATCTTGGCCAGAACTATCCGAATCCGTTCAATCCAGGGACCCGGATCGAGTTCGCCGCCCCCCAGGAGGCGAACGTCACGCTGACGATCTACGATCTGATCGGCCGGAGAGTGCGGACCCTGGTCAGCGGGACCGTGCGGCGCGGCCTGCACCGGACGGAATGGAACGGGAAGGACGACGGGGGCAGTGACGTTGCCGCGGGTGTGTACATCTACCGGCTGACCGCCGCCGGTATCGACGGCGGTCAGTCGGTGATCAACAGGAAGCTGCTACTCCTTCGTTAACGTCTTGCGGATGATCTCGATCCCGAGATCGATCTCTTCGCGTGACACGTTCAGCGGTGGGCGGAACCGGATGGACCGCTCGCCGCTGGGCAGGATGATGAGCCCCAGGTCGAACGCTGCCTCGCGGATCTCCGTGCGTTTCTCCGGCGTCACCACATCGAACGCGGCGAACAGCCCGAGTCCACGCGGATTCGAAAAGAGGGCCGGGAACTCTGCAACAAGCTCCTGCAAACGCGTCAGCAGGTGCGCACCCACCACCCGTGCATTCTCGACCAGTTTCTCCTTCTCGATGATCTCCAGGTAGCGCTGCGCACGCACCATATCCACCAGGTTCCCGCCCCAGGTGGAGTTGATCCGGCTCGGCACCTTGAACACGTTGTCCTTCACCTCATCGATACGCGTTCCGCACAGGATGCCGCACACCTGCGTCTTCTTGCCGAAGGAGATGATGTCCGGCTGCATGTAATGCTGGTGCGCCCACATCTTCCCCGTCATGCCGACACCCGTCTGCACCTCATCCGCGATGAGCAACGCCTCGTTCTCATCGGCGAGCTGACGCAGGGCACGGAAGAACTCCGGCCGGAACTGGCGGTCGCCGCCCTCACCCTGGATCGGCTCGATGATGATCGCCGCGATATCGTCCGGGTTGTCGTGGAACGCCTGCTTGATCGTCGCAATGGCACGTTCCTCATCCTGCATCACGAGCGCTGTGGTCTCCGGCGTCATCGGAAAACGCATGGCGGGCGCATTCACGCGCGGCCAGGAGAACTTCGGGAACAGGTCGGTCTTCACCGGATCGGTGTTGGTCAGGGAGAGTGTATACCCCCCGCGGCCGTGGAACGCACCCTGGAAGTGAATGATCTGCCGGCCGCGTTCTTCGCGGTGCCCGCGGGCGAAGTTCTTCCTGATCTTCCAGTCGAATGCGGTCTTGAGCGCGTTCTCCACCGCCGCCGAGCCTCCGTCGATGAAGAAGGCATGGGGAAGGTAGGATGGGATGGCGACCCATGAGAATGTGGCGAGGAAATCCGCCTGCTCGCTGGTGTAGATATCCGAGAGCGAGGGCTTGTTCACGGCGACGTACGCCAGCTTCTTCAGGAATTCCGGCGACGTCATCATCGGATGATTCATGCCGACCGGCGACGAAGCTACGAACGTAAAGAAATCCAGATACAACTTGCCCGTGCGGGCATCAACGATGAATGATCCGCGGCTCTTCTTCAGGTCGATGACGATATCGAACCCGTCGATGAGCATATGCTGACGCAGTGTGGGGAACACTGCATCCGGTGCCACAAGGGACTTCAGGGGCCGGCGGGCAGATGCGGCCTTGCGTGGTGCTGCGCCCTTCCCTTTGCGCGGGGCCGTACGGGCCACCGCGCGACGTGTCGTTGTGCGCTTCTTCATGATGTCGCTCCTCCAATGAATGAATGCTGTTCAATGGTCAGAAAACAGGAGGAGCGGCACTTAGAAGAACTCGTTGTGCTCGAACAATGACACGAAATAGAGGGGTTGGCGCGCCACGGGATCAGTCCTTGTAATTGTCGATCTGTGCCCGCTGCAATCCACCGCTGTAGTCGACGTACACCGTCTTCCACTCCGAGAAGAAGTCATACACCGTCCACCCGCCTTCCCGGTGGCCGTTGCCGGTCTGCTTCACGCCGCCGAACGGCATGTGTGCTTCGGCACCGATGGTCGGAGCGTTGATGTACGTGATCCCGGCCTTGATGTCGCGGATGGCCGTATAGGCATCATTGATGTTCGTCGTATACAGGGACGACGAGAGGCCGTAGATCGTGTCGTTGAGGATCCGGATGCCTTCTTCCAGCGTCCTGAACTTGATCACCGACAGGACCGGTCCGAAGATCTCCTCTTTGGCGATACGGTGGTCGGGTTGTACGCCCGTGAACACCGTTGGGCGGTAGAACCACCCCTTCGCCAGGTCGCCGTCCTTCGCGATCTTGCCGCCGGCAACCACCTTTGCACCCTGCTTCAGCCCGATATCCACGTAGCTCTGCACCGTCTGCTGCTGCGATTCGTTCACGCACGGGCCGACATCGATGCCCGGCTTCAGGCCGTCGCCAAGCTTCAGGGCTTCCACCCGCTTCACGAGTTCCGCAACGAACGCATCATGGATCTTCTCGTGCAGCAGGAGCCGGCTCGTGGCCGTACAGCGCTGACCCGTGGTACCGAAGGCGCCCCAGAGCACGCCTTCGAGGGCGAGTTCCATGTTCGCATCCGGCATCACCATCTGCGCGTTCTTGCCGCCGAGTTCGAGCGAGACGCGTTTCAGGGTGGCCGACGCCATCTCGGAGATCTTCTTGCCGACCACCGTGGAGCCGGTGAAGCTCACCAGGTCCACTTCATCGTGGCCGACGATCGCATTGCCCACCTCGCCGCCGCCACCGTGCACGATGTTCACGACACCCGCGGGGATGCCGGCTTCGGCGAGGATCTCGACGAGGGCTGTTGCCGTGGCAGGGGTGTCCGATGCCGGCTTGAACACGACCGTATTCCCGCACACCAGCGCGGGGAAGATCTTCCAGGTGGGGATCGCCATCGGGAAGTTCCAGGGCGTGATGATGCCCGCAACGCCGATCGGCACGCGCATTGCCATGTTGAACTTGTTCGGCAATTCCGAGGGAACGGTATGGCCGAACAGGCGGCGCCCTTCGCTGGCGGCATAGTAGGCGGTATCGATGCCTTCCTGCACGTCGCCGCGGGTCTCGGCGAGCACTTTCCCCATCTCCCGGGTCATCAGCTTCGCCAGTTCTTCCTTCTTCTCGACCATCAGGTCGCCGACCTTCTTCAGGATGTCGCCGCGCTTGGGTGCGGGCACCAGCCGCCACTCTTCGAATGCGCGGCGTGCGGCGCGGATCGCCACTTCAACGTCGTCCTTTCCCGACTTCGGAAAGGTACCAACCACCTCATCCCAGTTCGCGGGGTTCCGGTTCTCGAAGGTCTTCCCGGAGATGGCATCCATCCATGCGCCGTCGATGAAATTCTGGAATTTCCTTGCCATACGTTCGTCCTTTGTTCTAATGGCGTCCGTCCGGATGGTGCTTAGGCGAGTCCGGCACGGGCAAAGATCACATCTACGTTCTTGATGCTCTTGTTCAGGTCGAACAGCGCTTCCACCCCCTCCACGCCGAGCACATCCCGCACGGCCGGTTCGGCAAGAAGCAGGTCTTTGAATTCCTTCCCGCTCTGCCACACATCCATGGCACACGTCTGCACGATACGGTACGCGTCCTCGCGCTTCATCCCCTTCTTCGTCAGCGCAAGCAGCACCGACTGCGAGAAGATGAGGCCGTGGGTCTTATGGAGGTTTGTGAGCATATTCTCAGGATAGACAAGCAGCCGGTCCACCACATCGATGGTCAATGCGAGCATATAATCCAGCAGGATACAGCTGTCAGGTATCACGACCCGCTCCACCGACGAATGGGTGATGTCGCGCTCATGCCAGAGCGCCACATTTTCCATTGCTGCCTGGGCATTGCCGCGGAGCACGCGTGCGAGCCCGGCGATGCGCTCGCAGGTGATCGGGTTCCGCTTGTGCGGCATCGCCGACGATCCCTTCTGCCCCTTGGAGAAATATTCCTCCGCTTCCAGCACTTCGGTCTTCTGGAGGTGCCGGATCTCGGTGGCGATCTTCTCCAGCGATGCGCCGGTGAGCGCAAGGGCATTCATAAACTCTGCGTGGCGGTCACGCTGCAGTACCTGCGTCGACACCGGAGCCGGCGCAAGGCCGAGGTGGGCGCACACGTATTCTTCCACCGCCGGACTCAGATGCTCGAAGGTCCCCACGGCACCCGAGATCTGCCCCACGGCGATACGCTCGACCGCGCCTTTCATCCGGACGATGTTCCGCTGCGCCTCCGCATACCACAAGGCCAGCTTCAACCCGAACGTGGTCGGTTCGGCATGGATCCCATGCGTCCTCCCCACGGTGATGGTCGTCTTGAACTCCTTCGCACGGCGCGCGAGCACGGCCGCGAGTTTCTCCAGGGCTTCCAGGAGCATCTCCCCGGACTGCTTCATCTGTACGGCCAGGGCGGTATCGAGCACATCCGACGACGTCATGCCCAGATGGATGAAGCGGGCTTCGGGGCCGACATACTCCCCGACGTTCGTCAGGAACGCGATCACATCGTGCCGCACCTCTTCTTCGATCGCTTCGATACGCTTCACGTCGAAGTTGGCCTTCGAGCGGATGACGGCAACGGCCTCGGCAGGGATCACTCCCTGCCGGGCCTGGGCTTCACAGGCAAGGACCTCGATCTCGAGCCAGATCCGGTAGCGGTTCTCATCCTCCCAGATGGCTCCCATGGCGGGACGTGTATAGCGGCTGATCATTCGGGCTGCTTCTCCAGACGAAGGGAAACGGTCATTTCATGGCGGTCACGGATCACTTTCAATTTCAGGGTCTCGCCGGTCCGGGCTTCATCCACGATCGCGATCAGCGAGGACTCATCGTTCACCTTCTCGCCGTTGGCTTCGATGATGATGTCACCCTCACGCATCCCCGCACGTTCTGCGGGGCTGGAACGTTTCACGTCACTGACGATCACACCCTGCACCTTGTCGAGCCCGAAGTAGCGGGCGATCCGGCGGTCGACCGCCTGGATCTGCAGGCCGGTCCAGAAATTCCGTTCGATCTTGCCGCTCTTGCGGAGCTCCGCGACGATCGTCTTCACCCGGTTGATCGGGATGGCGAACCCGAGGCCCACATTCCCCTGGTTCGGCGTATAAATGACGGAGTTCACACCGATCACCTCTCCCGTCGCATTCAGGAGCGGGCCACCGCTGTTCCCCGAATTGATGGCGGCATCGGTCTGGATCATGTCGCGGTAGACGCGCCCTTCGCCCGACTCCACCTTCATGCCGGTATTGCTCACGACGCCCACGGTCACGGTCGGCTTGTCGTTGATGTCGAACAGCCCGAACGGATTGCCGAGAGCGATCACCCATTCACCGATGATCACATCATCCGACCCACCGAGGCGGACGAACGGAAGGCCCGTGCCGTCGATCTTGAGGAGTGCGATGTCGGAGATCAGGTCCGTACCCACGAGCCGGGCTTTGTACTGCTTGCCGCTGGTCATGGTGACGGTGATCTCTTTCGCATTGCCCGCAACGTGATCGTTCGTGAGAATGTACCCATCCGGAGAGATGATGAACCCGGAGCCGAGCCCCTGCACCTGCTGCGTATACGTGCGATCGCCGAAGAACTGGCGGAAGAACGGATCGTCGCCCCAGGGAGAGACCTGGCGGTACTGGCGGAGTTCGACGACATTGATGCCCACAACGGCGGGACTTGCGGCGGCGACGGCGCGGGTGATGGCATTGCGGCGGCCGGTCCCGAGTGACTCGGCGACCGAATCACGTCCTTCAGGTGTCGATCCGATGGCGAACGCATGGTCAAAGGCAGCATCCGGGCCATGCGATGGTTGCGCGGGATCCGGTTCAGCGACGGCACTTTTGCCGAGGCTGTAGCCGATGACACCCCCGCCGACGGACGTTGCAAGAACAAGAAGCAGCAACCCAACCACACGCGCGATCATACGTCTCTCCTCTGTGCACGTTGTTCCAGAATGAACTCACGGACCGGTCCGATGAGCCGGGACAGGATCAGGATCATCAACAGGACGATGAACCAGGGAGCCGCCCGCGGGTCCAGGATGCCGGGCAGAACTCCGGGCCACAGGAACACGACCACCGGACTCACGATGCTTGCCACAGCACTGGCCGGGTTGACACTCCGGAGCATGGCAAAGGCAAGGGCCCACACCAGACACCAGAGCGGCACGAATCCCCAGAGCAGGACCAATGCGGCTCCCGCGGCAGTCGCGAGGCCTCTTCCACCTTTGAACTTCAACCAGAACGGGTAATTATGACCCAGAACCGCCGATAATGCGGAGATCATCCCGGTCAAGGGCCACTCGCCTCCGAAGGAGCGAACAGCGTAGACGGCGAGGACGCCCTTCAGGAGATCGAGGACCAGCACGCTCACGCCGACGGCGCGGGACCGGGTGACCTCAAAACTATTGAGCGCTCCTACGTTTCCGCTTCCTGCGGCCCGAAGATCGATACGGGATTGCCAACGAACCAGGATGAAGGCGGTCGGGATGGAACCCAGAAGATAGCCGGTCAGTGCGGCAAGAAGGATCAGTTCCACAATGTCCCGATGACGTAGAAAGCGCGTTTATACTCAAAGGTACAAAAAACGGCCTGGAGAGTCAACGGCGGTGGTTTTCTTGATATTCCTGCACGAATGAGGTATATTGGGCAAGATGACCGACCCCAGGCTCCACCAACTTTTCACCCGCTTCAAGAGCGGGGCACTCTCCGAGGAAGAGCTCCTGCAGCAGCTGTCCTCCCGCATGTATGAGTCATTGGGCTTCGCCACAGTGGACCATCACCGGGAGATGCGTCAGGGTTTCCCGGAAGTGATCTTCAGTGAAGGGAAGACGCCCCGGCAGGTAGCAGAGATCGCGCGCGCGATCGTACGCCGGGGCAGTGTGCTCCTTGCAACGCGTGCATCGCAGGCGCACTTCAACGCCGTGAAGAAGATCATTCGCGGCGCCCGCTACAACGCGGAAGCGCGGACGATTTCAGGCAATGAGACGAAGATCGTCCATCAGGGGCGCGGTACCATTCTGGTGGTGACCGCGGGGACATCCGACATCCCGGTGGCAGCGGAGGCGGTCGTGACCGCCACGGTGATGGGGAATGACGTTGCCACGTTGTTCGATGTTGGGGTGGCAGGGATCCACAGGATCCTGATGCAGAGTCAGAAACTCCGTCAGGCCACGGTCATCATCGTGGTCGCTGGGATGGAAGGCGCACTCGCCAGCGTGGTCGGCGGCATGGTGGATGTGCCGGTGATCGCCGTGCCGACCTCGGTCGGGTACGGCGCCAATTTCCGTGGTGTTTCAGCGCTTCTGGGCATGCTCAACTCGTGCGCATCCGGCGTCACCGTTGTGAACATCGACAACGGTTTCGGCGCGGGGTATGCGGCCTCACTCATGAACCGTTCCGCCGGTGACCATCGTCACAGCCGGTGAACGGTTCTCTTGAATTCAACACGGTCGTTGTCTATATTGAATAGTTCACATCCTAATCATCTCTTCCGCCCTCAGCACCTGACCACACTATGAAAGCCGTAATCATGGCTGGTGGGTTCGGGACACGGTTGCGCCCGCTCACCTGCAACACGCCCAAACCCATGGTGCCACTCATGAATAAACCCATGATGGCCCACATTGTTGCCTTGCTGAAAAAGCACGGGCTCAACGACATCATTGCCACCCTCTTCTATTCTCCCGAGGCGATCACCGGTCACTTCGGGGACGGATCGTCGATGGGTGTCAAGATGCAATACGTCAGGGCCGATGCGGATTACGGCACAGCGGGAAGCGTCCGCAACGCCACGAAAGGGATGAACGAACGCATCCTGATCATCAGTGGTGACGTGCTCACCGACTTCGACCTGACCGCCGCCCTCCGCTACCACGAAGCCAAGAATGCCAAAGCCACGATCGTCCTGACCCACGCGAAGAACCCACTGCAGTTCGGCGTGGTCATCACGGGCGAGGATGGCAAGATCACACGCTTCCTCGAGAAGCCCTCGTGGGGCGAAGTCTTCAGCGACACGATCAATACCGGCATCTACATCATCGAGCCGGACATCCTGGAGAAGATCCCCTACCGCCAGGATTTCGATTTCAGCAAGGACCTCTTCCCGCTCATGCTGCGGCAGGAGGACCTGGGTCTCTACGGGTTCACCACGGACGGGTACTGGCGCGACATCGGTAACCTGAACGAGTATCAGGATGCCCACATGGACGTCCTGGCAGGGACCGTCGACGTGGACATCGACGGCCTGCGATCGGGCAATGCCTCGATCGGCGAAGGCACGCGGATCGACCTCGCCGGCGTCCATCTTTCGGGCCGCGTGATCGTAGGAAAGAACTGCACGATCGGCGAGGGGTCGAAGATCTCGAACTCGATCATCGGCGACAACAGTGTGATCGGGCCGGGGTCCATCATCACCAACTCGGTGATCTGGAGCGATGTGGTGGTCGGACATAATTCCGAGCTCTCGTCGGATGTGATCGGCTCCAAATGCTCCATCGGCGAGAAGGCGGTCATCGCGGAGAACGTATTCATCGGCGACGGCTGCTGGATCGGGCGCGGGGCCCGGCTGAGCGCGAACATCAAACTCTGGCCGGAGAAGGTCGTCGAGGAAGGCGCCGTCCTCACACGCAGCCTCGTGTGGGAGGACAAATGGCTGCGCGAGCTCTTCACCGATTCGCGCGTCACCGGCCTGTCCAATATCGAGATGAACCCCGAATTCGGCGCGAAACTGGGCGCGGCCTACGGGGCCTTCATCGGCGCGGGCAAGACCGTCGTGACCTGCCGCGATTCCGACAATGTGTCGCGCATGATGAACCGCGCGATCCTCTGCGGCCTCGTGTCCGCCGGGGTGAACACCTTCGATCTCCGGGCGATCTCCATCCCCCTGCTCCGCCACGAACTGAGCAGCGGCAAGGAGGCCGGCGGTATCCACGTCCGCCGCAACCCGACCGACAAGAACCTGACGGACATCATCTTCTTCGATGCCAACGGCAAGGACCTCCCCACCTCCAAGACAAAGAGCGTGGAACGCCTCTTCTTCGGCGAGGACTTCGCCCGCGCGCCGCGCGAGAAGGTCGGGGGCATCTCCTTCCCGGAACGCACCACCGAGGCATACAAGGAGAAGTTCCTGTCCTCCCTCGACATCGAGGCGATCGGCAAGAAGAAGTTCAAGCTGGTCATCGACTACTCCAACGGCGTCGCCTCCACGATCTTCCCGATCATCCTCGGGTCGTTCGATTGCCAGGTGGTGGCCCTCAACGCGCACCTCGACCCGCGGAAGCTGACGCGGGACAAGTACGAGTTCGACTACTCGATGAAGCAGCTCTCGCACATCGTGACGTCGCTGAAATACGATATGGGCATCCTGATCGACGGCGGCGGGGAGCGCCTGTTCCTCGTGAACGAGAACGGCGATGCATTCGACAGCGACCGCCTCCTGACCGTCGTCACGGACATGTTCCTGCAGACGCACAAGGATGTGGATTCCATCGCCGTGCCCATCACTTCCAGCGGCGAGATCGATCTCCTTGCCGAACGCCACAAGGTGAAGGTCGTCAAGACCCGCAACAGCCACCTGGCGATGATGGAAGCCGCGGCGAACAAGAGCATCCGGTTCATTGGCGGCACCAAAGGCGGGTTCATCTTCACGGACTTCTTCTTCGCCACCGATGCGATGTACTCTCTTGCAAAGCTGCTCGAAATGATGGCGCATGCGGACAAGCGTCTGGGTGAGTTCGATACGGAGATCCCGCGATTGTATCTGGCGCGGCGTACGGTGAACTGCTCCTGGGAGCACAAGGGAAAGGTGATGCGGCACATCATGGCCGACACCGACACCATGCGCCGCGAACTGGTGGATGGCGTGAAAGTGTACATGCCGGAGGGGTCGAAGGGCATCTCCGTGCTCATGATCCCGGATAAAGAACGGCCGCTCTTCCATGTGAGCGCGGAAGCACGCGATCAGCAGTCCGCCGACCGCCTCGCCCTGGACTATGAAAAGAAAGTGATCATCTGGCGTGATGAACCATAGGAGAATTGCCACGAGATGAAGATCAGTGATATTCTGACCGAGGACCTCGTCGTCGCCGGGCTCACAGGGTCGTCCAAGAACGATATCATCGACGCCATGGTGGACCTGGTCGCCCTGTCGCCGAAGGTGCTCGATAAGGAGAAGGTCCGGTCCGCCATCCTGGAACGCGAACGCATCATGTCCACGGGTGTGGGGAATGGATTCGCCATCCCCCACGGCAAGACCGATGCCGTCTCGGAGATCGTCGCCGCATTCGCCGTCACCGAGGAAGAGATCGACTACGACTCCCTCGACGAGAAGCCGGTCCGCCTCGTATTCCTGCTCGTCGGGAAGGACAACCTGGTCGGCCCGCACATCAAACTGCTGAGCCGCATCTCCCGGCTCATGAACAAGGAGGAGTTCCGCAAGCGTCTCCTTCTGGTATCGTCCCCCAAGGAGATCATCGATCTCTTCCGGCAGGAGGAGGCCTCCTATTTCGAGCTGTAAGGAGGAATGATGCCGAGCACGAAGTCGACAAAGACCCGGACCGATCCGGAATATCGCCTGCTGGTGGTCCCCCGGGTTTCCGAGCGGACCCAACGCCCTACAACCCTCGTTGTCCTGGAGACCACCAAAGCGTTCGCCACGTTCAGGTATGAACTCTCGGTCAAAGCGGACGCCTCGCGGTCGTCACTGCACCTGACCGTGCTGGGGTTCCGCACGCCACAACTCAGCCTCCCTTCGGCCGGCCCAGCCCGCTTTTCGCAGGAGTATGAAGAGTTCAACGGCCCGCTCGAGGTGACGATCCAGGGGATCGACGGCAGGAGCACGGCATTCGCGCTGCAGATCGCCCCCGGCAGCGTGGCCCTGGCAAAGAAGCCGCGGGCATCCTTCGCGACCATCACCACCGATCTTTCACAATGGCATAACAGGGAATTCTGATCATGATCCCCGTTCTCTTTGAATTCGGCCCGCTCCGGGTCTACAGCTACGGGCTCATGCTCGGCATCGCATTCCTCCTGGGCAGCGCCATCATGGCGCGCGCATTGAAACGCCGCGGGCTCGATCCCGGCATCGCGAATACCGTCACGATCTTCGCCGTGGTCTTCGGCATCGCCGGAGCAAAGCTCCTCTATCTCCTGGAGGAGTTCGAAGCATTCAAAGCGGATCCTGCAGGCATGACCTTCTCGGCGGGCGGACTCACCTGGTACGGCGGGTTCCTCCTCGCGTTGCTCGCCGTGTCCCTCTATATCCGCTGGAAGAAGGTCCCGTTCATGAAAGTGTGGGACTGCCTTGGCATCGCGCTGATCCTGGCGTATGGCGTCGGGCGGGTCGGATGCCATCTGTCGGGCGACGGCGACTACGGACGGCCGACGTCACTGCCGTGGGGAACCATCTACGCCCAGGGGACGGCCAAGCCGACCATGATGCTTGAGGAGTATTTCCGTCGGGAGCCTGCCGCACGCGCGGAATGGCACTACGATTCCCTCCGCGTCATGATCGCAGGCAGGGACAGGATGGGTCATCTCTACACGGAGTTCGATGCACGGACACCGCTGCATCCCACGCCGATCTATGAACTCCTGATGGGCGCGGCAGGATTCTTCGCTCTCCTGGCGATCGAAAAGAGACACCTGATCCCGGGCCAGTTGTTCATGGCCTATCTGATGCTGTCCAGCACGTTCCGCTTCGCTGTGGAGTTCCTGAGACTCCAACCACGCATCGCCATCGGACTCTCGGAAGCCCAGATCTTCAGCATCGCTCTGTTCATCCTTGGCGCGGCAGGATTCGTGATCATCGCCCGCCGGCACGCCACACCGCACTCACGCGCATAGGGGACGGACCCAGGGTCCGCGGATGCAATGACGAATGTTCTGACCGGCCGCAAGCCGGTGCTTGAGGCCCTCAGGGCAGGGCGGGCGCTGGACAAGGTCCTGGTGCTGCGCGGGACCCATGGCAGCACGATCGATGAGATCCGGCGGCTTGCAGAACAGCGCGGCATCACCGTGCAGGATTCCGAGAAACAGCACTTCCGGGAATTCTCACCCGAAGCCCTCACCCAGGGCGTGATCGCCTTTGCGCCCGAAAAGAAAGCCGCCGAGCTCGAGGATATCCTCACCGCCATCCGCGAGCGCGGCGAGACCGGTTTCCTTCTTATCCTGGACCAGATCGAGGACCCGCAGAACCTCGGTGCACTCATCCGTACGGCGGAGTGCGCGGGCGTCCACGGGGCCATCATCCCCCGGCATCACGCAGCCCCGATCAACCCCACGGTCGTCAAGGCGTCAGCCGGCGCCACCGAGCACCTCCCCATCGCCGAGGTCACCAACCTCGTCAACGCGATCGAGGAACTCAAGCAGGCAGGGTTCTGGGTGATAGGGTTGGCGGGTGACGGCGACAAGACGTATGCCCAGGTGGACTACACCGTCCCGGTCGCGTTCGTGGTGGGCAATGAAGGGCGCGGGATCCGCCGGCTCGTGAAGGAGCACTGCGATCATCTCGTGCGCATCCCCCTGTTCGGGAAGGTCGAATCACTGAACGCCTCGGTGGCCGGTGCGCTCGGCATGTTCGAAGTGGTGCGACAGCGCGAGCGGCGCTGACCTACTCCCGTTCCAGCCCGAACTTCTTCATCTTGTTGTACAGATGGCTCCGCTGGATCTCCAATGCATCCGCCGTCTTGCTCACATTCCATTCGTGCACTTCCAACTGCTTCTTGATGAACGCCGCCTCGGCCTTATCCTTGAATTCCTGAAATGTGAGATTCTGCGCCAGGAGATCCTCCACCATCCCTCCGGCACGCGCCGCCTCCTGAAAGACCTCGATACGCGCGATCTCGTCACCCGGGGTCATGATCACCAGCCGTTCCACCGTGTTCCGGAGCTCCCGCACATTGCCACCCCACGGCATACCCTGCAGGGTGCGGAGCACATCATCCGTGAACCGCTTCGGCGCCATGCCGTTCTGCGCGCACACGTCGGCGGCGAAGGAAGCCGCCAGCAGCGGGATATCCTCGCGCCGCTCCCGCAACGCCGGCACCCGGATCGGGATCACGTTCAGGCGGTGATAGAGGTCCTCGCGGAACGCGCTGGCCCTCACGGCCTCCGGCAGATTCTTGTTCGTTGCTGCGAAGACGCGCACATCGACCTTGATCTGGCGTGAACCGCCGACCCGTTCGATGTGCCCTTCCTCCAGCGCACGCAGCACCTTGGCCTGCGCGGTGAGACTCATGTCGCCGATCTCATCCAGAAAGATCGTGCCGCCATCCGCAAGTTCGAATTTTCCGATACGCGTGCCCGTGGCCCCGGTGAACGCACCCTTCTCGTGGCCGAACAGTTCCGATTCGATCAACTCGTTCGGAATGGCCGCACAGTTCACTTCGATCAGTGCCCTGGCCGCCCGCTTGCTGAGGCGGTGCAGTGCGCGGGCGACGAGTTCCTTCCCGGAACCGTTCTCGCCCGTGACCAGCACCCGGGCTTCCGTGGGTGCCACGCGCTCGATGAGCGCGAGCATCTCCTTCATGACCGGGGTGTCGCCGATGATGCGGTACTTGCCTTCCACCTGCTCGCGCAGGCGCTTCACCTCGACCGCATTGCGCGCGACCATGATCAAATGATCCCGGTCGAGCGGCTTGGTGAGAAAATCGAACACCCCCAGCCTGAGCGCTTCCACGGCGGTATCGACCGTCGCATGCCCCGAGATCATGATCACCGGCAACGAAGGGTGTTCCGACCTCAGCGTATCAAGGACACGCATGCCGTCCATGCCCGGCATCTTGATGTCCAGGAACACCAGGTCGATGCCACCCGCCGCGACGCGCGTCAGGGCCGACGGTCCATCGGCCGCTTCCACCACGGCGAACTTCTCATACTCGAGCGTCATCCGGATGGTCTCGCGGATGGTCGCTTCATCGTCAACGATCAGCACCGTCTTCATGGTCATTCTTCCTCGTGCACCTGCATGGTATCGATATGCGGGACGGACAATGCGGTCTGCATGTACAGGGACGGGAGCACGGCGCGGTCGCGCAGGAACGCCAGGCCGAACATCCCGCCCCTGCTATTGGCCTCCAGATCCCGTCCCTCCAGCGTCCCCTCCACGATGAACCTGTCCTCGCCCCACTCAATGAATGTACCTACACGGTCGACAGTCGTGTGCGAGCCGGTCAGAACGGCAACAAGTGCCGAACCGAAAAAATGCTGGAGCTTGTCGCGGTCGCCCCAGGCCGGGCTGTCCGGATACAGGCGGAGCGGCAGGGCCACATGCCGCCGTGCGAATTCTTCGGGGAACTCCGACGTCAGCGGGAACCAGAGCAGCGGGCCGAGGAATGGTATCCGTACGCCGAATTTCTGGTGATCCAGCACCGCAAGGGTGACGATCACCAGGGTCGCATACGGGTTGTTCCACGACATCCGCAGAGCACGGCGAAACAGGACATCCACGGCGGCAACGTCGCCCCGCGCCCGGCGTATCTCACGGTACTCGTCGCTCACCACATACTCTTTGAGGAGATAGCCATCCTGCAACACCTTCGGCAGGAGGAACATCGCAAGGGCTTCCTGAAGCGGATGCACCTCTTCCACCGGCGCGATCCCCGGACAGGCAGGCACGGCCCCCGCCAGGGAGTCCACCTGCGCATGGGCCCGGACGTGCAACACCGCTGCCACCAGCAGGATACTCCCCCATCGGCCGGCGGACACGCTCCGATACCGTGAGGGAGTGCTCAAGAATCCGGCCCGATGCTATCGATGAGCGTGTGGGCCACGTCAAAGGGAGTGCATTCACCACGAAGCACGGCTTCCACCGATGACTCCAGCTGTGCCCTCCGTTCGGGCGTCCACAACTGTCGCCGCACCCTGCTCACCACGATATCTGCGATGCGTGTCTCCATCCGTTCGCGGCGTCTGCGGACCATCCCTCCCTCCGCCTCCATGCGCTCCCGGAAGGTGCCGATGGCGTCGACCACCTCATCCACACCTTTCCCTTCAGAGGCAACGGTGCGCACAACATCGGGCGGGGGCAGGGTGGATTGCCGGAACATCAGTGTTGAACTCAATGCCTGGATCGCCTGCTCCGCACCGGGGCGGTCGGACTTGTTCATGACGAAGAGGTCGGCGATCTCCATCAACCCGGCCTTCATGGCCTGAACGGCATCGCCGGATTCAGGGACGAGGACCACGACGGTCACATCCGCCGCGCGTGCGATGTCGAGCTCCGATTGCCCTACCCCGACCGTTTCCAGCAGGATGATATCCATCCCGGAGGCATCCAGGATGTCCGCCGCATCTCCCGCGGCTCTGCTCAATCCACCCGGATTGCCGCGCGATGCCATACTTCTGATGAAGACACCCGTATCCAGTTCAACATCGCCCATGCGCACGCGGTCGCCCAGCACGGCACCGCCCGTGAACGGGCTCGTCGGGTCCACCGCAATGATCCCGATCCGTTTTCCTTCGCGCCGGTACGCCGCCGCCAGCCTCGTCGTCAGCGTGCTCTTGCCTGCACCGGGCGGACCGGTGATACCGATCCGGCACGCCGTACCGGTGTGGGGAAAGAGGATCCGGAGCAACGGTTCACCTTCCGGGTCATCGTTCTCCACGAGCGAGATGGCCCGCGCGATGCTGATCCGGTTCCCTGCGAGGATGCCGGCTGTGTCAGCGCGCCGGGCCACCGGCCTTCAATGCGTTCCGGAAATGGTCCACTGTGCGGGCAAGGCCTTCTTCGAGCGTCACGGAGGGGGTCCAGCCGAGTTCCTTCTTGATGCGCTCATGCGACAGCACACTGCGGAGCTGCTCGCCCTTTTTCGCCTCACCGTGCTGCTCGGGGCAGGTGCTGCCCACAGCGTCGCGGATCACGCGGAAGAGATGATTCACATCGGTCTCGCGCCCCGTGCCGACATTGTAGATATGGAAGCCGGTCTTGCCGACGGCGGCCACATTGGCGCGCACGACGTCGCCGACGAACACGTAGTCGCGCGTCTGCTTCCCTTCGCCGTTGATCACCGGTTCCTGGCCTGCGAACATGCGGTTGGCGAAGATCGCCACGACCCCCGCCTCCCCTTCAGGGTTCTGCCGGGGGCCATAGATGTTCGCGTAGCGCAGGCAGACGGCGTTCAGTCCGAAGACCGCGTAGTAATAGAAGAGGTACTGTTCGGTGGTCAGCTTCGCGACCCCGTACGGCGAGATGGGCCGCGTGGGGTGTGTCTCGTCCGCCGGAAAGAAGTCCTGTTCACCATAGATCGCGCCGCCGCTGGAGGCGAACACCACATGCTTCACGCCGGTGCGGACGCATTCCTGGAGAAGGGTGAGGACACCCAGGACATTGACCGATGCATCGTAGACAGGATCGGCGACCGATTTCCGGACGTCCATCTGCGCCGCGTGATGGCTCATGAGATCGAAGGAGGTGGACGAGAAGAGCTTGTTCATGGCCGCCGCATCGCGGATGTCGGCTTCCACGAATGTGGCCTCCCGGGGGATGTTCACCTTCCGCCCGGTCGAGAGGTTATCGACGATCGTGACCGCGTGTCCTGCCGCCAGATAGGCCTCGGCGATCTGCGAAGCGATGAACCCTGCGCCGCCGGTAATGAGGATCTTCATGATCAGGTACCTGTTAGTGTCGTGAGCGAAGTGCGCGATGACCGATGTCGCGCCGGTAGTGCATCCGGTCGAAATGGATCTGTTTGACTGCGTCGTAACACCGTGCGAGAGTTGCGGCGAATCCTCCCGACCGGTCCATCGCCGTGACGCCGAGAACACGGCCACCGGCGGTCACGATACCCTCTCCCGTCCGCCGCGTGCCGGCATGGAATGCCACCACATCCTCCATGTCCTTCACTGCATCGAGGCCTGTGATCAGATCGCCCGACTCATAGTGATCCGGGTAGCCGCCGGCAGCGAGCACAACGCAGGCCGCCGTCGCGGGATCATCCGGGCGCCAGGAGGGAAAAGCCGATGGCTCGATCGTTCCGGCTGACGCTTCATACAGCAGACGGGCAAGGTCGCCACGGAAGAGCGGAAGGACCACCTGCGTCTCGGGATCACCGAACCGGCAGTTGTATTCGATCACGCGCGGACCCTGCGTGGTGAGCATCAGCCCGATGTACAGGCATCCGGTGTACGGCCGGCCTTCCGCCGCCATGCCGGCGAGCGTGGGGCGCAGGACCTTCTCCTCGACGGTGCGCATCACGTCGGCGGTCACCACCGGAGCGGGCGCATACGCACCCATTCCACCGGTATTCTTGCCGGCATCCCCGTCCAGCACCCTCTTATGGTCCTGGGCAGGAGCAAGGAGGACATAGGATGTGCCGTCCGTGATCGCAAAGACCGAGGCCTCTTCACCTTCGAGGAATTCCTCGATCACCACACGCGTCCCGGCCGCACCGAAGCTCGTGCCATCCAGCATCGTCTCGAGTTCCGCTGCAGCATCTTCTTCGCGCGTACAGATCACCACGCCTTTCCCCGCGGCCAGGCCGTCGGCCTTGAGCACAACGGGCAACGTGAATGACTCCAGTGTACGTCGCGCGTGCTCACGGTCCTGATGCGAGACCACCACGTGCCGCGCGGTGGGTATCGCATGGCGGTCCATGAACGCTTTTGCGAATGCCTTGCTCCACTCGAGCTCCGCCGCACCTTGCGTGGGGCCAAAGATCGCGAGGCCATCCAGCCGGAACCGGTCCACGATGCCGCGTGCAAGCGGGACCTCGGGGCCCACAATGGTGAGGTCGACGCGCTCGCGCTCTGCCAGGGCCTTCAACTCGGCGATGTCATCGACGCGCACCGGCACCACCTCGGCCAGGTCTTCGATGCCCGGGTTCCCGGGTGCACAGATGATCCGGCGCACGCCGGGAGCCCTGCGCAGGGCCCAGACCAGCGCATGTTCACGGCCACCCGACCCGATCACGAGGACATTCATGTCACGGCTCCCGTAGTGCTTCAAATGACTTCACCAGCGCGCCGGTCAGCGCGACGCGGCTGTACTTCTGCACCACCGGCTCCGGCGGACCCTGGAGTGTGTGATGTTCCCATTGTGCATACATGTCTTCGATGGCTTTCCGGATCCCTGCGACGTCATCCGGCCGGACTACCCACCCTCCGGCCTCTTCAACCGTCGCACTGATGAATCCTTCCGGGGCGCACGCAAGGACCGGCTTGCGCGCACCGATGTACTCGTACACCTTGCCCGGTGAGCCCCGGTCATCACCCACGATCATCCAGAGAGCGTCGGAGGACATGAGCTCGCGCGTGCATTCGGTGTGCGGCAGGTACCCCAGGGGTGTCACGCTATCCTGGAGCCCGAGCTTGTTCACAAGCTTCGTGTTCTCTTCACGGAAGTGCCCGACGAAGACGGCTTCGATGCGGCCGCGGAGCTTCGGACGGTCCTTGAAGAGGTCCTGCAAGGCGCGGAGAAAGTAGTCGGGCTTCCGGTCTTCCCAGAAGACGCCGGCGTATGTGATCCGCATCGCCTGCGCCCGGCGCGGATGGGCGGTGCCGGGCAGCGCCGCGGCGTGCGTGAAGTCCTCGGGGTCGTATCCCTGCGACAGGATCTCGACGTCGTTGTACGTGAGGAACCGGTGCCGGCGGAGGATCAGCTCCTTCACGCGGCGGTTCGTGGTGATCACGTGACTGCTCGCGCGGAGCGCGGAGCGTTCGCCGCGCACATTGAGATACTTGTGCAGTGGCGTAGGATAGAACTTGAACGGATACTCCACCCAGGGATCGCGGTAATCCAGCACCAGCGGGATGTTGAGCTCGCGCTTCAGGTCCCGTCCGATCAGGAAATCCGTGAAGGGCGGCGCGGTGGCAAAGATCAGGTCGAACGGCTTTTCTTTCGCAAGCCGGAGTCCGTGCGCCACGGCTTTCCTCCGCCATCCGATCTTATTGTCGGGAATGAAGAACGTATCGGAGAGACGGCTGAGCATCTTCCTCATCCATTCCTTCGGGAACTTCACTTCAGCGTTCTTCGAAACGAACCGACCGGGCCCTGCTGCGCTTGTGCGCTCGATGCGCACATCACGCCCCTCGAGATCGGCGAGGAGGGATTCGTCTGACGCATAGTACCCGCGCGGCTCCACCGTCAGGACCGTCGGCTGCCAGTTGAATTGCGGCAGGTACTTCACGAATTTGAGGGTGCGTTGCACGCCGCTCAATCCCATCGGGGGAAAATAGTAGGCGATGACGAGAACGCGGCGTTGCGGGAATTCCGTTGTCATGTCAGAGTACCAGTAGGTCCCGGGGCGCGGCGGTGAGCACCGTGCACCCTGTTGCTGTCAGAAGTATGTCATCTTCGATGCGCACGCCACCCCATCCCGGCAGGTAGATACCGGGTTCCACCGTCACCACACATCCGGGGACGAGGGTGTCCTTGCTCAGGGCGGAAACGCGCGGACGTTCGTGAATGTTCAGGCCGAGTCCGTGGCCGAGGGAATGCGAAAAGGCCTCACCATAGCCGGCATCCGTGATCACGGTCCGCGCGACAGCATCAAGATCGCGGGCGGCCATGCCGCCATGGGCGGCGTCGAGCGCCGCGGCCTGGGCTTCGCGCACCACAGCGTAGACCTCGCGCACCTTCTTCGTCGTACGGCCCAGTGCCACCGTGCGGGTGAGATCGGAATGGTATCCCTTCACCGTGCACCCGAAATCCATGGTCACCAGTTCACCGTTCCGCAGGACCCGGTCGCCTGCGCGCGCATGCGGGAGGGAACCGCGTTCGCCGCTCGCAACGATGGGCTCGAACGCATCCGCATCGGCCCCATGGAGACGGTGGCGATAGGTGATCTCCGCGGCAATATCCTTCTCACGCATGCCGGGCCGGATGAGCCCGACGATCTCTTCGAACACCTGGTCGGTGATCCGCATCGCTGCCCGGAGCGCGGCCAGTTCCGCGGGATCCTTCACATAGAGCAACTGTTCAACGATCCCTGTCGTGGGGATGAACGTGATCCGCGGGAAGGTGCGCCGCAGAACGCGGTACTGTTGGAACGTGATGTGGTGCGACTCGAAGCCAACGGTCGTGACCCGGGACAGGCAGTGATGTTCGGCGATGGCGTCGAGAAGGGGGCGTTGTGTGATGAACCGCCGGGCGGCACGCACCTGCCGCGCCCCCTGGGCCTGATAGCGTGAATCGGTGATGAACGCAGCCGTACGCCGGCCGAAGACGCCGATGCCGTGCGAGCCTGTGAACCCGAGGAGATACTGCAGGTGGGTCAGCGATGTGACGATCAGCGCGTCAAGGTGTTGCTTCCGGAGGATCGCGCGGAGCCGCGCGACCCTGTCAGCGTGTCTGCTCATGCGGCAGCTCAGCGCGCCCGATAGTTCGGCGCCTCTTTCGTGATGATGATGTCGTGCGGATGGCTCTCCCGCAATCCCGCATCGCTCATCTTGACGAAGGTCCCCTTCTTCTGGAGCTCGCGCACCGTCCCTGCGCCACAATACCCCATGGCAGCGCGGAGGCCGCCGATCATCTGGTAGACCGTTTCTCCGAGAGGGCCTTTGTACGGCACGCGCCCTTCGATCCCTTCGGGAACGAGCTTCTGGATGTCGTCCTCCATATCCTGGAAGTACCGGTCCTTGCTCCCGGCCTTCATCGCTTCGATCGAGCCCATACCGCGGTACAGTTTGAAGCTGCGCCCTTCATACAGCATCTTTTCGCCCGGGCTTTCTTCCACACCCGCGAAGAGGCCGCCGATCATGACCGCATCCGCACCGGCCGCGATCGCCTTCGGAATGTCGCCGGTCTGCTTGATGCCGCCATCGGCGATGATGGGCGTGCGGGTCTTTGCCGCCGCCTTTGCGCAATCCATGATGGCCGTGATCTGCGGAACCCCGATGCCGGCAACGACGCGCGTCGTGCAGATCGACCCCGGCCCGATGCCTACTTTGATCGCATCGGCGCCGGCGCGGATAAGGTCGCGCGTCGCCTCGGCGGTTCCCACATTCCCGGCGATCAGTTCGAGATCGGGAAAGCGCTTGCGGATCGCCTTCACGGTCTCCATCACGCCACGCGAATGGCCGTGCGCCGTATCGACGATGATCACGTCCACGTTCGACTTCACAAGCGCCGCGACGCGCTCGAGCGTATCGGCACTCACCCCCACCGCGGCTCCGGTACGCAAACGGCCGAGCCCGTCCTTGCAGGCGTTCGGGTGCTTGATCTTCTTCTGGATATCCTTGTAGGTGATGAGCCCCTTGAGAACCCCGTGGCGGTCCACCACCGGCAGCTTCTCGATCTTGTGCTTGAGCAGGATGTGCTTCGCCTGTTCAAGTTTCGTGCCGACCGGTGCGGTGATCAGGTTCTCCTTCGTCATCACGGCGGAGACCTTCTGCCCCTCGTCCAGTTCGAACCGGAGGTCGCGGTTGGTGATGATGCCGATCAGCCGCAGATTCTCGTCCACCACCGGGATGCCGGAGATCTTGTAGCGTGCCATCAGGACCAGCACATCGCGTACGCGCTGGTCGGCGCGGACGGTGACCGGGTTCATGATCATGCCGCTTTCGGAGCGCTTCACCCGGTCCACTTCCTCCGCCTGCCGGGCGATGGACATGTTCTTGTGGAGGATGCCGATGCCACCTTCGCGGGCCATCGCGATCGCCATGTCGGATTCGGTGACGGTATCCATCGCCGCGCTCAGGAGGGGGATATTCAGCGTGATGGTGGGGGTGAGGCGGGAGCGGACATCGACCTCGCGGGGAAGGACGGACGATCGCCCGGGAACCAGGAGGACGTCATCGTAGGTCAGTGCTTCGCCGAGGATCTTGCGTGCAGGCACAGGGACTCCCTTTCAGCTACGCTGGGTGTGGGTGGCGCTTACGTGAACGCGGCCATGCCGGTGATATCCTCCCCGACGATGAGCGTATGCATCTCGTGGGTCCCCTCGTACGTGATCACCGATTCGAGGTTCGCGGCATGGCGCATCACGGGATACTCATCGAGGATCCCGTTCGCTCCGAGGATCGACCGCGCTTCGCGGGCGATCTGCAGGGCATGGTAGACATTGTTCCGTTTCGCGAGGGAGATCTGCTGGAAGCGGACCGTCCCCGCATCCTTCAGCCTGCCGAGCTGCACACAAAGCAACTGGGCCTTGGTGATCTCGTTCAGCATCTCCACGAGCTTCGCCTGTGTGAGCTGATATCCCGCGATGGGCTTGCTGAACTGCACGCGGCTCTGCGCGTAGGTCAGCGCAGAATGATAGCATGCCATCGCCGCACCGATCGCGCCCCAGGCGATCCCATACCGTGCCTGCGAGAGACAGCCGAGCGGGAGGCGGAGGCCGCTGCCGTTCGGAAGGATGTTGTCCGCCGGGATGACCACATCTTCGAAGACCAGTTCGGAGGTGACGGATGCGCGGAGGGAGTGCTTCCCTTTCATCTCGGGAGCGGAGAACCCCTTCGTTCCCTTCTCCACGAGGAAGCCCCGCACGACGCCATCGAGCTTCGCCCAGACCACGGCAACGTCGGCCACCGTGCCATTCGTGATCCACATCTTCGCGCCATTCAACCGGTAGCCGTCAGCTACCTTTTCAGCGCGCGTGATCATGCCGCCGGGGTTCGAGCCGTAGTCGGGTTCCGTGAGGCCGAAGCAGCCGATGCGCTTGCCGCTGGCGAGCAACGGGAGCCAGTGTTTCTTCTGCTCTTCGGAGCCGTAGGCAAAGATCGGGTACATGACGAGGGCGCTCTGGACCGATGCGAAGCTCCGGATGGCGCTGTCGCCCCGTTCCAACTCCTGCATCGCAAGGCCATAGGCCACATTGTTCATCCCGGCGCAGCCATATTCTTCCGGGAGCGTTGCGCCGAAGAGTCCGAGGTCCGCCATCTTTCCGACGAGCGCTGACGGGAACGTGCCCGCCCGGTAGTGATGCTCGATCACCGGGAGGACCTGGTCGTCCACGAATTCGCGTACGGTATTGCGGACGAGGATCTCGTCGTCGGCAAGCAGTACATCAGTGTTCAGGTAGTCTACACCCTGGAATTTGGCCATCAGCGTGTCTGCAGTGAGGTGAGAAGTAGACAAAAGGAACGAAAAAAGGGGGCGAAAATCAAGGCAACGGCGTCAGTCCTGATCGCCCATCCCGTAGCGTTTGAGCTTGAGGTAGAGGGTCTTTTTGCTGATCCCGAGGGCTTCCGCGGTGCGCGCACGGTTGTTCTTGAACGCCTGGAGGGTGCTCTCGATGTGCCGGCGCTCGAGGTCATCGAGCGTGACCGGCGGGGCCGTGACGGCTGCCTGTGCGGGCACCGGTGTACCGGGGCCTGACGGGCGGTCGCCGCGCTGGAAGTACATCGCGAGGTCGTGCTCTTCGATCACGTCGCCCGAGGAAAGCAGGATCGCTCCCTCGATCACATGTTCGAGCTCGCGGACGTTTCCCGGCCAGGTGTGCATCTGCAGCAGTTCGAGGGCACCCGGCGAGAGGCGCTTCACGCTCTTGGATTTCGCCTTGCGCTCGAGGAAGTACGAGGCCAGGATCGGGATATCCTCCGGCCTGTCGCGGAGCGAGGGCATGCGGAGCGAGACGACATTGAGCCGGTACAGCAGGTCCTCACGGAATCGCCCGGCCGCGACCTCGTCCCGGAGGTCCTTGTTCGAGGCGCTCACCACACGGACATCGACGGTGAGCAGGTTCGTCCCGCCGACGCGGCGGAATTCGCCGGTTTCCAGGAAGCGGAGGAGCTTCGGTTGGATGGCAGGGCTGATGTCGCCGACCTCGTCAAGGAAGAGCGTCCCGCCGTTCGCAACCTCCACGAGTCCCTGCTTGGTCTGGAAGGCATTCGTGAAGGCACCCTTTTCGTGCCCGAAGAGCTCGCTCTCGAGCAGCGCGTCCGGGATCGAGGCGCAGTTCACGGCGACGAACGGTCGGTTGTTCCGTGTGCTGCGGCGGTGGATGAGCCCGGCGATGAGTTCCTTCCCCGTGCCGCTCGCCCCCTGGATGAGAACAAAGGATTCGCTTTCGGCGAAGCGGGTGGCACTCTCCACGAGCTTCAGGAACGGCGGACTCTGTCCGATGAGTTCATTGGTACCGGCCTTGCGCGTGAGCTCACTGCGCATGAGCTTGTTGTCGATCGACAACGCGCGGCGTTCCAGGGCGCGGTGAATGGTATTGAAGATCTCCTCGATGTCGTTCGGCTTCGCCAGGAAGTCGTAGGCGCCGAGCTTGATCGTCTGGATCGCGGTCTTGATATCCGCGTAGTTGGTGAGGATGATGACCTGGGTGGAGGGAGAATATTCCTGAACGAACTTCAGGACCTCGATGCCCGAGACACGTGGCATCCGGACATCGAGGAGGATGACATCGTAGATCTTCCCCTGGATACGGTTGATAGCCTCTCCCCCGTCGGCCGCGCAATCAACGGCGAACTCCTCCGCTTCCGAAAGCTCACTTTCCAGAAGGGTACGGAGGGAGACCTCATCATCAACGACAAGTAGGTTGTACTTCTTAGCCATGGTCCCGCCACGTTCACACGCGACGCCGTGGGAGGTGATGGCCCTTATTCATTCAGCACACGTTCGATCGTCGTCAGGAGATCGACAAGATCGTACGGTTTGCTGACGAAATCGTCCGCCCCCAGTTTCTTGGATTCAATAGCGTTCTTGAGGTCCGCAAACCCGGTCAGCATGACGACCTTGGTCGGTGACCGACGCTCTTTGATATGTTTGAGCACATCGAACCCGTTCACCCGCGGCATCTTGATATCCAACAGCACGAGATCGAAGTTGGACTTGTCGATCTCCACGATGGCTTCATCTCCATCCGAAGCGGTGCGGACATCATACCCCTCATTCGTGAGTTCGCTGCTCAGAACGCTCCGGAGTGCTTCTTCATCATCTACAACTAGAACCGAGCTCTTTTTTGCCATCTGGCGGATCTCCCGCTGGTTTGGTAAGGTCGGCCATGCCCACCGCGTTAAGAGAACGCAGGCGGGTAAACTTGACCGCTTTCATGGGGATAATAGACAAAGAACAACAGAAAATCAACCAAAAAAGGGGCGTTGCAATTCTCCTCCCGGTATGCTATACTTGGTCAGAACTATGCCAGCAGAGACCGTTCACCTGACCCCCCCCATCCAGCTTCTGTTCATCGATGACGATGCGGGATACATGGCGGTTGCACGCCACCTCCTGTCCAAGTATCAGGGCCGCCGGTTCCTGACCATCTGGAAGCAGAGCCCCAGCACGGGACTGTCCTTCCTGGAGACCCACCCACCGCTCGACATGATCGTGGTCGATTATTACCTGCCGGAGATGAACGGGCTCGAGCTTGCCCGCGAGATCAGGGCGAGGAATATCGATACTCCTATCATTTTCCTCACCTCGAACAGGGATTTCCGGCTCGCAATCGAGGTGATGAAATTCGGGGTGGAAGACTACCTCATCAAGGACGAGGCCGTGGATTCGGTCCTCCCCCGGTCCATCATCAATATCCTGGAACGGGTCCTCCTGAAGCAGAGGATCGCCGCGCAGGCGAAAACCGACCTGATCGCAAGGAAACGGACCGACGCCATCCACGAACTGGTCGTCACCGTGTGCCACGAATTCAACAATCCGCTGGCGGCGATCAAGATCAGCACCGACATCCTCCTCCGGCAGGAGTTATCGGAGGATGACAAGAAACTGGTCACGGCCATCGATGATCAGATCAGTGAGGTCGAGCGGGAGATCTCCCGGCTTCGCGACCTGAACTTCGAAAAGATCGATTTTGCGAAGCTCTAGCCCGGCTTGCATCTGGCCGGATCTCTTCGTATATTAGAAGTCCTAGTACAGCGTTTGGACGCTGAGACGACCCAGAGAAAGCGCCATCTACCGATCACACGTGAAGCGTACACTTCATAGCGACCTGAAACTCCTGCAAAGCGCAGCCCGTCCTAACAAATCCGACTTTCCCGCCCAACGGCGGGTTTCTTTTTTTTCAATGGGGGGGGCAACATGCTGCGGGTAAGTGACGTTGCCCGGCTCCTGGAGACCTGGGCGCCGCGGTCGCTTGCGTGGGAGCGCGATAACGTCGGGCTCCAGGTCGGCGACCCCGGGGCTCCCGTTAGACGGATCCTCGTTACCCTGGATGTCACCGATGCAGTTGCCGCAGAAGCCACCCGCCGCCACGTTGACCTGATCGTTGCTCACCATCCCCCACTGTATCGCCCCCTTCGCAGCCTGGATACCAGCACTCCGAACGGCCGCGTGATCGCGACGCTCGTCCAACATTCGTGCGCGCTGTACGCAGCCCACACGAATCTGGACGCTGCCCGGGGAGGCACGAGCCATGCACTGGCGGAGACGCTCGGGTTGACCGGCATCGTTCCGCTGGCAGAGCGCCGTGGTGCAGGACGCAGGATCGTCACGTTCGTCCCGGAGGAAGCGGCAAATGACGTTGCCGCCGCCATGGCTTCTGCCGGCGGAGGCATCGTCGGCAACTATGGCCATTGCTCGTTCCGGAGCCGCGGCACCGGGACGTTCAAGGGGAATGATCGTTCCTCACCGGCCATCGGGCGCAAAGGGGTCCTCGAACGTGTGAGTGAGATACGCCTCGAGATGCCGGTGGAGGATGATCTCCTTCCGGCGGTCGTTGCGGCACTCCGCCACAGCCATCCCTATGAAGAAGTGGCATACGACATCTATCCTCTCGAGAGCACCCGTTCCACGACAGGGATGGGTGCCCGCGGGCGATTGCCCCGGCCCATGACGGCCGCGGCGTTCCTCCGTCACGTGAAGAAGCAGCTCAAGGCACCCGGCCTGCGCACTGCCGGCGCGCCGCGCTCACGCGTGAGCACGGTTGCGGTCTGTGGCGGTGCCGGCGGGGATATGCTCGGGCAGGCGATCGCCAGCGGAGCCGATGCGTTCGTCACGTCCGATCTGAACTATCATGCCTTCCTCGACGGGGCGGGGTCGATCCTCCTCGTGGACGCCGGGCACTATGAGACCGAATTTCCTGTGGTTGGAGCCATCGAACGTTTCCTCCGCTCGTCACTGGGCGGGGATCATCCGGACGTGAGCGTCACGGCATCGCGCATCCGGACGTCACCCATTGTCTACGTGTAGCACATTCTCATGAGGAGTACGCAGTGAAAAACAAACTCGAATATCTGTTTGCTCTACAGCTCATTGACACCGATCTTGACTCGCTCCAGGAGCAGAAGGGCGACCTTCCCTTCGAGGTCGAAGCACTGGAGAATGAACTTGCCGCCATGCGCGCACGGCAGGCCGCGGCCGAACAGGCGATGCGCCAGTCGTTCAGTAAGCGCGACAACGCCGACAGCGAGATCGTCACCCTGAGAGAGAAACTCGACAAGTACAAGGGGCAGCAGTTCGCCGTCCGCTCCAACCGCGAGTACGATGCATTGACGCGCGAAATGGATGCGGCGACCGAGGCGGTGGCACGGCTCGAGAAGGAGATGACCCAGTGGGAGATCCAGGCAACGACCGCCCGCACCGAGAGCGAAGAACTGAAGGAAAAGGTGGAAGTGATCGAGAAGCAGCTTGCCGAAAAAGCAGCTGCGCTCGCGGAAGTGTCGAAGCTGACCGAAGACGAAGAATTGCAGCACAAGCATGAGCGTGAGAAGGCCCTTGCCCGGATCTCGAAGGCGGACTTCGCCGCGTACGAACGCATCCGCAAGGCCAAGAAAGGCATGGCGGTCGTCCCCGTGCAGAAAGGCGCCTGCGGCGGGTGCTACAACCGTCTGCCCCCCCAGAAGCTCCTCGAGTTGCGGACGAACGAGAAGATGTACACGTGTGAACGGTGCGGACGCATCATCGTTTCGGACGAGGTCGTCGAGATCGTGAAGCTGTCGAAGAAGGCGAAATGACGCTGTTCGCCGCGACGGACGGCGCATCGCGAGGGAACCCCGGTGACAGCGGCATCGGCGTGATCGTGCGCGACGCCGGGGGGAACGTGGTCCTGACCATCTCCGCCTACCTCGGGAAGGCCACGAACAACATGGCGGAGTACACCGCACTGATCACCCTGCTCCGGCGGATGGCCACGGTGCCCTGTACGCGGTTGGAAGTGCAGGCCGACAGTGAGCTGATGGTGCGGCAGGTGAACGGCATCTACAAGGTGAAGGATGCCAGGCTCCAGCGCTATTGCGCTGAGGTGCAGCGGCTGCGCAAAGCAGCCCCCTATGAATTTGTATTACGGTACGTCCCCCGCGAGCAGAACAAGGATGCAGATGCGCTCGCGAACCGGGGGATCGAATCGAGAGAACCCCTCCCGGCTGAGGAGAGGGCTTTGCTTCTCTCGGGCGGATTGTGTTAATTTACTATATATATAATAGACGAACAATTCACGATTGCAGGTCGGGCAGCCGCGTTCCGCCTCCGGGCGGGATGAGGAAAGTCCGAACTCCATAGAGCAGGGTGCCCCGCGTATAGCGGGGGGCCCGCCCGTGTAAACGGGCGGGAACGGAGAGTGTCACAGAGAACATACCGCCCCACGGGTCGGCCGCCTGTCCGGGGCCCGGGCCGCGAGGTAAGGGTGAAAAGGCGAGGTAAGAGCTCACCGCCCCGGGAGTGATCCCGGGGGCACGACAAACCCCCCCGGAGCAAGGCCAAATATGGGAGAAGAAGCTGCTCGCTTCGCGTTCCGCCTACGGCGGGATCGAACTCTCGGGTAGGCCGCACGAGCGTCGGAGCAATCCGCCGCCCAGAGAAATGGCTGCCTCCTCCGTTCGCAAGGACGGAGAAGACAGAATTCGGCTTACAGACCTGCAACCATGTTTTCGCGTTTGCCGCGTTGGCGGCCAGCGCGGACGCATGGCCAATGGAAGTGGAGTTCCTTGTGCGGACAACCGTAAGGGAGCACCGGTGGATACTCGCAGATCCTCCGGATGCAGGGCTTGTGGCCTCCCTGGCCCGGGACATTAATGTCCCGGATTCCATAGCCAAGATCCTGATCTATCGCGGGATCGACGACTACGACAAGGCGAAGGCATATTTCCGCCCCGATCTCGCCCTGCTGCACGACCCGTTCATCCTGGATGGCATGGCAACGGCGGTCGACCGCGTGCTGCGCGGCATCGAGGCCGGCGAATCTTTCACCGTCTTCGGCGATTACGACGTGGACGGCACCAACGGTGCCGCGATGCTATACCTCTTCCTCCAGCAACTGGGCGCAACGGTCCAATTCTACGTGCCCGACCGCATCAGGGAAGGGTATGGCATCTCCCATTCCGGGATCGACTTCGCCCTCGAGCATGGCGTGAATGTTTTCATCGCCATCGACTGCGGCATCACGGCGGTCGAGCAGGTATCGTATGCGAACGAACGCGGCCTCGACGTCATCATCTGCGACCACCACGAGGCCGGATCCGTCCTCCCGGATGCCATCGCAGTCCTGGATCCGATCAAGCCCGGCGACCCCTACCCTTTCAAATCACTGAGCGGATGCGGCGTCGGACTCAAGTTCATCCAGGGTATCGCCCGCAAGATCGGGAAAGAGGAGATGATCCGGGATTACCTGGATTTCGTCACCCTCGCCAGCACGGCGGACATCGTCCCGCTTGTGGGAGAGAACCGGATCCTCGTCAAACTCGGTCTGCAGGCGATCAACACCGCGCCACGCCCGGGGATCAAAGCGCTCATCGACAGTGCGGGGCTGAAGACCGGGCATATCACCACAGGACAGATCGTCTTCGCCCTCGCGCCGCGCATCAACGCCGCGGGGCGGCTCGGCGATGCAACGCGTGCCGTCCGACTCCTCACGAGCACCACACCTGAGGAAGCACGCGGGCTCGCCCAGGTCCTCGAAGAAGAGAACCGCAACAGGCGAAAGATCGATGAAGACACCTTCGCCGATGCCCAGCAACTCGTGGAGAACTGCTTCGATGTTGAAGCCGATCCGGCGATCGTCCTCCACCAGGAACACTGGCATCCGGGCGTCGTAGGCATCGTCGCTTCCCGCATGGTCGAACGGTACTACAAGCCATCCATCATGATGGCGACCGTGGACGGCGTGGCCAAGGGTTCGGCCCGCAGCGTGTCCGGGTTCGACATCTATGAAGCATTGAAGCGTTGCGAGGATAAGATCCTCCAGTTCGGTGGACACAAGTACGCCGCCGGGCTCACGGTGGACCTGGAGCGCCTGGAAGAGTTCCAGACGGCATTCAAGGCCGCGGTAAAGGACCTGATGAGCGAGGAGCTGAAGACCCCGGAGATCCGTATCGACATGGAGCTGGCGCTGACGGACATCACGCCGCGCTTCATCAAGATCCTCCGCGAGTTCGCACCCTTCGGCCCGCAGAACACACGGCCGACATTCCTGACGCGAAACCTCGAGGTGGCCGGTACACCACGCATCGTCGGGCGCAATCACCTGCGGTTCCGCGTGCGGCAGAACGGCGTCAGTTTCGATGCCATCGGTTTTGGACTCGGCGAGATGCTGCAGCGGGTGCCCGTCGGACGGAGGGACCTCGACTGCGTGTATACCGTTGAGGAGAACGAGTGGACATCCCCGGGGGCCAGCAGGCCGGCCGACCCGGTACCCCAGCTGAAAATCAAAGACCTACGATAAGGAGCACACCATGTCAGGCCATTCAAAATGGGCGACGATCAAGAGGAAAAAAGCGGCCACGGATTCCGCCCGCGGTAATCTGTTCACCCGCCTGATCAAGGAGATCACGATCGCCGCCCGCAACGGCGGAGGCGATCCGAATGGGAACCCCCGCCTGCGGCTGGCGATCCAGACCGCGAAGGCCGCCAACATGCCTGCCGACAATATCAAGCGGGGGATCCAGAAGGGCACGGGGGAACTCCCGGGCGTGTCCTATGAAGAGATCACGTACGAAGGATACGGCGCCGCTGGCGTGGCGATCCTCGTGGAGGTCGTCACCGACAATGCCAATCGTGCCGTGTCCGAGATCCGCCACGCGTTCTCGCGCAACAACGGCAACCTCGGACAGGCCGGCAGCGTCGCATGGATGTTCCAGAAGAAGGGCAGCATCCTCGTTGCCGCAAGCCAGAAGACCCCGCTGTCCGAGGACGATCTTCTCTCGATCATTCTCGAGGCAGGCGCGGATGACATGCAGGCCGAGACCGACGGCACCTTCAGCATCGTAACGTCTCCCCAGGCATTCGAACCGGTGAAGAAGGCGCTCGAGGACAAGGGCATCGCCGTCGAGTCCGCTTCCCTGCAGATGGTCCCGGGGAACACGGTCAAGGTCACCGGCAAGGACGCCGAGAACGTGATGAAGCTGATGAACACGCTCGAAGAGCACGACGACGTGCAGAACGTGTACTCGAACTTCGACATCGACGACAAGGAACTTGCCTCGTTCAATAGCTGACAGGCGGGCTCCGGACGGGGGAGGAACGATCGTTCTCGGGATCGATCCCGGAACGCTCATCACCGGGTACGGTGTGGTCGCCGCTTCCGGGTCGTCATTCCAACTTCTTGCCTCCGGAACGATACTCAACCGCCGGGACACCCCCCTCCCGGCGCGATTGGGTGCCATCTACACGGGCCTGCTCGGGATCATTGCGCGGCATCATCCCCACGAGGTCGCGATCGAAACCGCGTTCTATGGCAAGAACGCACAATCCGCACTCAAACTTGGACAGGCGCGCGGGGTCAGCATCCTGGCCGCCGTGCTCCACGATCTGCCCCTGGCCGAGTATGCGCCCCGCGAGATCAAGAAGGCAGTGACCGGCAATGGCAATGCATCCAAGGATCAGGTGCAATATATGGTGCGGGCGATGCTTCATCCCCGTCCCGCTTCCATGAAACTCGACGCGTCCGATGCCATTGCCACAGCGATCTGTCATCTGAGCCGGAAGCCCTCTGCGGCGAGCCGGCACACCGATTGGAAAGCATACATCGCAGCACACCCGGAGCGCGTCCGCCGATGATCTCATTCCTGAAAGGTACCCTGGCCTCGAAGTCCCCCACCGAAGCCAGCATCGATGTCGGTGGGGTCGGATACGGTGTGAGCATCCCACTTTCCACGTTCGAGAAACTCGGTGCGCCCGGGTCCGCCGTCACGCTCCTCACCCATCTCCATGTCCGTGAAGATGCACTCCAGCTCTACGGATTCGCGACCGAAGATGAACGGACACTCTTCCGCCTGCTCGTCTCGGTGAACGGCATCGGACCCCGGATGGGTCTTGGCATCCTCTCGGGCATCCCTGCCGGCGACCTCCGTTCGCATATCGCATCCGGGAACACGGGCGCGTTAACGGCCATCCCCGGGATCGGGCGAAAGCTCGCAGAACGGCTCGTCCTGGAGCTCCGGGAGAAGATCGGCCGTGCAGAACACTCGGGGGCCTTTACGACACCCGGGGATGCCCGGAGTTCGGTCCACGGTGAGGCCATTCTCGCTCTCACATCGCTCGGGTATTCTCGTCCGGTCGCTGAGAAGGCCGTGCGTGCGGCCTCAGGCGAGCCAGGAGCGGCAGATGGAACCCTTGAAGGGCTGCTCAAGGCCGCCTTGCGGCATGCGGCAGGCTGATGGGGCCTCACGGGCGCGCCACGCGTTGATATTCTCCCCTCATTGCAGTACCTTACGAGTTGCCACCAGCGTACTTTTCTCCCTCGTTTTCGGACACAGTGAAGCGGAAATCGGATACAACCAATCCTGAGCCGGCGGAAACCGACCGCGAACTCGATCAGGCCCTCCGGCCTCTCTCGTTCGCCGATTTCCACGGACAGCAGAAGATCGTCGATAACCTCCGCGTGTTCATTGCCGCGGCAAGGAAACGCCGGGAGCCGTTGGATCATGTCCTTTTGACCGGTCCCCCGGGCCTTGGCAAGACCACACTGGCCCATATCATCGCCAATGAGATGGGAGCAGGATTGAAGAGTACATCCGGGCCGGTCCTCGACAAGCCCGGCGATCTGGCCGGATTGCTGACGAATCTGGTGGAAGGCGAGGTCCTGTTCATCGACGAGATCCACCGTTTGAATCCGGTCGTTGAAGAATATTTATACTCGGCGATGGAGGATTACCGGCTGGATATCATGATCGATGCCGGGCCGAACGCACGGAGCATTCAGCTGTCGCTCCCGCGCTTCACATTGATCGGGGCAACGACACGGGCAGGACTTCTGACGGCGCCGCTCCGTGCACGATTCGGGGTGAGCAACCGGTTGGACTATTACACCGGGGAGACGCTGTTCACGATCATCCAGCGGTCGGCGCGACTCCTGGACGTCAAGATCGACCGCGAAGGCGCTGAAGAGATATCGCACAGATCGCGCGGGACACCGCGCATCGCGAACCGGCTCCTGCGCCGGTGCAGAGATTTCGCGCAGGCCGATCCTGCGCTTGCCCATCATCAGGGGACGATCTCCCGCGCGGTCGCGGACCATTCCCTGCGGGCATTGGAGGTGGATGAGCACGGCCTGGATGACATGGACAAGCGCATCCTGCTGTGCATCCTTGAGAAATACGAGGGCGGGCCGGTCGGGCTGAACACCCTCGCTGTCGCCGTCGGCGAGGAGCCCGGCACCATTGAAGAAGTGTATGAGCCGTATCTGATCCAGGAAGGGTTCGTGAAGCGTACCCCCCGCGGCCGGGAAGCAACGTCATTGGCGTACAAACATTTCGGCCTCAAACGGCGGGGCGGCCAGCAGTCGGCCCTCTTTTCCTGAAGGCAGGAGACCATGGATACTGATCTGCAGTCGATCCAGGAAGTGCGCGACGCGCTGCACGCGGCCCATGAGGCGCAGCTGCAGTTCCGCTCCTTTACGCAGGAGCAGGTGGACCGCATCTGCGCAGCGATGGCTGCCGCAGGAGCTGCGGAGGCTGCACGCCTCGGCAGAATGGCGACAGAGGAGACGGGGTTCGGGAAGCCTGAGGACAAGGAGAAGAAGAATCTCTTTGCCACCCAGCGCGTGTGGGAATCCATCGCGGCATTGAAGACCGTAGGAGTGATCCACGAGGATCGCGAGCGAAAGCTTATCCACATCGCCGAACCGATGGGGATCGTTGCGGCGCTGATCCCCTCGACCAATCCGACCTCGACCGTGATGTTCAAGGCGCTGATCTCGGTCAAAGCCCGCAATGCCATCATTGCCAGTCCGCACCCCAAAGCCATGCGCTGCACGCGCGAAGCGATGAACGTTCTGCGTGATGCCGCCGAACGCGCCGGGGCGCCCCGCGCGCTGATGGCCTGCCTGGGCGTGCCGACGCAGGAAGGCACCGCGGAGCTGATGCGCCACAAGCTGACATCGATCATTCTTGCCACCGGCAGCAATGCCATGGTGCGCGCCGCGTACAGTTCCGGCAGGCCAGCGTATGGCGTGGGCGCCGGCAACGTGCCGGCGTTCATCGAGCGGACGGCTGATACCGACAAGGCGGTTGCGGACATCCTCTCCGGAAAGCAATTCGACTATGGCGTGCTCTGCTCCACCGAATCCGCCCTGGTGTGCGATGCCCCGGTCAAGACGCAGGTCGTGGATGCCTGCCTCCGCCGCAATGCGCATTTCGTTGTGGGCGAGGATCTCGAGAAGCTCTCGCGCCTGATGTTCGACGCACGCGGTGCCCTCAACCCGGCGATGGTGGGGCGTTCCCCGCTGTTCATCGCCCGGGCGGCAGGGATCAGCGTCCCCGAGAACGTCTCGGTTCTCATCGCCGAACTCGAAGGCGTCGGGAAACCCTACCCCCTTTCGCGGGAGAAACTGTCGCCCGTCCTCTCGATGTATACCGTGGATGGATGGCGTGCTGCCTGCCACCGGTGCAATGAGCTCCTGGAATTCGGCGGCATCGGCCATACCTTGTCGATCCACTCGCGCGACAACGACATCATCATGAAGTTCGCGATGGAGAAGCCGGCATTCAGGATCCTGGTGAACACCCAGTCCGCACTCGGTGCTGTGGGCTACACCAATGGCCTTGATCCATCATTGACGCTCGGGCCCGGCACCTGGGGCGGTTCGATCATCTCCGAGAACGTGACCGCCCGGCATCTGATGAATGTGAAGAAACTGGCGTTTGAGACGCGGCCGATCAACCCTCCCGGATCCTCGTCTGCAGTGTCCACGCCCGAACACGGGAATCAGGCGCATGCGGTGACGAGCGACGGGATGATCTACGGTACGGCCCTCAGCGCTGAGGATGTGGACAGGCTTGCCCGGCAGTTCGCCCGGGAGCGGGGAATGTAAGAGAGAGGCTGGGATACGGGGACGTCGCCGCTGCTGTTCCTGGTACCTGCGGGGCGACGTGGGCGGGGGTCGACCAGGTCTGCAGTACCACGCACGACCGTGCGATCCCACCGTGACATGCATGGATGCATGCCGGTCCGCTGACCGGAGAACAAACGAACGTGTGACACCAACCAACCACTCATCCAGAAAGGATCCATCACTATGTCCATGATCAAGGAGTTCAAAGCATTCGCCATGCGCGGGAATGTGGCAGACATGGCCGTCGGTATCATCATCGGTGCCGCGTTCGGCAAGATCGTCTCCTCACTCGTGAGCGATGTCCTGATGCCCCCCATCGGCCTCATCGTCGGCGGCGTGGACTTCAGCGGACTGGGGATCACGCTGCGTGCGGCGACGGCCGATGCACCGGCCGTGATCATGAAGTACGGGGTGTTCGTGAACGCCATCATCGATTTCATCATCGTGGCATTCGCCATCTTCCTCCTGATCCGCGCACTCAACACGCTCAAAGAAGAAGGAAGAGGAAGCACCGGCAGCGCCTGCAGCACCCCCGAAGCAGGAGGTCCTGCTCGAAGAGATCCGCGATCTGCTGAAGGCCGGCAAGCGCTGATCGACCCTCGCTGCCCCTTTCAGGATACACCCAACACATGACAAAGGACAATACTCATGCGTAACCGTTCCATACAGATGCTTGCCGTGATCACACTCATCGTCGCTCTCGCCGTTCCGGGTGCTGCGCAGACCGATACCGCCAAAGGGCCGGTGTACGGCTGGACGCACTCCGTGATCGGTACGCTCACGGCGACCCAGGTAGCATTCACGGATTGGGCCCAGGGCGGTGAGAATGCCCTCGCCTGGGGCCTCGCGCTCGACGGCAAGAGTACGCTCGAGCAGCCGCATACCAGCTGGGCGAATTCCTATAAGTTCGGATTCGGCCAGACCCGCCTGGGCGATCAGGGGATCCGCAAAACGGACGACCGGATCGACCTGGAGAGCATGCTCACATACAAGATGTCGGAACATTGGAACCCGTATGCCGCGGCCACACTGAAAACCCAGTTCGCCCCGGGGTACAAGTATCCCTCCACCGGCCCTGAAGTGCAGGTCTCCCAGTTCTTCGACCCCGCCTTCATGACCCAGAGCGCGGGCGTGGTGTACCAGCCGGTCGCCGAGTTCAAGACCCGTTTCGGTCTCGGACTTCGTGAAGTGCTTTCCTCGAAGTTCGGCTACGCCGATGATCCCGAGACGCTGACGGAGATCGAGCACTCCAGCATCAATGGCGGCCTGGAATCCGTTTCCGAACTGACGCTGAAGCTCGACGAGCAGGTGTCATTCTCGTCCAAGCTGGAGCTCTTCTCCACGTTCAAGCATCTCGATCAGGTGATCCTGCGCAGCGACAATACCCTCGCCGCGAAGGTGAGCAAGTACATCACCGTCATGCTGAACGTTCAGCTCCTGAACGAGCGGGCGGTCAGCCCGCGTACCCAGATCAAAGAGACCCTCGCCATGGGTCTGAGCTACACGTTCCTTTGATCCAACCAGCTTCCTCCCCTCAAGGGGGTGTCCTAACGGACACCCCTTTTTTGTTTCATTTTGATACAGTTGTATCACAATGAGACACACCAATCCAGAGAAATGCCATTTCCAGGCCATTTTCACATTGTTTCGAATGGCACACGCCTTGCATTAATACAGACAAGAATTGATCAAGGAGAATGGAAATGAAAGATCTCGCATACACGCTGGCCTGGACATTCAAAGTGACATCGAAGTGGAGCATGGCGTTCGGCATGCTTCTGAGCGCTACCACGGTCTTCGGTGCGATCGCGCTTGCGGCAAAGGTTCTCCAGCATTCGAAGTTCTGATCCATTCTTCCCGTATCGGTACAGCTGCACGAGCTCAGAACCGGTGTCTGTCGTCCTATTGCCTCCCCCACTTCCGGGACGTGCGAGGTCCTTCGGAAGAGCAAGACAGACTCCCGGTTCTGATTTTTTGACACCCTCCGGCTTGTGATTCTCCCCCGCCTTTTCGATCTTACCCATCATGTCATCACACCGCATCTTCATCGTCGACGACGAGCCTCTTCTCCGGCAGTTGCTCGAACGCCATGTGACAGCGTCCTGGGGCCATACGGCCCGCACATTCCCCGATGCAGAGAGTTGCCTTGCCGCACTCGACGAGTCTCCCGACCTCATTCTCATGGACATCGGCCTGCCGGGGATCGGCGGTGTGGAAGCCTTGCGGCAGGTGCGAAAGGCCGATCCGGAACTTCCGGTGATCATGCTGTCGGCCCAGGAGAGCGTCGAGGTCGCCGTCAGCACGTGGAAGCTCGGCGCGCACGACTATCTCACCAAACCTCCCGACATCAGCCGGCTGGAAGCAAGTGTCCGCGCCGCATTGCACGTCCGATCACTGTCACGCGAGGTGATCCGGCTCCGGGAATCCGTCGCCGCGTCGGGCAACTTCGCGAACATCGTCACACACGACGGCAGGATGCAGGATGTGCTTGCCCACGTGCAGCGGGCAAGCGACAGTGATATCGCAGTGCTCATCCAAGGTGAAAGCGGCACGGGGAAAGAGCTCATCGCCCGGGCCCTGCATTTCAACGGCCGCCGCAAGGAAGGGCCCTTCGTCGTGGTGAATTGCGCTTCGATCCCCCGCGAGCTCCTCGAGAGTGAGATATTCGGGCACGAGAAAGGCGCGTTCACAGGAGCCATCGGCCGGAAGATCGGGAAGTTCGAACTCGCGCATACAGGGACGATCTTTCTTGACGAGATCGGAGAAATGGACATGGCGCTGCAGGCGAAGCTGCTGCGTGTGATCCAGCAGCGCGAATTCGACCGGGTCGGCGGCGCCGCAACGGTCCGTGTGGATGTCCGCATCGTGTCCGCGACCAACCGCGAACTCCGGCGCGCGGTACGCGAGAAGCAGTTCCGGGAGGATCTCTACTATCGCATCTCCTCCTTCCCCATCCACCTCCCGGCACTGCGCGAGCGCCGTTCGACGTCCTCCTCCTCGCCGAGCATTTCCTGAAGGCGCAGGCGACGAAACAGGAAAGACGGTATCCGCATTCTCCCGCTCCGCACTCCGCATGATCTACCAGTACCCCTGGCCCGGGAACATCCGTGAACTGGAGAATGCGATCGAACACGGCGTACTCCTGTCCGGGGGCGATGGTCACCGAGAATGATCTCCCCCGTGAGCCTGCGGTCGTTCGACAGGGGGAGCACCAGAGGACGACTCGCCCACCTCTTCGACGACACCGGTGCGATCGTCCCGCTTGAACGGCTTCGGGAGGAGGCGATCCGGCACGCCCTCAAGGTGACCGGCGGGAACATTCTCCACGCTGCCCGGCAACTCGGCGTCGGCCGTGCCACCTTCTACCGCCTCATGAAGAGATACGGGATTCCGGTCGACCGGTGAAATCGCACACCCCCTTCCCCGTTCCTTCTACGCCCGCCCGGTGAACACCGTCGCCCGGCAATTGCTCGGAAAGGTCCTCGTCCGCCGGTCGCGGCCATACGGTCATGTCCGGCATGATCGTCGAGGTCGAAGCATACAACGGCGCAGACGATCCTGCAAGCCATGCATTCCGGGGCCCGACCCAACGGAACCAGGTGATGTTCCTCGGGGGAGGGATCCTGTACGTGTACTTTACGTACGGGATGCACTTTTGTGCAAACGTCGTGACGGGGCGCGAGGGGAGTGGCAGCGCGGTGCTTCTGCGCGCTCTTGAACCGTGTGATGGCGTCTCTGCGATGGCAAGGCACCGTTCACGCCCTGCGTCGGAGAGGGCAACACTTCTCAGTGGCCCGGCAAAACTCTGCCAGGCCATGAAGATCGGGCGTGACGACAATGGGACGGACCTGTGTGGCGACCGGATCTGGATCGAAGACCGGGGCCTCACGGTTCCTTCGCGCAGTATCATCACATCGCCGCGTATCGGGATCACACGGGGAAAGAAAAGCCGTGGAGGTTCTGTGTGGAGGGGAGCCGGTTCCTGTCACGGCCTGCAGACGGCTCATAGTGCGTTGGGGAGGTACGTGACCGGTACGCCGGATACTTTGTAGGGGTGGTGCCTGATGGGTACGTCCGAAACCTTGTAGGGGCGGTGCATGCACCGCCCCCACGCCGAACGTCCTACTTCAACAGGACCAACTTCTTACCGGCAGAATAGCTTCCTGCCTCCATTCGATAGAGGTACACCCCACTCGCCAACCCCTCCGGGCTCCATTGCACCGCATGCGTGCCGGCTTCGATCTCGTCATCCACCAGCGTTGCCACCCGCTGCCCCAGGATGTCATAGATCGTCAACACCGCATGCGTGGCCACGGGCACCGCAAAGCGAATGGTCGTGGAAGGATTGAATGGATTCGGATAGTTCTGATCGAGGGAATACGTTCCCGGCACATCGCCCGCTGCACCGCCATCCTCCCCCACGGCGCTTACGCCACTTCCATACGCGACCATCATCCCCATGCGGATGTTCGCTGCAAGCCCCGTCCATGCCGACCCGTTCCAGACGCGCGACCTCGTCGCCGAGGTGACCGTATCCGTTCGCACGATGAGGGTGTCCGTCGCATTCGTCTGCGAGAGCACGATGAAGTAGTCCGTGCCGCCGGTCACGGACACGCCGGTGCCGAGCATCTGTACATAGTTGGGGGTCCCGGCGTTCAGCATCTGCAGGGGATGCTGTACCGTTGTTCCGAGTTTGGTACCCGGATTCCCGCCGCTGTTCGTGAAGACTTCACACCGGAGAGGCCCGTTCCCGATGATCGGCCGGTTGTTGATCGTTGTCGCATTGACCACCACAGCGGTGAGACGGCCCGTGACATCCGGCGTGAAACGTACCGCGAGCTTGCCGCTCCCGGTCAGGGCCAGCGTCGCATTGATGGTTGCGGCATCATAGGAAAAGGTCTTTCGCGTGATCGCCGCTCCCGGCGTATGCTGCCGGGCCAGCGCTTCGAGAAGATCCATCTTGCCATACCCCCACGTTGCATTCCACGTCGAGCCGGTGGATCCATCCACATCCGCGGTGGCGGTCAGCACGGCCCTGGCTTGGACAGCCGTCAGCGATGGCGAATGCTGCAGCAACAGCGCCGCCGCACCGGTCACGTGAGGCGCAGCCATGCTGGTCCCCTGCATCACCCAATGCTTCTGCCCTGGCACGATGTAGGCTGATTGGCCGGCGGTGTCAGCGGATGTGGAGAGCACGGAGATGATCCCCTGGCCCGGTGCCGCAAGATCCGGTTTCTCCCTGCCGTCACGTGTCGGCCCGATGCTGCTGAAACTTGAGATGTTCGAGGTCCGGTCCGTACCGCTGTACACCCGGTTCGACCCGGTATAGGCTGGCCAGCCCCAGCGGGTGACCCACGAAGCCACCGTGATCGCGCCGGCCGACGTACCCGGCATGCTCACGGTCTTCACATTGTCCCCTCCCACAACGGAGACAGCCGATCCGCCGACCGAACGAGACGAAAGCCATCCATCGTAGGACTGGGCCGACGCCGTGGTATTCGTGATGGACAGTGTCCAGGAACCGCGCGCCGGCGTTGCGGCGGTCGCATCATGCACCCAGCACTGCACATTGCGTTTGGTGTTGAGGGTGCTGATGTAATTCCAGAGCGTGATCGTTCCATCCGTTGTTACCGGGCTGTCCCCGGTTTCGCCGGCCGCCCGCATGAACTCCACGCCGGTCGGTGATGTCACGGTTGCTGTCACCGCCGTGTTCGAGCCCATCCAGAGATCGAAGAAGAACTCATCATTGCCGGTCCCCGCCGTCGGCGTGTACGTTGGCACCGTGAAGGTGAAGGTCACGGTTGCGCCACCGGCGAGGCTCCCGCCCACATGGATGCTCCCGTTCCCATCATTGCCTGCGGACACCACGACGATCCGCCCCGGGGTGGCAACAAAGGAGTTCATCGCCGTCTCGTAGGTGCGTGTGCCGTCGTGCGGTCCGTAGTGGCCACCGATGCTGTAGTTGATGACCACGGGCTTTCCAAGCGCCGAGGCCTTGTTATGGACGTAGGTCATCCCATCGATCATGCGCGACTCTGAGAAGGAGTTGTTCCCGCCCTTGATGAAGATGATATCCGC